>DASZSS010000383.1:0-2189 GCA_035548535.1 Steroidobacteraceae bacterium
CGAACGACATCATCATCGGCGTCAATCGCAGCAAGGTGACCAACCTGCAGCAACTCCGTGAGCGCGCCAAGGGCGCGAATACGTTGGTGCTCGAGGTGCGTCGCGCGAACACGATCCTGCTGATTCCGTTGCGCTGAGCGCTGCGCGCGCTCCGCACCGTTGCGATCTCGAGGGCGATGGGGAAGAGCCTCAGCATCTGTGTGCTCGGCGGTACCGGCTTCGTCGGTAGCGCGCTCGTGACGCGTCTTGCGGAAGCGGGTCACTTCATCCTCGTGCCGACGCGCAATCTCTCTCGCGGCAAGCACCTGACGGTGCTGCCGACTTTGAAGCTCGAGTTGGCCAACGTGCACGACGTCCGCGTTCTCGGCCAGCTCTTCACCGGCATGGACGTCGTGATCAATCTCGTCGGCATCCTGAACGAGCGCGGGCGCCAGACCTTTCGGCTTGCGCACGTCGAGCTCGCGAGCAAGATCGTCGAAGCGATGCGCGCGGCGCGCGTCTCGCGCCTGTTGCACATGAGCTCGCTGGGCGCGGGTGCGCAAGCGCCGAGCCAGTACTTGCGCAGCAAAGGCGAAGCGGAGGCGCTGATTCGCGTGGCCGCGACGTCGTTGGATGCGACGATCTTCCGTCCCTCCGTGATCTTCGGCCCGCGCGACAGCCTCACCAATCGGTTCGCGAAGCTGCTGCGGCTCACGCGTGGGGTGTTGCCACTGGCGCGACCCGGCGCGCGCTTCGCTCCCGTGTACGTGTACGACGTAGCCGAGGCCTTCATGCGCGCGCTCGACAATCCGCAGACGATCGGCAAGTCGTACGAGCTGTGCGGGCCGGACATCATGACGCTCGCCGACATCGTGCGAACGACCGCAGCGGCCGCGAACCTGCCGTGCCACCTGATCCCGCTTCCCGATTTCCTCGCGGCGGCTCAGGGCGTGCTGATGGACTTCCTGCCGGGCAAGCCTTTCTCGTACGACAACTACAAGTCGCTCACCATCGATAGCGTTTGCACGAGCGACGGATGCCGGAGCCTCGGCATCGAGCCGGCGCGCATGCGCGCCATCATCCCGGCGTATCTGCGGGAGCAGTCGCTCCAGCCACGGCTGGACGACTACCGACGATCGATCCCTGATTAGCGCAGCAGGATGAACGCGACTGCTATCGCCAGTACCAAGGCGATGAGCGCGCCCGACAGCGCAAAGCGAATCCGCTTCTGCTTGAACGCTCGCAGGGCGTCCTGACGAACGTAGCCGCGGTCGCGATCGGCGCGCAGAACGCCCGCCGCGCGCAGCGCTTCGGCGGTGTCGCGCTCAGCGTCAGTCAGATCGGCGAACGACACCTTGCCGTCGTTCTCGCGCAGCTTGCGCAGCAGACGCCGCTCGCGCTCGATGCGCTTCGCGAACGCGATGCACGTGAGCGCGATGAGAATGAGGCAAACCGCTGTGAAGAAGCCGCGTCCGGCGAGCACGGCTCAGACCTGCGGCGAATGCGGGAGAGCGCGGGCTCCAGCCGCATGACGCTTCGCGACGAAGCGCGCCGCGCGAGCGCCACTCACGCTAGCCGAGCTTCTGCTTGATCCGGGCGCTGACAGCGCCCATGTCCGCGCGGCCCGCGGCCTTCGACTTCACGATGCCCATCACCTTGCCCATGTCCTTCACGGAGGTGGCGCCGCTGGCGGCGATGGCTTCGGTGATGATGGCGTCGAGCTCGGCTTCGGAGAGTTGCGTGGGCAGATAGGACTGCACGACCGCGAGCTCAGCCTTCTCTTTCGCGACGAGATCCGCGCGGCCGCCGCTTTCGAACTGCGCGATGGACTCCTTGCGCTGCTTGGCCATCTTCTCGAGCACCGCCAGCACTTGCGCATCGTCCAGCGTGACGCGCTCGTCGACCTCGCGCTGCTTGATCGCGGCGAGGATCAGGCGCACGACGGCGAGCCGGTCCTTGTCGCCGGCGCGCATCGCAGTCTTCATGTCGTCGGTGATGCGTTCCTTCAGCGTCATGCGCGCAGGACCGCTGCCAGGAGCCTTCAGCGAGTGGGCCGCATGCCGTCGCGGGACACGCGCTTCATGTGCCGCTTGATGGCGGCCGCCTTCTTGCGTTTCCGCTCCTGGGTGGGCTTTTCGTAGAATTCGCGCCGGCGGAGCTCGGTGAGAATGCCCGCCTTTTCACAGGCGCGCTTGAAACGCCGTAAGGCG
>DASZSS010000384.1:0-2843 GCA_035548535.1 Steroidobacteraceae bacterium
CCCCGGGCGATGCCACGAACGTCGTGGCGGCGTATCCTTCGATCTCGAGCTCGCTGACCGCGGGCGAATGGAACAGGGCCGCTGCGGCCAACAATCGAATCGAAGTACGTTTGCGGTGACCGCCGACACAGGCTTCCAGCCGCCGTGGTGGATGCGCAATCCCCACGTGCAGTCCCTCTTGATCAGCCTTCCGTTCCGGGAGCGCTTCGTCCGGCGTCGCGCCAAGGCGCTGCTCGATGCCAGCGAGGAACACCTGCTCGACTGCGGCGACGGCGTGCGCCTGCAGTGCTTCGTTTCGCGGCCCGCGCGGGTCGGGCGGCCGGAGCTGGGCAAAGTCGCGGTGACGCTGCATGGCTGGGAAGGCAGCTCAGACGCGCTGTACATCCTGTCGCCGGCGCAGCGGCTGTTCGATGCCGGGTTCGATGTCGTCAGGCTCAATCTGCGCGATCACGGCGCAACACATCACCTGAACCGCGAGCTCTTTCATTCGTGCTTGCTGCCGGAGGTGGTGGGCGCGATCCAGCGCATCCAGGCGATGTTTCCGGGGAAGCCGCTGCATCTCGTCGGCTATTCGCTCGGCGGGAATTTCATGCTGCGCGTCGCGGCGCAGGCCGAGAGCGCCGGGTTGCAGATCGCGCGCGTCATCGCGGTGTCGCCCGTACTGGACCCGGGCGAGACCCTGCATGCCATCGAGAGCGGGCTCACCGCGTATCACACGTACTTCATTCGCAAGTGGGCGCGCTCGCTGCTGAAGAAGCAGGCCGCTTGGCCGTCGGTGTACGACTTCGCGGAGATGGTGCGGCTCGCGAGCTTGCGACGCATGACGGATGAGATGGTGCGCCGGTTCACCGATTACCCGACGCTCGAGGACTACCTCGACGGCTACTCGATCACGGGCGATCGGCTCGCGAAGCTCACCGTGCCCTCGAGCGTGATCACGGCCTACGACGATCCGATCATTCCTGTTCGCGGGCTGGAACGGCTAGCGAAGTCGCCGGCGCTGAGCGTCACCGTGACGAAGTACGGCGGACATTGCGGCTTCTTCGACCAGCTCGCCGGTCCCGCCTGGCTCGAGGACCGCATCGTCGCCGAGTTCTCCGCGGCCACTTTGGCGCGCTGACGGCGCGGCGCCGGCAGTTGCGCCGACTACGCCTACAGATCGTGCCTATAGCGCCAACAAGTTGCGCAGACGCCGGTTACAGGTTGCGCGGACGGGTCTTCAGATCTTCTGAGCGCGCGGCACCAGCGTCGTGCGCGCGACCGTCGTCGAGTCGTCCGCAATCGTGGCTTCGGGGTTGCGGGGCGGCGCGAGTGTCGCGGCGTGTGCGCGCATCGCCTCGCCGAGCGAGCGCGCGTCGGGTGTCGCGACGAAGTCCGCGCCGTGCGCGGCGAGGTCGAGCGCGATGTCGAGCGTCGGCACATCGCGCACCACCCAGCGCCACGGTCCGCGCCATAGCTGATAGCTCTGGGGCAAGAGGCTCCGCTCGCAGAAGAGGAACTCGGGCTGTAGCGCCTCGTATTTGATACGCGTGTGATTATCGAAGGACGGGATCGCCCAGCCGATCGGGAACCCCGCCGCCTGCCGCGCGCGGTGCACGGCCGGCAGATCCGCCGCGACGACGACGCACCGCGGGCGGAACGGCTTCAGTGCCTCGAGGAGCTGCGCGACCACCTGATCGTGGCCGAAACGCGCGATGCTCGCGCTGCCGATGGTCACGAAGATCGTGGTTTCCGGGCGTTTCGTCAGCAGGCTGAGCACATCGACGAGCCGCGGAATGCACGTGCCGCGGAAGCGGTCCGCGAAGCGCGCGGGCTCGCTGGCGTCCACCTGAGTGAGCTCGGCGGCGGTGAGATCGCTCACCATCCGCACGCCGTCCGGCGTCAGGACCATCGGGTCGCGAACCGCGACCGGAACGCCGTTCGCCGCGAGCTGCACGTCCACTTCGATGAAGCGCACGCCGAGATCGAGTGCCGATTGAAACGCCGGCAGCGTGTTCTCCGGATGCCCGGCGGCGTCACCGCGGTGGGCAACGAGGTGCAGGAAGCGCGCTGGTTTCATGCGGCAGGCGACTGTCGCCTAATGAAGACACTTCTAGTTGGCACGATCCGTGTGCGTCCGAGACCACTCTAGTAAGAGTCCTGTAACGAGTCTACCGGCCGTTCCTCGGGCCGAGCACTGATCATGGTCAAAAAGAGACCGGCCCACGCGGCAAAAGCTCGCAGGGCGCAGAGGGCTGTATCACTTACGGCGCAGGGCCGCGCGTCGCGGGGGGATTACGTCATCCCGAGCGGCTGGTGTGGGGCATCCAATCAGTCGGCGCGGCACGCGTCGCGCCGCGCGCTATCGCAATCAGCCGGCTCGGCGCATGGCCTGCCGCTTCTCCTCGAACTCGACGACGGGCTCGCCGCTCGTGATGATGACCTGGCCTTCGATCACGGCGCCCTTGGCGACCGCGATGCTGCGCGCGACGACGTCGGCGCGAATGACCGCCGTGGCGCCAATCTCGAGTTTGTCGGCGATGACGAGCTTGCCGACCACGGTGCCCGCGATGATGCCGTGGTGCGCATGCACCTCGCCCGTCCACGCGGATTGCGCGGACATGCGCAGTGCGCCGCCGATGCGGCCATCGCCGCGCACGGCGCCGCACACGACGATGGGGCCGTTCGTTTCGAGGTCGCCCGTCAGCACGCAGCCGTCGGCGACGAAGGTGGGGGAGGTGCCGATCTCGTCCAGCAGCCGGCGCTTCGGAAGTTCGCTCATTGAGTCTCCCAGGATCAGGACGACCCGAGTATGGCGCGGCGGCTAGAATGTTTCGCGAAGGGGGCGTCGCACTCGTGACGTG
>DASZSS010000385.1:0-5292 GCA_035548535.1 Steroidobacteraceae bacterium
AGGTGCCAGGTAACGCCTGGGGGGCGCGAGCCCACGGAAAGTGCAACAGAAAGCAAACCGCCCAAGGCCGCGCGGGTCACACCGCACGGTCCGGCAAGGGTGAAACGGTGCGGTAAGAGCGCACCGCGCCGGTGGTAACACTCGGCGGCACGGCAAACCCCACCTGGAGCAAGGCCAAATAGGGAAGCCGCGGGGTCGTGCAGGCGCGAGCCGGCACGGTGCCCGCAGCGCTATCCGCGCGCGCTTCCGGGTAGGCCGCTCGAGGCTCGTGGTGACACGAGTCCCAGAGGAATGATTGCCCTCGACAGAACCCGGCTTACAGGCCGACTCCCTTCTCTTCGCGGGTCTCTTCGCGGGCTGCGATGAAGCGGCCGAAAGGCGCTCGAAGCCGTCGCTCGAAAAGCATCCGAAGCCCTCCGGCGCGGCATACACCTTTTCAGGCTCTCACCTACTGTATGAGCTATGCCCGCCAACCCGATGTTTTGTAAGCGCAACACCCGGACCGCACTGTACGGACTGTTTACCCATTCACCATAAGTCTTTGTGACTGCGACGAATTTCTCTATTGACGCAATTGACATAGCGTGCTGCACGTCTATAGTGGCGCCAAGTGGGCGAGAGTGGGAGAGGATGGGCGGATTCTTCGCCTCAGGTCATGTTTCGCGGTGCAACGAAGGTCACCTTGGACGCCAAGGGCCGGATGGTCATTCCCAGCCGGTACCGGGATGAGCTCATGGAGCGCGCCCAGGGCAAGCTGATCTTCACCGTCGATCGCGACCAATGCCTCCTTCTCTACCCGCTGCCCGAGTGGGAACAGGTCGAACGCAAGTTGATGAGTCTGCCCAGCATGCACGTCAGAGCGCGCAAGCTGCAAAGGCTCATGGTGGGTCACGCCACCGACGTTGAGCTCGACGGGCAGGGCCGGGTTCTGGTGCCGCCCGAGCTCCGCGAATTCGCGGCGCTCGAGCAGCGGGGAATGTTGATCGGGCAGGGGAATCGCTTCGAGCTGTGGGATGAGACGCGCTGGAACGAGCGGCGCGACCTCTGGCTCAACGAGGACGATTCCGGCACCGATCTGCCGTCCGAGCTCGATTCGCTGTCGCTCTGAAGCGGCGCGCATCGGCGGCGGGGAACGCCGGGGGATACAGGGGGATGCGCGCCCCGCGAGCCGCAGGCAGGCGGCGGTGCGCGCATCAGTGGGTCGGGCCAACGCGAGCAAGTCAGAAGCGGTGTCACCGCTTCGATGGAGAGCTATCTGTGGATGAGCACACACCCGTGCTTGTCGAGGAAACGCTCTCGGCGCTAGCGCCCGTTACGGGTGGTTACTATGTCGATGCGACGTTCGGGCGCGGCGGCCACACGGCACGCCTTCTCGCGGCCCTGGGTGGAGAGGGCCGTGTGCTCGCGATCGACCGGGATGCGCAGGCCATCGCGGCCGGTCGCCAGCGCTTTGCCGACGAAGTGCGGCTTACGCTCGTCCATGCGTCATTTGCCGATCTCGCGGCGCTCGTGTCCGCACATGCGCCGCAAGATGAGCACGGGCACCCGCGCGTCAACGGCGTGCTTTTCGACCTCGGCGTCTCCTCTCCGCAGCTCGACGACCCGGCGCGCGGTTTCAGCTTCCGGGCGGACGGCCCGCTCGACATGCGCATGGACACGACACGCGGCGAGCCCGTCTCGGCCTGGCTCGCTCGCGCGAGCGTCGACGAGATTCGCGAAGTGATTGCGACCCTCGGCGAAGAGCGCTTCGCGCGGCGGGTGGCGGAGGCCATCGTCGCCGCGCGCCGTGAGCGCCCCATCACACGCACCGGACAGCTCGCGGAGATCGTCGCGCGCGCCGTGCGCACGCGCGAGCCCGGGAAGCATCCGGCGACGCGCACCTTCCAGGCGCTGCGCATGTTCATCAACGATGAGCTCGGGCAGCTCGAGCGCGGGCTCGCCGCCGCGGCGAGCGTGCTCGCGATCGGCGGGCGCCTCGTCGTCATCAGCTTTCACTCGCTCGAAGACCGCATCGTCAAGCGCTTCATGCAGGGCCTCACGCGCATCGATCCGGCGCTCGCGCGGCTGCCGGTGGTGCCCGCGGCGGCGGAACCGAAGTTCCGCGCGGTGGGTCGCAAAGCGAAGCCGACCGAGGCCGAGCGCGCGGCCAATCCGCGCTCGCGCAGCGCGATGCTTCGAGCCGTGGAGCGCGTGAGGTAGCGCATGCGCATCCTGAACACGAAGCTCCTGACGATCGCGATTGCCGCGCTCTGGACCGCGGTGCTGCTGTCGGCGGCGGGCGCCATCTATTCGAAGCATCGCGCGCGCGAGCTGTTCGTGACGCTCGAGCGGCTGCACCGCCAGCGCGACACGCTCGAGATCGAATGGGGCCAGTTGCAGCTCGAGCAGAGCGCGTGGTCGACCCACGCGTTCGTCGAGCGCGTGGCGAGCACCAAGCTGCACATGCAATCGCCGCCGCCGGCGGAAATCGAGCTGATATCGCCATGAACGCGAGCGCCGCGCATTTCCGCATGAGCCTGCCACCGCTTCGCCACAATCGGTGCCCCATCATCGTGCCCGGCTCGACCCCCGCGAGGCACTTGCGATGAGCGGCCGTACGCAACGCGAAGTGAATTCCAGCTCGTTCCGCTGGCGGGCGTGGCTGCTCTTCGGCGTGCTCGCGTGCAGCGCGGGCGCGCTGGTCTGGCGCGCGGTCGATCTGCAGCTCGTCGACAACGACTTTCTGCTCGACAAGGGCTCGCAGAACTTTTCGCGTGTCGCCCAGATCGTCGCGCATCGCGGCACCATCACGGATCGGTACGGTGAGCCGCTCGCCGTCAGCACGCCCGTCGATTCGGTGTGGGTGAATCCGAAGGAGCTCATGCTGGCGCTGAGCCCGACCGCCGCCACGGTGCCCACGGATTCGAAGCCGCGCCTGCTCGCGTCCGATCAGCTCACGCAGCTCGCGCGCGCGCTGAAGATGGATCGCCAGGACCTCGCGCGCCGCATCGCGAGCAACGCCGATCGCGAGTTCATCTATCTCGCGCGCGGTCGCCAGCCGGCGGAGGCGCAGAAGATCAAGGCGCTCGGCATCCCCGGCGTGTATCTCGCGCGCGAATACCGCCGCTATTACCCCTCGGGCGAGGTGACGGGCCACATCCTCGGCTTCACCAACATCGACGACGCCGGGCAGGAGGGGCTCGAGCTCGCGTTCGATCACTGGCTCGCCGGCGAGAACGGGGCGAAGCGCGTCATCCAGGATCGCCTCGGGCGCATCGTGCAGGACGTCGACAGCATCCGCCCGGCGCGTCCCGGGCGCGACCTCGTGCTGTCGATCGATCTGCGCATCCAGTACCTCGCGTACCGCGAGCTGAAGGCCGCCATTCGCACCTACAACGCGCGCGCCGGCTCGATCGTCGTGCTCGATGTGACCACCGGCGAGGTGCTCGCGATGGTCAATCAGCCGGCCTTCAACCCGAACGACCGCGAGCAGCTCAGCCCGAGTACGTATCGCAATCGAGCCGCCACCGACATCATCGAGCCGGGCTCCTCGATGAAGCCGTTCTTCGTCGCCGCCGGGCTCGCCTCCGGCAAGTACACGGCGAACAGCATCATCGACACCTCGCCCGGTTACATGAAAGTCGGCGCGACGCTGTTCGAGGACGAGCACGGCAGCCTCGGCCGCGTCGATCTCGCGACCATCCTCGCCAAGAGCTCGAACATCGGCATGGGCATGCTGGCGCTGTCGCTGCAGCCGGAGCAGATGTGGACGACGTTGACCCGCTTCGGCTTCGGGCAGGTGACGACCAGCGGTTTTCCCGGCGAATCCGCCGGCTTGCTGAGCCACTACTCGCACTGGCGGCCGGTCGGCATCTTCACGATGTCGCACGGCTACGGGCTCTCGGTGACGCCGCTGCAGCTCGCGCATGCGTACGCGACGCTGGCTGCGTACGGAGTGTCGCGACCCGTTTCGTTCCTGCGTGTCGACCGCCCGCCGGCCGGCGAATCTGTGCTCGACCCCAACGTCAGCCGCGATCTGATTCACATGCTCGAGTCGGTGGTCGCGACGGAAGCGGGCACGGGCTACCGCGCACAGATTCCCGGGTATCGCGTCTCGGGTAAGACCGGAACGGCCTGGAAGGCGAGCGCCGGCGGCTACTCGACGGACAAGTACATGGCGGTGTTCGCGGGCATGGCGCCGGCGACGCATCCGAGGCTCGCGGCCGTCGTAGTGATCGATGAGCCGACCGGCAAGCACCAGGGCGGGGAAGTCTCCGCGCCCGTGTTCTCCGCGGTCGTCGGCGGCGCGTTGCGCCTCATGGCGGTGCCGCCGGATCAACCCATCAAGTCGATCGAAGACATGCCGCCGCTGCGGGCCGCACAGACCCGCGCCGCGACGCGGCGTTGACGAACATGAGCAACACGGCACGGTCATTGGCGGAGCTGACGGCGGGCATCCTCGATGCGCCGGCGAACGTGCTCGTCACCGACGTGACGATCGACAGTCGCGCCGTGGCGAAAGGCGGGCTGTTCCTCGCCTGCCGCGGCCGCACGCATCACGGGCTCAAGTTTGCCGGTCAGGCGATTGCGAACGGCGCGCGCGCCGTGCTGTACGAGCCGCTGGAAGCCACAGCGGAGCGCGCGCCGGAGTTCAGCTCGGATGTGTTCTTCGCGCGCGTGCCGGAGCTCAGCAAGCACGTCGGCACCATCGCCGACCGCTTCTTCGGCGAGCCTTCGCGCGCGCTGAAAATCGCCGGCATCACGGGCACGAACGGCAAGACGACCACCGCCTTCCTGCTCGCACAGGCGCTCGGCTTTTGCGGCCGACCCGCGGCCTACAGCGGCACGATCGGTTACGGGCTGCCGGGCGCCCTCGTCGAGTCCACGCACACCACGGTCGATGCCGTGAGCGTGCATCGCCAGCTTGCCGAGTTCCGGCGTGCGGGCGCGCAGTATGTCTGCATGGAGGTTTCGTCGCACGCGCTCCACCAAGGCCGCGTGAACGGTGTGCGCTTCAACACGGCCATCTTCACGAACCTCACGCGTGATCACCTCGATTATCACGGCTCGATGGACGAGTATGGCGCGGCCAAGGCGCTGCTCTTCGCGACGCCCGGGCTCGCGGCGCGCGTCGTCAACGTCGACGACGAGCTCGGTGCCGCACTCGCCGAGCGCCGCTCCGCCGCGCGCCTGATCGCGACGACGCGCAAGGAATACTTCGGCTTGAGCGAGTTCGTGCGCGCCTCGCGCGTGCGCGCCGAATCGTCGGGCCTCGTGATCTCGATCGAGTCGAGCTTCGGGGTCGGCGAGGTC
>DASZSS010000386.1:0-2490 GCA_035548535.1 Steroidobacteraceae bacterium
GCTCTTTCGCGTGCACGACGAACCGCTTGTCGCAAGCCCAAGACATCTGTCGAGTGGCGCGATTCCCGGACACTATTACGCCCGTTGGGCAGGCTTCCGCCGACTCTTCTCGGGTGGCGTATGAACGTACGAGCAAGCGAATCGATGAGCGAAGCGTGGATCGCGCTGCAAGGGCAGGTGATCAACGGCGCATTTCCCCTGCAGCGCTACCTGAATGGCTCCGAGCACACTGGTGTGTTCCTGGCCGAGTCGCGCAGGCACAAGCTTCCGCAAGTCGCCATCAAGCTGGTGCATGCCATTCCCGCCCGTGCGGACGCGCAGCTCTCGCGTTGGCTCACCGCGGATGGTCTCGCGCATCCTCATCTCGTGCGCATATTCGAGGCGGGCCGCTGCCAACTCGGCGGACTGCAGTATCTGTACGCCGTCATGGAGTACGCGGACCAGAGCCTCGCCGAGCTGCTCGATCATCGAGCGCTGACCGAAGAGGAAGCGCGCGAGATGCTGGCCCCGACGTTGAGCGCGCTCGCGTTTCTGCATGAGCGCAAATACGTCCACGGGCAGTTGAAGCCGTCGAACATCTTCGCCGTCGGCGATCAATTGAAGCTCGCGAGCGACACGATGCGGCGCGCCGGCGAGTCGCTGGATGTCGAGAAAGGCACGTCGGTGTACGACCCGCCCGAGGCACGAGGCGGCAGTTACTGGCCGGCGGGAGACGTGTGGGCACTCGGCGTTACGCTGTGCGAAGCGCTCACGCGCAATCGGCCGGTGGGATTGCACGATGGCGCGCGGCCGGTCGCATTCCCGCGTGATTTCCCGGCCGCCTTTCGCGAGATCGTCGCGCGTTGCCTGAGTCGCAGGCCACACGACCGTCCGTCGATCGCGGAGATCGAAGCCTGGCTGCGAGGGAATCAGTTGCAAGTCGCGGCGCGAGCAGCAACGGCCGTCTCCGCGACAACGGATGGGGCGCGCGGAATTTCTGAGACGGCGGCCAACGTCGCGGGGCGCGAAGAGGTGTCACCGGACGCTACGCGTCTCGCGAGCGCCGTATCACCCGTTGCCAAAGTCACGGATCGTGGGGCTGCTTCGCTGGATGCTGCGCGCGTCGCGAGCACGGGATCGCCATCTCCGATCACCACTCCTTTAAACAGTGCGGCCGGCTCGTCGCGCAAAGCCGGCACGATCGAAGTTTCCGAGGCGTCGTTCGGGACCGCTAGCGATGGCGCGTCACGCGCGGCGCCGGCACCCGCGGCTCCGCCGAGGTCGGTGCCGGCAACATCGTCGGCACCGGTCGCTGCAACGTCCCCCGCGACGGCGGGGCTCGCTCCGCGAGCGGCAACACCCCCCGCGGACACGCGAGCGCTCGCACCGGCGGAGGCCGCGCCAGCCGCAGCGCCTACCCAGCCGTCGAGCAAGTCCTCGCAGCCGCCGGTGATGACGGGGACAACCGTTCAGCGCGACGCCATACCTCCGTCGAAACGAAGGACTGTCGTCGTCACGTTCGCCGCCGGCGTCGCACTCGCTCTGATCTGGGCCGGCGCGCACATGCTACGAACACATCCAACGGCTTCCGTGCCGCCCCCCGTCATCGGCGCAGGCACGAGTCTCGAAACGCCGACGCCCACGGCGAGCCAAGTGAGCACATCCGCAGCGACGAGCGCGCCGCTCATTCCCGCGACCGGCTCCGAAACACGCGCGAACATTGACGAGACGCCCAGCGCGCCCGAAGCCGATCCGTCCGTGTCGAGTGCGCATGAAGTGCTGCCCGACGTTCCGGCGCGCGCTCGTCAGACGATCCGCGGGCACGTGCGAGTGTCCGTGCGTGTCATCGTGGATCCGGACGGCACGGTGTTCGCGGCGCTCGTTGACGACGCGGGCCCGAGCAAGTACTTCGCGCGCCTCGCGCTCGAGGCGGCGAAGGGATGGACCTTCGAGCCCGTCAGTGCGGACGGTCAGCGCCTAGTCCAGCTCCGATTCGACTTCACGCGCGACGGGACGACGGCGCGCGCCGTGCCGCTGAAGTAAGGCCATCGCCGCCGCGCTGCCACGCCCGCGCGGCTGAAACAGAGCGCCGCTACCGCGCAGCCGCGGCGCGAGCGGTCCAAGCAGAGCGTCGCTACCGCGCAGCCGCGCCGCGAGCTGTCGAAGCCGATGGCGGCTGCCGCGCAGCCACGCCGCCCGGTGCGGCTGAGACAGAACGGCGCTACCGGGCAGCCGCGCCGCGAACAGTCGAAGCCGATCGTCGCGTCCGCGCAGCCGATGCGCGAGCAGTCGAAGTAGGGCGTCGCTGCTGCCGCGCAGCCGCGCCATCTGTCCGCTCACAGCATCTCGAGGGACCGCTTGGCACGTGGAGGCGGAAACGCGCGGTCGAGATCGGCGAGATCCTGCTCCGTGAGCGAGATGTCGAGCGCTGCGCGATTCTCGCGAACGTGATCGAGCGAGCGTGCGCGCGGAATCGCAATGGCGCCGCTCCGTAGCACCCACGCCAGCGCA
>DASZSS010000387.1:0-6513 GCA_035548535.1 Steroidobacteraceae bacterium
CGTGCGCACGATCGGATTGCCCGAGCCCTCGACCTGTGCGAGCGCCGCGAGCAGCTCGGGCGTCATCACCTGCGTCGAGTGCCGGCGGAAGATGGGCTCGTAGGCCTCCCAGGTTTCGGTGGGCGTCTTGTACAGCGTGCCGCTCACCGGGAAGAAAAGCTCGGAGGGTTTGCGGACGACCTGATAAATCCAGTTGACCGCGAGCCACAGAGTGATGATCCCGACCACGCCGACGACGAACTGCATGGACAGCGGCGCTTTGCGGAACGTGCGCCAGGCGCGCCGCAGATCGCGCGCGCTCGGCAGATAGCGCGTGATGCGAAACGTGCGCGAGCCGCGCCGGCGGCGGCGCGTGCGCGGGCGCGCCGGCGTTCGCGACAGGCTACGAGCGGCGGGACGGGCGGGCATCAGGACGCAGTGAGGATCATCGTGCCCGCAGTTTAGCGGGCATCGAGGTGCGTCGCCTTCGCGAGCCAGTCGGCCGCTTGCGAAGGCGACAGCTTGTTCTCCTCGCGATCGACGAGCTGGTTCGCTTCGCGCATCCGCTCGATCGGGATCGCGCCGATCATCGGCTGCAGCGCGCTTTTCAGCGCCGCATCGCCTGCCCGCGCTGGCGACAGCAGCACGATGGCGTCGTAGGGCAGGATCGCCTGCTTCGGGTCTTCGAGCACCACGAGGTCATAGGCCGCGATGCGCCCATCACTCGAGAACGCCGAGATCACATCGACGTCCCCGCTCGCCACCGCGCGGTACATGAACGTCGACTGGTACTGCCGCCGCTCGGCGAAGCGCAACCCGTAGGTTTCGCGCAGCGCCCGCCACTCCGGGCGGCTCAGGAACTCGTAGTCCGCGCCGATACGCAACTGCGGCGCGTGCGCGGCGAGATCCGCAATCGTGCGAATTCCAAGCGCCTCCGCACGGTCGCGCCGCATGGCGAGCGCGTACGCGTTTTCGAAGCCGAGCGAGCCGAGCACGGTGACGCCGCGGTTCTTGCGGAGCCAATCGCTGAGCTCCGCCAGCAAGGCCGCGCGCGGGGGCCGATCCGTGCGGCGCATCTCGTTCGCCCAGATCGTCCCGGAATAGTCGACGTAGGTGTCGATCTCGTTGTTCGCGAGCGCGCGGAAGGCGATCACCGATCCGAGGCCGCCGCGCACCGTCACCGCGTGATCGTGTTGGCGCAGACGCTTCGAGATCAGGTCCGCGAGGATGTACTGCTCCGAGAAGCTCTTCGCACCGACGACGTACGTTGGTTTGCCGGAGCTGAAGCGCGGTGCGACCGCCACGCCGATGCCGAGGAGCAGCAGCGCAAGCCCGATCCATACTCGCGCCGGCCGCCGCCGCGCCACGCCCGACTCGATGGTGCCGAGGAGCTGATCCGTTATGAGCGCCAGCACGACGGCTGCGATACAGCCGAACAGCACCGACACCCAGTCCTCCGTCTGCAGCCCCGCGAAGATGTAATTGCCGAGGCTCGTCTGGCCGACAGGCGTGGAGAGCGTCGC
This sequence comes from Steroidobacteraceae bacterium, assembly GCA_035548535.1. Lineage (GTDB taxonomy): Bacteria > Pseudomonadota > Gammaproteobacteria > Steroidobacterales > Steroidobacteraceae > JADGHX01. The sequence goes on from DASZSS010000387.1 coordinate 1,503, forward strand.
CGTGCCGATCACCCAGACCGCGGAGGTGCGCACGCCGGCCATCAGCATCGGCGCGGCAAGCGGCAGCTCGATGCGCAGCAGCTGTTGGCGCTCGGTCATGCCGACGCCGCGCGCGGCTTCGAGCACGGCGGGATCGAGATTTGTCAGCGCCGTCGCGCCGTTCCGCAAGATCGGCAGGACCGAATACAAAGTGAGCGCAAGCAGCGAGGGCAGAAAGCCCAACGCAGAAAAGCCGTGGCCGAACAGCCGCTGAGAGGCCGACGAGAGCGCCAGCAGGATGGGATAGAAAAGCGCCAGCAACGCAAGGCTCGGCACGGTTTGAATGAGGCTCGCCATCGCGAGCACGGGCCAGCGCACACGAGGATTGCGGCTGGCCGCGACTACCAGCGGCAAGCTGATGAGCAGCCCGAGCGCAAGCGCGCTCGCACTCAACAGGACGTGCTGGCTGAGATAGACGGGCAGCAGGCGCCACGCCGCAGCGACATGCTCATTCACGCGCCGATCTTTCCCGCACAGATGGTTCGCTTGTCGTGCGGCCGTTCAGCAGATCTCGCACGCGCTGCGCCTGCCGGCGCGGCATGTCCATCATCGCCCGGACGCCCGGGTCTTCGTGCCCGCTCAGCAACTCGCGCGGCGCGCCGTCCGCCACCACGGCGCCTTGCCGAACGACGATGATGCGATCGGACAGCAGCACGGCTTCCATCACATCGTGCGTCACCATCAACGTGGTGAGGCCCATCTCATCGTGCAGCTTGCGGTACTCAGATCCAAGCGCGTCGCGCGTCACCGGATCGAGCGCACCGAAGGGCTCGTCCATCAACATGATCGCCGGCTTCGCGGCGAGCGCGCGCGCAACACCCACGCGCTGCTGCTGCCCTCCTGAAAGCTCCGCGGGCATGCGCGGCAGAAAGCTCCGCGGCAGCCCGACGAGATCGACCAGCTCCGCGACGCGCGTCGCGATGGTGCTCTTCGGCCAGCCGAGCAACTGCGGCGTAATGCCGATGTTCTCCGCGACACTCAGATGGGGAAAGAGTCCGATGCCCTGAAAGACATAGCCAATCTGCCGCCGCAGCTCGTATGCCGGCACGCCATTCACCGGCTTGTCGGCGACGCGCACGACGCCCACGTCCGGATCGACCAACCGATTGATCATTTTCAGCAGCGTCGTCTTGCCGGACCCCGAGTCGCCGACCACGGCGACGAACGCGCGCGCCGGAACCGTGATGCTGACGTCGCGCACGGCAAAGCGGCTGCCGTTCGCGAACGACTTGGAGACGCCCTCGAGTGCAATCATGTGGGTGCGGACGTTACAGCGGTTCGCACTCGCTCGCGAGTGAAAGGCAGATCACGCAGCCGCTTACCGGTTGCGCTCGCAATGGCGTTCGCCAGGGCTGCGGCGGCGGGTCCCTGCGCTGCCTCGCCAGTGCCGAGGAACGGCTCGCCGGGTCGCGGGATCACGTGCACATCGATGCTGTCCGGCACGGACGGGAAGCGCAGGATGGGGTACGTCGACCAGTCGATACTCGTGATCCGCGTATCGTCGAACGTCACGGCTTCGTAGAGCGTCCAGCTCATCGCCTGCAGGATGCCGCCCTCGATCTGGTTGCGGATGCCGTCGGGGTTCACGACTTCTCCGCTGTCGACTGCGGCCACCGCGCGCAGCATGCGCACGCGCCCCGAATCGGGCTCGACCTGCACCTCGACGGCGATCGCACAGTATGCGGCCAGATTCTTGTAGCGCGCGAACGCGAATCCGCGACCGCGATTGGTGGGCATCGCCTTCGTCGACCAGCCGAAACGCTCGGCCGCCGTGGTCACGACTTGCCGAGCGCGCGCGTCCTCGAGGTGACCCAGCCTGAAGTCCACCGGATCGACCGCCGCAGCCGTCGCGAGCTCATCCATGAAGCTTTCGATCGAGAACACATTCATGTACGCGCCGAGCGAGCGCAGCGCGGATACCCGTAACGGCATATCGCGCAGGAAATGCCACACGATGTGCTTGTCGGGGAAGGCGTAGAGCGGCACGGCATTGCGATCGCCGCTGCCTTCTGGAGTGATGCGCACCGATTGCGGTGCCGGCGCGAACGGCATCGCGAGATGTTGAGCCGCGAGCAAGTTGCCGGCCGGGCCCGGTCGCGTCGCATGCGTGTTGCTCCAGAGCTCGTAGCTCCAGCGGCCGACCTTCCCCTTCTCGTTCAGCGTCGCACGGACTTTGGTGACCATCGCAGGACCGTAAGGCTCCCACGCATGCTCCTGCTCGCGCATCCATTGAACGCGCACGGGGCGACCGGGAAACGCGCGTGCGAGCAGCGCCGCATCCGCCGCCGCATCGTCCGCGCCGTTGTGCCCGTAGCAACCGGAGCCTTCCATGTGAATGCAGCGTACTTTCTCCTGCGGCAGGTTCAGCAGCTCGGCAATCGCTGCGCGATCGGGATAGACGCCCTGCGTGTGCGTCCACACGGTCAACGAGCCATTCTCGAGATGCGCCACGGCACACGAGGGACCGATCGATGCGTGGCATTGGTATGGGCGCGTGTACGTCGCTTCGAAAGTGCGCACGGGCTTCGCTGGCGACGCCGTGAGCTGCTCGTCGGCGACGACTGCGTCCTCGGCTCTCATGCTCTGGAGCACCTTGGGCAACTCGCGCGCCGGCGGCAGCGTCGCCTGCTCGCGCCAGTGTGCAGCAGCGCTCAGCTTGCGCATCGCCTGCACGGCTTGCCACTCACCCTCTGCGATCACCGCGAGGAAGCGACCATCGCGAACCACTTTGAGCACGCCGGGCATGCGCTCGACCGCGGTCGCGTCCACACTGAGCAGCTCCGCCGCGGGGCTCGGTGGACGCACAACGCGTGCGTGCACCATGTTCGGCAAGCGTAGGTCCTGAACGTACGCGATCCCGCCCGTGACTTTCGCCGGGATGTCGACGCGCTTCATCGAAGTTCCCATCACGACGAAGTCGTGTGGGTCCCTCAGTTTCGATCGCGGCTGAGCCATGACGTGCAGCGTCTGCCCGGAAACGAGCTCCGCGTACTTCGCCGCATGTCCGTTTTCCGAGACGACCTGGCCGCTGCGCGCCGCGAGTTGCGCGGGGTCGAGCAGCCAGCGGCGCGCGGCTTCGGCGATCAGGATCTCGCGCGCTTGGCCCGCCGCATTACGAATGGCGGTGCCACTGTCCTGGAGCGAGTGACTGCCCGCCGTATATCCCTCGTTCGGCGTGCGGCCCGTATCCGCCGTGACGAGCTGAATGGTCGACGGCAGCACCGCCAGCTCTTCCGCCGCAATCTGAATCAACGCGGTTTTGATCCCTTGCCCCAGCTCCGCCTTCCCGGTGAAGACCGTGATCGTTCCATCTGCATCGATCCGCAGCCACGAATCGAGATACGGGGTGTTCTTCAGGCTGCCGGGCAAGTCGTTGTCGGCAGCAACACTGTCTGACGTACGCGAGAGGAGTGTGAAGCTCACGACGAGAGCGCCACTCGCCTGCAGGAATTCGCGGCGGCCGATGATGGCGTCCATCACCTGCTCTTGGGCTCGATGGCCTGAGCGGACCCGCGCATCAACTCGCCCGCCCGCGCCACTGCCGCAACGATGCGCATGTGCGTGCCGCAGCGGCAGAGATTCGGTTCCAGCGCGGCACGAATGTGCTCGGGGGAAGGATCAGGCATCTTCAGCAGCAATGCGTACGCACGCATCATCATGCCGGGAATGCAGAAGCCGCACTGGGCCGCCTGCTTCTCGATGAACGCCTGCTGCAGCGGCCCCGGCGCTTCGACCGTGCCGAGCCCTTCGACGGTCACGATCTTGCGCCCCTTCAGCAGCATGATCGGGACGATGCACGAGAAGACAGGCTCACCGTCGATCACGACGGTGCACGCGCCACACTGTCCGAGGCCGCAGCCGAACTTCGCGGCGTTCAGGCGCAGGTCGCTGCGCAGCACGTAGAGCAGCGGGGTCTGCGGGTCGGCTGCGATCTCGTGCGAGCGTCCGTTGACATCGAGAATCAGGGCCATGAATCGCCCTCTTCGTGTACGGCCTTGCGGGCGGCCGCGATGTGATCGGCGATATCCTCCCAGGGCGGCTTGTGGGTGAAGTCAGCGCGAAGATACGTCAGGAGCGCTTCGAGGTCGCCGTCAGCGATCGCGCCGTCGAAGCCGGGCATGATGGAGCCGCGCGTCCCCTCGGGTGGATGCAAGCCGTGCAGCGTCACATTGATGACGTTGCGAGGGCTCGACGCGTTGATGGCGGTGCTGAGGGTGAAATCGATTCCGCCGTAGGGCAGCGGTCGCGTGCCGTTGTGGCAGGGTTCGCAGGCGCTCAGGTATATGGAGGCGCCTTGTCGAAGCGTGTTATCCGACGGCGATGAGTGCGGCGCCTCACCGGCGCCCTGCCCCGTTTGCGGTGGGCGGTTGCCATCGGGAGCCGATGCCGATCCACGGAACTCGGTCGCCCCTCTCGAACCATCCGTGCGCTCGCCGGGCGCCCGCATCTGCCAGGCGATGTACGTCGCGATTGCGCGGACATCGCTCTCCTGTACTTTGCCGAGATTCATCGTGACCTCCGACATCGGCCCGCGCGCCACGCCGTGTTCCGAGTGCCAGCCGTGGCGTAGATACTGATACAGGCTCTTCGCGGTCCACGCCACCGGCGCGGGGGAGCTGTGATCGAGCGCATACGCATTCCATCCTTGCACTTCTCCGCCGGCTAGCGCGTGTGTCTTCTCTTCGGCGCCAAGCGAATTGCGCGGAGTGTGGCACGCGCCGCAGTGAGCAACACCTTCCACGAGATACGCCCCGCGATTCCAGAACGCGTCGTGTTGCGGGTCCGGCTGAAAACGCCGCGACCGGAAATAGAGCGCCTTCCAGGCCGCCACGACCTCACGCACGTTGATCGGAAACGGCAGCACGTTACGGGGCCCGGTCGCCCGTACGGCCTCTCGCGTCATGAAATACGCGTACAGGGCGCGGCAATCGGCGTTCGACAGGGTCGTGAAATGGTCGTAGGGGAACGCCGG
>DASZSS010000388.1:0-5020 GCA_035548535.1 Steroidobacteraceae bacterium
GCAGATCGAGGAAGCGACCTCCGACTACGACAAGGAGAAGCTGCAGGAGCGCGTTGCGAAGCTCTCCGGCGGCGTGGCGGTGATCAAGGTCGGCGCCGCGACCGAAGTCGAGATGAAGGAGAAGAAGGCGCGCGTCGAGGATGCGCTGCATGCGACCCGTGCGGCCGTCGAGGAAGGCGTCGTCCCGGGCGGTGGTGTCGCGCTCATCCGCGCGCAGAAGGCCATCGAGAAGCTCGAAGGCGCCAACGAGGATCAGACTGTCGGTATCCGCATTCTGGCGCGGGCCATCGAGGAGCCGCTGCGCCAGATCGTGGAGAACGCCGGTGAAGATGCCGCGGTCGTCGTGAACGCCGTGAAGGCGGGCAAGGGCTCGTACGGCTACAACGCCGCGACGGGCGAGTACGGCGACATGCTCGAAGAGGGCATCCTCGATCCGACCAAGGTCACGCGTCTTGCGCTGCAGAACGCGGCGTCCGTCTCGGGCCTGCTGCTCACGACCGAGGTGATGATCGCCGAAGCTCCGAAGGACGAGGAGCACAGCCACGGCGGCATGCCGCCGGGCGGCATGGGCGGCATGGACATGTGAATGTCCCGTTGGGAAGAGGAACCTCGACAGTACCGGTGTTGTCACACAGCGCCGGTACTCTCCGACTCCGAGGTATCGAACCGACGCTTTTGACAGTTAAGGGTCGCGTGATGTGCTCCGCATATCACAGGCCCTGAAAGTCGCGGATCGAGACCCCCTGATGAATCCGCGCATTCTTGAAGCCCCGCGCAAGCGGGGCTTTTTTTGTGTCTGTCGCCGGTTGCGCACACACTTGGGCGTCAACCGCGCGTTAAGAGCACCGTTCCGAGGCCGCCATCATGGATCGCCAGGGAGACCTTCACGTGTTCAATCGACTGTTCGACGCGCCACGTCGCGCGCTCAGCGCTGTGGTCGCCGTTTTCACGCTCGCGCTCGGCGCTTGCGGGGGTGGTGCGGACGGGCTCACGGGCGGTGGCGGCAACAATCCCGCGCCGGGCTCCTCGTGCACCAACACGACGTGCGGCACGGCGTTCGTCAGCGTGATGGATGCCGACAGCGGCTTCGATAGCTACACCGTCGACGTCGTCTCGCTCAGCCTGAAAAAAGCCGACGGCACGACCGTCGATACGCTGGCCGTCAAGCCGCGCATCGATTTCGCGGACCTCGTCGAGCTGAAGGAATTTCTCACCGCCGTCACGATTCCGCCGGGCACGTATGTGTCGGGCACGTTGCAGCTCGATTACACGAACGCCGACATCGTCGTCGACGTGAACGGGGTTCCGACGCCGGCCGTCGCGGTGGATGCCTCCGGCAATCCGCTGAAGACGGTGAGCCTCGAGGTGCAGCTCGATAACCGCAAGCAGCTCACGATCGTCGCCGGCAAGCCGGCGCTCCTCGAGCTGGATTTCGATCTGCTCGCATCCAACAGCATCGGCGACACGACTCAGAGCCCCGTGCAGGTGACCGTGCAGCCGGTGATCGTCGCGTCCGTGGACGTGGTCGATAGCCGCGAGGCGCGCGTGCGCGGTCCGCTCACGTCCGTGGATACGAGCTCGGGCAACTATCACATCGATTTGCGTCCGTTCAATTTGGCGAACGCGCGTCTCGGCGACGTCACCGTGCACACCACCGCAAGCACGGAGTTCGAGGTCGACGGCACGCAATACACGGGCGCGCCCGGTATCGCCGCGATGGCGGCCCTGTCGACAGGCTCACCAACCGTGGCGTACGGCACGCTCGACGTGCCGAACCGGACGTTTACCGCCACGCGCGTGCACGCGGGGACGAGCGTCGCCGGTGCGCAATTCGATGCGGTCGAAGGCACCGTCGTCGCGCGCAGCGGCAGCAATCTCACTGTCCGCGGCGTCACGCTCATCAAGAAGAGCGGCAGCGTCGTCTTCAAGCGGGGCACGACGACGGTCGCGCTCGGGCAGACCACAAAGGTCGTCAAAGACGGGCAGCGCGACACCTCGCTGACCATTGGCGCGATCTCTGTAGGGCAGCGCATCGCGGCGTTCGGTACCGCGACGGAGTCGGGCGACGATGTCTCGCTCGATGCCACTGCCGGCCGCGTGCGCATGCAGGTCACGCATCTTCTCGGAACGGTCAAGGACCTTGCGATCGGTGGCATGACGCTCGATCTCTCGGCGATCGAGGGGCGTCCGATCTCGGCGTTCACGTTCGCGGGCACGGGCGCGCAGCCCGCGCAGGATGCCGACCCGAGCAGCTACTCGGTGGATACGGCGTCACTGCCGCTGACCAATCTCGACATCGGCTCGCCGGCCCGGGTGTTCGGCTTCGTCACGCCGTTCGGCACGGCGCCGCCGGACTTCACGGCGGTGACGCTCGTCGGCTTCCGCGCCGTGCCCGCCGTGCTGTCGGTGGGCTACGGCCCGAGCGGTGCGAGCGCCCCGTTCCTCACGATCGACGCGAGCGCCGGGCTCGTCATCGACAATCACAGCTCGCGCATCGACGGCCGCCACACGATCGTGATCGGCCCGAAGGTGCTCGACGTGCGCCAGCTCGCGAGCCCGCCCACGGTGAAGGCGGACACGGCCGGCGGCATGTTCGCGATCGGCGAGCCGAGAACGGTGCAGGTGTTCGCGACCTTCGCGGACTTCATCAGCGCGCTGAATGGCAAGCTGCTCACGGAGAAAGTCTTCAGCATCTCCGCAACCGGCAGCTACGACGCGGCGACGAACGTGCTCACCGCGAAGCGCGTGCTGATTCAGATGCGCTGATCGCGCCGCCCACGCGCCAATCCCAAGACGCCGGTGCGAGCCTTCGCACCGGCGTTTTGCGTTCCACGCCGCAGCGAGGCCGCGGCACCAGAGTTCTGCACTCCACGCCGCAGCGAGGCCTCGGCACCGGCGTTCTGCCTCGACGCCGCAGCGGAGCCTCTGCACCGGCGTTCTGCCTCGACGCCGCAGCGAGGCCTTCGCACCGACGTTCTGCACTCCACGCCGCAGCTAGGCCCTCCGCACCGGCGTTCTGCACTCCACGCCGCAGCGAGGCCGCGGCACCGGCGTTCTGCACTTCACGCCGCAGCTAGGCCCTCCGCACCGGCGCTTCTTGCACCTCCGCGCCGCATTAAGACAAATGGATGCTGGGCTCGGGCGCGGCGATTGCTCCGCATCCGCGCGCGTGCACGCCGCGTAGTGCTCACAGCAAAGCGCGCTCGCCGGATGGCGACGGTTTCGCGCTTTCAATCTGCCGCGGTGCAGTTTATGTTGAGGTTCGAGGCCCTTCTGGAGATCTCCATGGCAACCCTTCGTGGCCCGGCGCAGGCACTGCTCACACTCGGCGCCGCGCTCGTTCTTCTCTCCGGCTGTGACAAATTCGCGGGCGGCGCGGCTCAGGGCGCCGACGCCGTTGCGGACTTCGCGCGCGCCGCGCTCGAGCGCAACGACCAGATCACTGTCGTGGCGTTCGACAAGAAAGAGAACACGTTCACGGTGCGCGTGAAGGACACGGGTGAGTTGCGCATCGTGCGCGTCGATCAGATCGTCGCGACATTGCCCGGCGCCGCGAGCGACGAGAGCAAGACGCGACCGGTATCGGACGAGAGGCCGCAGAACGGCGAGACGACCGCGCAGGCGAACGAGCCTGCGGCCCCGTCCGCGGACCGCTCGGCGCAAGCCGGCGAGAGCGCGCGGCCGGCGGATCAGGTCGACGCGCGCAACCCGTCGCCGCCTGTTGCGCAGTCCAGCACGAGCAGCGGCACTGCCGTGATCAGGGACGCGCGCACCGGCGCCGTCCTGGCGGAGGGCACCACGCAGGCCGAAGTCCTGGATGCCGCATCGGCCAAGGATGCGGCGAGCGGCAAGAGAGTGCTCAAGTCGGGTCCGGGCTATCAGATCACGGCAGGGGATCGCACGCCGCCCTCCGCGGTGCGCCTCGCTTCGCGCTCGACAGACATTCCCTCGCCCGCGCGCGGAGTCGCGGTCGAGAAGCGATCCGAGCCCATGATCTGTCAGGGCCAGCAGCTCCTGCACATCGACGGCCGCAACCTCGAGTTCGACGGCGATGCGGTGACTGCCGAGGACGGATGCGAGATTCACATCACGAACAGTCATATCATTGCGCACGGTGGCGTGGGGATCTCGGCGCGTGCAGCCAACGTGCACATCAAGAACAGTGTGGTGGAAGGGGATGTGGGCTCGGTGTCCGCGTCCGACGGCGCGCAGATCTACACGCAGTACTCCACCTTCAAGGGTCTGAACCGTCGCCTTGACACTTCCACCTTCCACGACCTCGGCGGCACCGTCTGGAATTGACGAACGTCTACGGCGGCACCCGCCGCTGCATGCGCTCGTTCAGAGCGCGCTGGAGTCCCTGAATGCTCATGCCGAGGTCGGTGCCGCGCTCGCCGCGGCGCCGGCCGCGGTGCGCGAGTCGCTGCCGCTCGTCTTCGCATGCAGCGACTTCGTCGCGCAGTCGTGCACGCGCGATCCGGCGCTGCTGATTTCGCTGATCGAGAGCGGTGATCTGGGGAGGCCGCTCCGCGCCGCTGACTTCGCCGCCCGTGCCGCGGCGGTCACTACGGAAACGCCTCCGTCCGCGGCTGTCGGTGATCCCGAATTTCTGGCGAGCCTGAGACGCTGGCGCCGGCGCGAGATGGTGCGTATTGCCTGGCGCGACCTCGCGGGCTGGTCGAGCCTCGAGGACACGCTTGGCGAGCTCTCGTGGTTCGCCGATGCGGCGATCCGGCTCGCGTACGAGCGCGCGCGTCAGTCGCTGATCGCGCGTTACGGCGAGCCGCGGTCGGCGAGCGGCGCCGCGCAGCCGCTCATCATTCTCGGCATGGGGAAGCTCGGCGGCGGCGAGCTGAATTTCTCCTCCGACATCGATCTCGTGCTGCTGTTTCCGGAGCATGGCGAGACCGACGGGGCACGCTCGATCGCGAACGAGGAATTCTTCACGCGGCTGGCGCAGGAGACGGTGCGGCTGCTGAAGACACCGACGCCCGAGGGTTTCGTGTTCCGCGTCGATTTG
>DASZSS010000389.1:0-18986 GCA_035548535.1 Steroidobacteraceae bacterium
GTTTGGCGCCGGATGATCGAATTCATCGATTACCTCTGCCCTGTTGTGATCCTCGAGCGGGCTCTCATGCAGCGCAAAGCCGCGCTCGGAGCTTCTCAGGGGAGGATCACGATTCGGCTTGATCCTTGCTATTCGGCGAGCGCAGCGCTTGCTCCAGGAGTGCAATCACTCATGCAGCTACGCGCGCCGGGAAGGTGTCAGCTCATGCGCAGAGTCGTGGACGGTGTCTCGCCGAACCGTTTCTTGTACAGCTTCGAGAATTGGCTGAAGTTCGTGAATCCGGCGTTCAGCGCCGCCTGGCTGACAGTGCCGCCCTCGCGCCGCGCTTTCTCGAGCTCCTTGCGCGCGAGCTCCAGCCGTAACTGGCGCACGTGGGCCATAGGTGTGGTATTCCGCCAGCGCTGGAACCCGTAGAAAATTGATCGTGGGCTGACGTGCGCGGCGGCCGCGATGTCCTCTACCGTGAGATCGGCGCGAGCGTTGGCGCGAATATACTCTTCCGCGCGCCTCACGTAGTACGGAGAAGCGCCAGTGCTGTGCTGATCCAGCTCCTGCGACTCGTTATGATGCAGGCCCGCGATCAGCATGGTGAGCAATGCGCGCTCGAGGCTTCGCACCACGCGGCGGTTCGCGAGCAGCGGGGGATCCGTCGCCGCCGGATCGCATTGAGGCGTGCTGAAGATGTGCCGCAGCCACGCGGCGATGCCCGGATCGCGCGCTACCGGATCGAATACCAGAGGCCGCTTGATCTCCCTGCGGATCTCGTCGGCCATCGTCTGTTCGAGCAGGCGCCGTTCGACTCTCACGATGTACTGCAGGCAGTGTGCGGGCCAGAACTCGCGCGTGCGCTGCCCCGGGTCGAGGATGAACACGTGACCCGGCCCCACGACGCAGCGGCCAAACAGACCTTCGAGCTCGCAGTTGCTGCCTTCCTGCGGGAACTGGAACGAGTAGTAGGCGGCGGCCCCCGTCTTCGCAATTCTGAACCCCTCGCTGCACTCCATGGACACGAGGCTCACGGAGATGCCGCCGATCCGTCGCTCGTAGTGGTGAAAGTCGCGCAGGGTCGCGGCGCGCGCGAGATCGAAGCGATGCGTGCCCGTGGCGCTCCAGATGTATTCCCGACATTGGCCCGTATCCTGGGTCGCGAAGCGCAGCGCGTCGGGGATGCAATACGGACCGGATGTCTTGTATGGTAAGAGCATGTGGCAGGTCCATCGTACCCAGCCGCTGGAAACGGACAAGCAGCGAGAACACCCGGCCCCTAGGAGAATTCACCTAGTCCGCACGCAGGTCGGGACGGCTCACCGGCGGGGAGCACGGTAGATGCTTCCGGACGGCGGGCGGCTCGATTTCCGTGCACTGCTCGATGCCGTTGCCGATCCGGTCATGATCCATGACCGCGACACCAAGGACATCCTCTGGGCCAACCGGGCGGCCAGCGAAGTGTACGGCTGCTCCCCCGAAGAGCTCGTCAAGCTGACCTACGAGGCGTTCGCCCCGGCCGACCCCAGCTATTCGCTCGAAGCCGTGCGCGCTCACATGGAGCGCTCGCTGTTCCGGGATCATCACACCTTCGAGTGGCGCATCCGGAACCGGGCCGGCGATGAGTTTCCGATCGAGGCGGCCGCGACCTATGTCACCTGGGATGGCGTGTGCGTCATCATGATGCAGTTCCGCAACATCACGGACCGCAAAGCCAAGGAACTGAAGCTCCGAGGTGCGGAGCTGCGCTTTCACGAGCTGATGCAGGACCTCGCGGAAGGGGTCTGCATCGTCTCGGCCACAGGCCGCATCGAATTCCTCACGCCCTCGGCCAGCCGGCTCCTCGGATACGAGCATGGCGCGCTCGTTGGAAGCTGCATCCACGATCTGCTCGACGCGCGCACGCGGCGTCAGATCCTGATGCGCTTCTCGCACCCCACGTCGGAAGCAGGCTCGATACGCTACCGCATCCGCCACGCCACCGGCTCATGGCGCTGGCACGATGCGACCTATCGATACGTCGAGATCGAGAACGACGTGAGCGGATTCCTGTTTCACTTCCGCGATATCACGGAGCGCATCGCGGCCGAGAAGGCCGCGCGCGAGAAGGAACGAATGCTCGAGTACCTGGCGCGCTACAACGCCATGGGAGAGATGGCCACGGCGATCGCGCACGAGCTCAGCCAGCCTCTCGCCGCGGCACAAAACTACATTGAAGGTGGCGCGCGCCGCCTCGCGCGCGACATCGGCGAGCGCGACGAAGTGCTACGCGGCCTGCGCCACGCCTGCGTGCAGGTTGATCGCGCGACCCAGATCGTCCGCAGCATCCGTGACTACGTGGTGAAACTCGAGCTCACTCGCGACACCGTCGACCTCAACGACATCCTGAACGAGGTGCGCTATTTCGTGGAGCTGCGCGCGCGGCAGGCCTCGGTGCGGGTCAACTGGTACCTGACCGAGCTGCCGCTCGCCATTTCCTGCGAGCGGGTGCTGATCGGCCAGGTCATCCTGAATCTCGCCTTCAATGCCATCGACGAGATGGCGGAGCTGCGCGCCGTGCGCCGGCTCCTGCGCATCGCCACCACACTCGATGAGCGGCATGCCATCGTCAGGGTCGAAGACCGCGGCCGGGGCCTGCCGGCCGGCCGCGAGAGCAAGATGTTCGACGGTTTCTTCTCGAGCAAGAAGACGGGCCACGGCATTGGCCTCGCGCTCTGCCAGAACATCGTGTCCAAGCACGGAGGCACCATCTGGGCCGAGCCCGCGAAGCAGATGGGAGCGGTATTCGCCGTGAAGCTGCCTCTCGCGACTGGCGCACCGGTTACCGAGCCACTACCGGCTCCGACCGCACTCGCGCACTCGCGGCCTCGCGCGCGCCAGGCCGCTACGCCTGCCAGGAAGCGGTCGCCTCAGTGAACCACTCGGGCTTCGCGACGCTCCAGATCTCACCCCACAGGTTGCTGCCACCGTTGGTGTGAACGGTCTGGCCGTTGATGAACTCACCGGCCGGCCCACCGACGAACATTGCGGCCGTGGCCACCTGCCACGGCGTGCCCACGCAACGCATCGGGTTGGAATCCGGGTAACGCTTGCGCACGTCTTCGGCGTACACGGCCCAGCCGTCCGATACGATGACTCCCGGCGCGATGCAGTTGGCTCGAATGCGCAGCGGTGCCCATTCGACCGCAACGGCTTCCGTGAGCGCCACCACACCGGCGCGAGCCGCGCACGTGTGCGCGATCTGATGCAGCCCGCGCGGCGAGACCACGATGTTGACGATACTGCCGCCCGCACCGAGCTCGCGCCATCTGCGGGCTGCGCTCTGCATCATGTTGAACGTGCCGTTCAGATTCGTATCGATGACCGCGCGCCAGCCCTTCTCGCTCATGTCGATGACGGCCTGGGGAAACTGGCCGCCGGCATTGTTGATCAGCAGATCGAGGCGCCCGTGGCGCTCGAACACACCTGCCAGGAAAAGGTCCACAGCGGCGCGCTCCCGGATATCGAATGCGCTGTTCTCACACGGCATGCCGGCGTCACGGATTGCGCCGGCCACGCCGTCGAGCTTGTCGCCTTGCCGTCCGCAGATCACGACGTGCGCGCCGAGGCGCGCCGCAAGCCACGCCATTGCACGCCCGATGCTGCCGCCGCCGCCCGACACGACAACCACTTTGCCGGCCAGCAGCTGCGGTGCCAGCATGAGTGGCAGCCGCTGCGGATCTCCCTGCCCTTGAAGATGCACCGTGCTTTCCATCGATCTACCCCTTCAGCAACTCCTCGCTGATGATCAGCTTCCGCACCTCGGTGGTACCCGCACCGATCTCGAGCAGCTTCGTTGCCCGGTAAAGCCGGTTGATCTCGGATTCCCAGATGTAGCCGTTGCCGCCGTGAATCTGCACCGCCTCGGATAGCACGCGGGCCATCGTTTCCGCGCAATACAGCACCGAGGCCGCCGTCAACGCGTGGATCGGGCCCCGCCCACCGCCGCCGCGCGCGAGCTCGCTCGCCGCGTGCAGCACGCGATAAGTGAACGTGCGCATCGTCTCGACCGAGACGAACATGTCCGCAATCTTCGCCCGGATCATTTGGAAGTCGGCAATCTTCCGCCCGAACTGCACCCGCGACTGCGCATAGTCGATCGACAGCGCGAGGGCGCGCTCGGCCACGCCGAGGCAGATGGGCGAGATCATGGCGCGCTCGAGATCGAGTCCGCTCATCACGACGGCGAGCCCTTCGTTCTCGCCGCCGATGCGGTTGCGCTCGGGTACGCGGCAATCCTCGAAGACGAGCTCCGCCGTCTGGCTGCCGCGAAAGCCCATCTTGGTCAGCCTTTGCGCGACGCGCAGGCCGGGGCAGTCTCGATCCACGATGAACGCCGAGATGCCGTGCGGCCCTTTTTCCGGGGCCGTCTTGGCGTAGACGAGCAGGACATCGGCGATCGGCCCGTTGGTGATGAAGATCTTCGAGCCGTTCAAAACGTAGCCATCTCCGTCACGGCGCGCGGTGGTGCGCATTGAGCCGAGTGCGTCGGAGCCCGCGCCGGGCTCCGTCAGCGCCAGCGCACCGACGCTGCGGCCCGCACACAGCCCGGGAAGAAAACGCTTCCGCTGCTCCTCGTTCGCATGGCGGTAGATGTTGTTCGTGCACAGGTTGTCGTGCGCGACCCAGGCGAGCCCGAGCGCGTGATTCCAGCGGGAGATGGCCTGCAGCACGAGGCCGGCGGCCACCAGATCCATTCCTCCCCCACCGTACTGCGTGTCGACGGTGATGCCGAGGTAACCCTCGGCACCGAGCGCAGCGAAAGCCTCCGCCGGCCACCATTCCTCGCTGTCCATGCGCCCGGCGAGCGGATGGAGCTGCGTGCGTGCATACCGGTCCGCGGCCTCGAGCACGCCGCGTTGCTCCTCGGTCAGTTCGAACGCGCCATGCATCGTCGCCCCGGGATCGTCGAGTCAGTCCGACTCACTATATCCACGGGTGCGCTTGTCGACTTGTCTCGGACTGCAGACCTGACTCGATTCCTGCAGCGTTCGCGCGCACATTCTTGACAGCGCGCTTGCCGGTGAGTTGCACTCACTTGCGCTCGAAGTCGAGAGTCCAAACGAGAGCTGTGCGGCCGTGAAGATTTCTCGCCATACAGGTTGCAGACGGCATCACTGACCTCGTCCATCGCGGCATCGCCGCGTGCACCGCGCTCGGGCTGAGAGGACGGCATGTTCCAGAAAGTGCTGATTGCGAATCGTGGCGAGATCGCGTGCCGCATTCAAAGAACCTTGCGAGATCTCGGGATCGCAGGCGTTGCGGTCTATCACCACGAAGACCGCGACGCGCCCCATGTCCTCGCGGCAGACGAAGCAGTCGTACTCGAGAACGATGTGCCAACTGCGGCTTATCTCGATCACGCGGCGATCATCGAAGCGGCGCGGCGGACGGGCGCGCAGGCCATTCATCCGGGATATGGGTTTCTCTCGGAGAACGCCGCGTTTGCCGAGGCCGTCGAGCGCTCGGGCCTCGTCTTCATCGGGCCGGACTCGCGCGTCATCCGGCTGATGGGGGACAAGATCCGGGCGCGCGAATTCGCCGCCGCGCACGGCATACCCGTTGCTCCCAGCGCGATGCTGGAGCGCTCGCTGCAAGATTTCCTCGAGCGGGCCTCAGGGATCGGCTTCCCGCTACTCGTCAAGGCCGCAGCAGGGGGCGGCGGGAAAGGCATGCGCATCGTGCGAACCGGTACGGAGCTCGAGCCGAGCGTGCGCGCCGCAGCCGGTGAAGCGCAGCGCTACTTCGCCGACGGGCGCGTGTTTATCGAGCGCTACATCGAGCAGCCGCGGCACATCGAAGTGCAGGTGCTGGGCGACGGGCGTGGCGGAGTGGTGCATCTGTTCGAGCGCGACTGCTCGGTGCAGCGGCGCTACCAGAAGATCATCGAGGAGTCGCCCGCCCCGGCAATTCCCGCGGAGCTTCGCGATGCCATCACGGGTGCTGCGACGCGCCTCGCTTCCGCCGCCCGCTACCGAAATGCCGGCACGGTCGAGTTCATTCTCGCGCCAGATGGAACGTTCTATTTCCTCGAGATGAATACGCGTCTGCAGGTCGAGCATCCGGTTACGGAGCTCGTGCTGGACGTAGATCTCGTCGCCGAGCAGTTGCGCATCGCTGCGGGCGCACCACTCTCCTTGCGGCAGGACGATCTGCAGCCCGCAGGCCACGCCATCGAGTGCCGCATTTGCGCCGAGCAGCCCGCTAGGAACTTCCTGCCGGCTACGGGCCGAATCGCACTGCTGCGGTTGCCGGCCGGTGATGGCATTCGGTTCGACTCGGGTATCCGCGCCGGTCAGACAGTGACGCCTGCGTTCGATTCGATGCTGGCGAAGCTCATCGCGCACGGGCGCACGCGTCATGAGGCGCGCATCCGCCTCGTCAGCGCGTTGAGACAGCTCATCGTGCTCGGCGTACCGACCAACATCGAGTATCTCATGCGCGTACTCGAGAATGCCGAGTTCGCAGCGGGGCGCGTGCACACCGGACTTCTGACGCAAGAGGCAGCCCGACTGCGGCAACACCCGCCCACTTCGGAAGACACCGCGGCGGTGATTCTTGCCGCGGCGCTGTCGCAGCCCGATTTCCGGCAGCACAGCTTCGGTATGCCGGAGCCGTACGCGTCGATCGGCTCGTGGCACAACTAGACCTGGGCCACAGCCAGGCGGAGCCGCATGACCTATCGCATGAAGATCGATGACCAGGACGTCACACTCGACATCGTGGCGCGACGCCCGCTGCTGCGTGCCCGAGTCGGCAGCGACGAGTGGCAAGTCGCGGAATCTCCGGTCGCCGAGGCGGTCTTCGAGATCTCGCTGAACGGGCGAACACACCGCGGTCTGCGTTGCGCAGGCAGTGCCAGAACGGTTCACGTGTGGCTCGACGGCCGCGTCTACATCGTGGAGCTGCCCCTCCCTGCCCAGGGAGTGCGCTCGGCCGCGAGCGCCGCCAATGAGATTCGCGCCCAGATGCCGGGCGTCGTGCTCGCCGTGCATTGCGCGGGCGGTGAGGCCGTCGCCGCGGGCGCCGAGCTGGTCACCATTGAAAGCATGAAACTCCAGACGACGATCGTTGCTGCGCGGAGCGCCATCGTGGATCAAGTGCACATCACGGCGAATGCATCGGTCGCGCGCGGCGCGCTGCTCGTGTCCTTCCGCCGGGAGACCCCGGAGCCATGAAGCGCATCGACTCCTGCCTCAATACCAGCTCAGGGGAGTTCCGCAGGCGCCACGCACACAATCGCAGACTTGCCGCGGAGCTGCGCGACAGGCAGGAGCAGGCGCGGCAGCAGCGCGCGCCGCGCGATCTCGAGCGACTCAGCCGCTATCGCAAGCTCCGTCCCCGCGAGCGGCTGAGCCTTCTGCTCGATGCAGCCAGCCCGTTCCTCGAGCTGTCGACGCTTGCGGCCAATATGGCCTATGGTGGTGAGTCGCCCGGTGCAAGCTGCATCACGGGCATCGGTCTCGTCAGCGGCCGCGAGGTTGTGATCCACGCGGATGATCCCACGGTGAAAGGCGGCGCGTGGTATCCGCTCACCGTCAAAAAGATCGTCCGCTGCCTCGACATTGCGCTCGAGAACCGTCTGCCGGTGATTCACCTGTGCGACTCGGCCGGCGGCCAGCTCGCCTTGCAGTCGGATCTCTTCGCGGACAAGTACATGGCCGGACGCATATTCCGCAACCAGTCGCTGCTCAGCAAGCTTGGGGTACAGCAGCTTGCGCTGGTGTTCGGGCATTGCACGGCCGGGGGTGCCTACGTGCCGGCGCTGAGCGACTACAACGTGATCGTACGCGGCGCGGGAGCCGTCTTTCTCGGCGGGCCGCCGCTCGTGAAGGCGGCCACCGGAGAAACGGTGACCGCGGACGAGCTGGGTGGATGCGATCTGCATACTCAACGCAGCGGCACGTGCGACTATCCCGCAGACAGCGAAGAAGAAGCCCTCGAAACCGCGCGGGAGATCGTCTCGCAGTGGCAGCGGCCGCAGCCCCGGCACGTCGCCCGATCGGCGCCCGAACCTCCTTTCTATGACCCCGATGAGCTCTACGGCATCATTCCAGACGACATCAAAAGCACGTTCGACATGCGGGAGGTCATCGCGCGCATCGCTGATGGCAGCTACTTCCATGAGTACCGGCCCGCGTTCGGAACCACGCTCGTCTGTGGGTTCGCCAACATCTGGGGCTTCCGGGTGGGCATCCTGGGCAACAACGGCGTCATTTTCGACGACAGTGCGCTGAAGGGCGCGCATTTCATCGAGCTCTGCAACCAGAACGGTACGCCGCTCCTGTTCCTGCAGAACACCACCGGCTACATGATCGGCCGTGAGTACGAAGAGCGCGGCATCACGAAGGACGGCGCCAAGATGATCATGGCGGTGAGCTGCAGCCGGGTGCCGAAGTTCACGGTCATGTGCCACGGCTCTTTCGGTGCAGGCAACTACGGTATGTGCGGCCGGGCATTCGACTCGCGGCTGCTCTTCACCTGGCCGAACCACCAGATCGCCGTCATGGGCGGGGAACAGGCGGCCAATACGCTGGCGGAGCTCAAAGTGCAGCAGTTGCGTCGCGCCGGACAGGCCGATGACGCCAAGACCGTGGCAGACGTGCGTCACGCAACGCTGCAAGCGTACTTGCACCAGACCACAGCCTACTACTCGACCTCCGAGATATGGGACGACGGGATTCTCGATCCGCTCGATACGCGAAACGCGCTCGGCATGGCGATCGCCGCCTCGCTGAATGCGCCGCTCGGCGAGCCCGGCTACGGGGTGTTCAGGTTCTGACTTCGCGGGCGATGTATTGCGCCGTGCGAGCCGCGAGCGCCGCTGCGGTGAACGTCGGGTTGACGGCACCGCTCGTGGGGAAAAGGCCGGGGCCTGCGATGAACAGGTTCGCGACGTCGTGCGTCTGGCCGTATCCGTCCGTCACGGATTTCGCGGGGTCCGATCCCATGATGGTGCCGCCTGTCAGGTGTTCGGTGCGCAGTGGCGCGGCCCACACCTCCGTCGCACCTGCGGCCGTGAAGATCTTCCGGCCTGCTTCCGTGGCGGCCTCGAGGCATTTACGCGCATCTTCTCCAAGCGAATGAACCACTCTCGCCAGAGGCAGCCCATGACTATCCTTATCGGCCGAGAGCTCGATTCGATTCTCGAGTGACGGAAGGTTCTCGACCAGCGCCGACATGGTCGCGAGGTGCTGTGCCGCGCGCTTCATGAACTCGTTCAGTGCGGCGCCGAAGAGATCGCCGCGCGAGTTCGCGATGCCGGCGAGGTCCGCGAGCTTTAGCGCGTTGCCGATGCGCCAGGTGTAGCCGGAGAGATAGCCCCGCTTCGGGTCCTTCGCATAGTGATCCTGCGAAACGAGTTGCCCACCCGAGCGGCCCATGTGATTGTCGGTGCGCTCCGGAAAGAGCCCGTAGAGATTCACCGCGCCGTGAGAAGTGAAGTAGCGGCCTACGAGTCCGCTGGAGTTCGCAAGCCCCTTCGGGTGGCGAGCATTGCCCGAGTTGAGCAGGATGCGCGGATTCTGAACCGCAAAGGCTGCGAGGATCACGACGCTCGCGCGCACGGTGCGCATCGTGCCCTGCGCATCGACGTAGTCCACTCCCGCGACACGGCGCCCTGTCGCATCGGTAAGGACTCGAGTCACGGTGGCATCGTTGATGAGCTGCACGCCGGCTTTGCGCATGGCCGGCCCGTAGACGGCGATCGGATTCGCTAGCGCGCCCGTCGGGCAGCCGGCGTCGCACCACCCATCCTGAATGCACGGTGGGCGCCCGTCGTAGGCAACCGAGTTGATCGCCATCGGCAGCGGTGCGACGCGTTCGCCGAGCTTCGCGAATCCGCGAGCGATGATTTCTCCCTGCGCGAACACCGGTTGCGGCGGCATCGGATACGGCGCGCCGCGCGGCCGCCACACTTCCAGCTTGGCATCCCCGGACAGGCCCACTTCCCTCTGGACGCTGTCGTAGAACGGCCGCAGCTCGTCGTATGCGAGCGGCCAGTCGAGGCCCTTGCCATAGCGGCTGGCCATCTCGAAGTCTTCCGGGTGCAGGCGAAACCAGCACGCGTAGTGGTGCAATGCCGATCCGCCCGTGCCCCAACCCGCCTCGAAGGAAGGCACGACGGGGTTCGCGCCCTCGGTACGTACCGGAGCGCCGCCCCATTTGAGCCGGCGCGACCAGATCGTGGAGCTGACGAGTTGATCGAGCCGACGGGCCGGGCCACTCTCGAGAACGATGACGCGGCGTCCGCTCGTCCCGAGATGCGCTGCGAGCAGGCTGCCCGTCGCGCCACTTCCGACGATCACGACGTCCGCATCGCTCATGGGCGCCACCATGGCCGCGGTGGCTCGATGTGTGCCATGTATGGAATCTGCAGGCTTGCGTAAGCGTCCGGCACTCCGTATGCAGCATCGATCGCGTCGTTGCGCAGAACGAAGTACACCAGCGCCTGCGGTGGGCCGTCCCAAGGTTGCAGCTGCGCATGCGCGAGCTTACGGACGAAGCGCTCGAGCTCGACCGCGGAGATCTCGCCTGTCGATGCACCGTAGTGCCGTGCGCAGGCCTTCTCGATCGCCCCAAGCGACGCGCGGTAGAATTCGCGGGCGGGGAGCGTGAAGCCCGTGAACCGGTATCCCAGCAGGGGATCAGGGCGTTCGAGCATACCGGCTACGAAATCGGCGACGCCGGCTGCGGCCGCTCCCGGAACCAGCGCATTCGCAACGGCTGCGAGCGTGCTACGCTCTGCAAGGCTCAAAACAGGCAACGGCGCCGCACGTGCACCCTGCGCTGCCGAGGCTGCGCGCGCGGCGGCCGCAGCCGCCAGCACGGCCCGCAAGAAGCGGCGACGACTCTCACGGCGACTGACTTCAGACATTCAGCAGCGTCAGAGCCGCAGGCCCCCATCCACAGCGATCACCTGTCCCGTGATCCAAGCCGCGGCGTCACTCACCAGGAATGCGACGACGCGAGCGACATCGACCGGTTCGCCGATGCGTCCGAGCGCCGTGCGGCTGACGAGATATCCGCGCGTGGCGTCGTCGATCTGCAGAAAGTCGGTCTGCGTCGGCCCGGGCGCGACTGCGTTGACGCGAATGCGCCGCGAGCCGAGCTCCTGCGCAAGCAGGCGTGTCATGGACTCCACCGCCGCCTTGGTCGCCGCATACACCACCTGGCTGGGCACCGGCTGAGCCGAGAGCGCGGAGCTGACGTTGACAATGGCGCCACCCTTCGAGCCGAACGCCTTCGCGGCACGCTGGCAAGCGAGCAACGTGCCGCGAAAGTTCACGTCGAGCGCCGGCTCGATGATTTTCGCGTCGACCTGGTCGAGCATGCCGGTACCGCTCATCCCTGCGTTGTTCACGAGCACGTCCACTCGTCCGAAGTGCTCCTGCGCGGCATTGAACAGGCGATCGAGGTCCTCGGGCAGGCGCACGTCGGCTCGCACCGCAAGCGCATCTCCGCCGGCCTCGCGAACCGCGGCGACCGTCGCATCCGCCGAGTCTTTCCGGCTCGCATAGTTGACGATGACTCGAGCGCCTGCAGCGGCCAGCTCGCACGCGATGGCCCGCCCGATGCCACGCCCTGCGCCCGTCACGATCGCTACTGTTCCGCTCTTGTCACTCATTGCGCATCACTCACGCGAGACGGCTCGGGGTTGGGTCGGTGGTCATCGTAGCGCAGGCCGTGAGGGCGCCACTGTTCCCGGGGCGCAAGGATTTATTTTCTGCTGCAGAAATCCTGCGCAAGGTGCGCCATGGAGAGTCCCGGCGTCATTTTCTGGTGATAGCGTGAGCGCCGGGATCTCAGCACCCGGAGACCGCGCCTCAATGTTTGATCGAGACATCGAGCACGCCTTGCTACAGGGTTCACTCAAGAGCATCGGCCAATGCCTGCGCGCGAAGCGGCTCTCCGTGCAGGAGATGACCGGCTGGTATCTCGCACGTATCGCCGCGTTCAATCATCAAGGCCCCGCGCTCAACGCAGTGCGCGTCGTCTCCGATCACGCTCTCGAGGACGCCAGGCGGGCAGACGCGGAGCTTGCGACCGGCCGCGACCGCGGGCCTCTCCACGGCATTCCCGTGCTGATCAAGGACAACATCCTGATCGCTGACGAGTACACCACGACGGCCGGCGCCGCCGCCCTGGCGAGCTTCGTACCGAAACAGACGGCCACTATCGTGCAGCGCTTGCGGTCGGCTGGCGCGATCGTGCTCGGTAAGACCAATCTCACCGAGTTTGCCGACTACGTGGCCGATGTGATGCCCGCGGAGTTCAGCAGCGCCGGTGGAGTCGTCAAGAATCCGCATGGCATTCGCTACGGCCGCGGCCAGGGCTCGAGTGTCGGCTCCGCGGCGGCGGTCGCAGCGAGCTTCGCGCCGATTGCCATCGGCGGGGAAACGCAGAACTCGATCCAGACGCCGGCCTCGTATTCCTCCGTGGTCGGCTTCAAGCCGAGCGTCGGCAGGGTGAGCCGCGTGGGCATCATGCCCCTCGTTCCGAGCCAAGACGCTCCAGGCGTGCTGGCTCGGAGCGTGGCCGATGCGCAAACGGTGTACGACATCATCGGGGGCGCTGACGCTCACGACCCTGTCTCGATGATGATGCCGCGGGACGATCGTCGTGGACTCCGCATCGAGCGGCTCGCTCAGGTGAGCATTGGCGTTCCACGGCGGGCGATGGCGGATCGGGCCGACTTCGCGCCTGTCGCGCCGCTGCTAGAGCGAGTGCTGCAGGCGCTGTCGCGCGCAGGAGCCATCATCGTGGACCCGTGCGACATGCCGAGCGCCGAGCAGATTCTCGACATTCGCTCCTGCGTGTTCCGCACGGAGTTCAAGGCCTCACTCAATGCCTTTCTCGAGGCGCACGGCGCACCCTGCGGAATCGGCTCACTCGAAGAGCTCATTCGCTGGAACGAAGCGCACCCGGAGATGATCCCGTACGGCCAGTCGCTGCTCCTGGCCGCGCAGGAAACCCGCGGGATCAACGACCCCGTGTACCGCGCCGACCGGGCACGCGACATCGCGCTCAGTCGTACCGCAGGAATCGATGCGACACTGCAGGCCGGCAACGTCGACGTGCTCATCGCGCCGATGGGCGCGGCGGCCAAATGCACGGGCAAGGCCGGAGCGCCCACCCTCGCGATTCCTGCCGGGCTCGATGCAAGTGGCACGCCCTTTGGCGTCACGCTCTACACATCATTCGGCAGTGACGCCGTGCTGGTCGCCGTAGCACGTCTGGTCGAGCAGGCCATCGGCGATCGCAGACAGCCAGCGCTTTAGGTGTCTCGGGCGCTTCCGGGGTCAACGGCTCTTGATCTTCGCGAGCTCGCTGCGCGCAACCGTGCGCGAATGCACCTCGTCGGGCCCATCGATGAAGCGCAGTGCCCGGCCCCACGTCCAGAGCGACGCGAGCGGTGTATCCGACGTGAGGCCGGCCGCACCGAACACCTGCATTGCCCGATCGACGATGCGCGCCTGCATTTGGGCCACCACGAGCTTGATCGCCGAGACATCCGTCCGAGCCGCGGCGTTTCCGTACCGATCCATTGTCCACGCGGCGCGCAGCACCAGGAGGCGGGCCTGATCGATCTCGACACGCGAGTGCGCAATCCAGTCCTGCACGCTCGCATAGTCGCTGAGCGGCCGTCCAAACGCCTCACGTTGCCGGGCCCGCTCGCACATGAGCTCTAGCGCGAGCTCGCACTGGCCGATCGCGCGCATGCAATGATGTACGCGTCCGGGACCCAGGCGCGCCTGCGCCAGCGCAAAGCCCCGCCCTTCCTCACCGAGAAGCGCGCTGAGCGGCAAGCGCACGTCGCGAAACACAACCTCGCAATGACCCTCGGGCGCATGGTGATGCATGATCGGAAGACTGCGCACGACCTGCACGCCAGGCATCTCCAGCGGCACGAGCACGATCGAATGGCGCTCGTGCGAAGCGAAGCCGGCGCGCGCCTCCGAACGCCCCACGAAGAGCACCAGCTTGCAGTTCGGGTGAGCGGCACCGGTTACGAACCACTTGTGGCCGTTGATGACGAGGCTGTTCCCCTGACGCCGGATGCTGGCACGAATGTTCGTGGCGTCAGAGGACGCCACATCCGGCTCAGTCATCGCGAAGCACGAACGGATCTCGCCCGCGAGGAGCGGGCGCAACCAGCGATCCGCCTGCTCGGGTGTGGCACACGTGTGCAGCAGCTCGATATTGCCCGTATCGGGCGCGCTGCAGTTGAACACCTCGGCGGCCCACGGCACGCGGCCCATGATTTCCGCAAGCGGCGCGTATTCGAGATTGGTGAGCCGTGTGCCCGGCTCGTCCGCGCGCAGCCCCGGCAGAAACAGATTCCAGAGCCCCTCTGCCCGGGCACGCGCCTTCAGGGGCTCGAGCAGCTCGAGCGGATATACAGCGCGGTCGACGTGCTGCCGCCATTGCGCCTCGACGGGTGCGATGTGTTCCGCCATGAAGTGGCGCAGCCGACGCTGCAGAGTCGTGACCTTGTCGGAGCAGGCGAAGTCCATAGTGACGGGCGGCTCACCCAGCGATACCGGTTTCGATCACTTCGAGCGCACGCCGCGCGAACGCGACGCTGTGCTCGCTGGCTCGCGCGGCATCCGCCGATGCGGTGTTGCCGCGCCGGGCCCGACTCGCGATGCCCTCGAAGATCACGGCCATGCGGAACAACGCAAAGGCGAGATGGAATGAGGTCAGAGGGCCGACATCGGGCGCGCGCTGGTGATAGGCCGCAACGTAGCCTCCCCGCGACGGAATGCCCAGCGAGGCCAACGGCAGCCCGCGTATGCCGCCGTACTCTTCCGGCAGGGTTTGCCAGGCAATGCAGTTGTGGGCCAGATCGGCGAGCGGATGGCCGAGCGTCGACAGTTCCCAATCGAGGACCGCGACGACGCGCGGCTCGCTGGGATGGAACAACAGATTGCCAAGTCGGAAATCCCCGTGACACAGCGTCGTCTGCGCATCTTCAGCAAGATGCGCACGCAGCCAGCCCATCAGCGTCACGATTTCAGGCACCTCACGCGTCGCCGACAGTCGCCACTGCTGCGACCAGCGTTCGAGCTGTCGCGAGAAGTAGCCGCCCACCCTGCCGAAGCCCTCGAGCCCCGCCGCTCTCCAGTCCACTGCGTGCAGCTCTGCTAGCGTTTCTGCCATGGACTGATACATGACGCGACGGTGTGTGGGAGCGACGCCTGGGAGCGCGCTGTCGTGAAACACTCGTCCTGCCACGCATTCCATGACGTAGAAAGGTGTGCCGACGACTTCAAGCCCGGTGTGGAACAGCAGCACACGGGGCACGGGGACCCGCGACCCCCTGAGCGCCGAGAGCACGCGATACTCGCGGTCGATGGCGTGCGCCGACGGCAGACGCCCCGCTGGCGGCTGTTTGCGCAGCACGAGCCGTCGGCCGCGGTAGGACACGAAGAACGTCGGATTTGATTGCCCGCCGGGCGCGGGCTCGAGCTTCATCTCGCCACGGCATCCTGGCAATGCCTCTCGCAGAAATGCGTCGAGGCGGCGCGCGTCGAGCTCCGCCGCCCCGCCTCGCTCAATGTCCCCCAAAGTTGTAGGCGGCGCGCACGCCCCACCACCGCGGCTTCCCATAGGCGACGTCGTTGCCTCCATAGACCGTTGAGCCCTCGAAGCCGATGAACCCATAGCGGCGGTCCGTGAGGTTCTCGCAGAACGCGCTCAACTCGAGCGGAATATTTCGCCCGGACCAGCTCGCGCGTACGCCGAGAAGCGTGTAGCCATCAAAGCGGGTCGAGTCGAAGTTGCGCACGTTGTGATAGAAATCCGATGTGTAGCTGGCATCCACGGTGAGCGTCACTCGCCCGCCCAGCACTTCGCCCGGCAGCTCCTGACTGATCATTCCGAAGAGCTGCTTCTCGGGCGCGTACGTCGGCTTCACATCGCGAAACACGCCCGGCGCAATCTGCAGGCTCTTCACCTGGGCATCGAGTATGGAGGCGCCGAGCTGCACCTGCAGCCCGCGCGCCGGGCGCGCGGCAAGCTGCAGCTCCGCGCCGTACATGTTGGCATCGCGGTTCTGCACGTATCCGGAAACGTTCTGGAACGTGAAGGCCTGATAGTTCGAGTAGTCGTAGTAGTAGACCGAAGCATTGAGCAGCGTTGCGCCGTTGCCGAAGGTCTTCTTGAAACCGCCTTCGTATGACAGCAACACTTCGGGCTGGTAAGGAATCTCCGACGGATCGAGCGGCGCAAGGCCGTCGAAGAGCTTCGAGTTGTACGATCCCGCCTTCACGCCCCGGTTCACGCCGAGATACCACAGGAGATCCCGCGATGGACGGAATTCGAGCTGCGCCTTGCCTGCCCACAGATGCTGCGTGCGCCGATCCGTAAATGGCGGCTGCGTATCAAACAGCACGGGCGCGGTCTGCAGCGTCCACGCGTCCGTATCCAGGACCGCGACGGAGCGATAGTTGAAACTCTGCTTCTCCTCGATGACGCGGCCGCCAAGCACCGCGGTCCAGCGCGGCGTGAGCTCGTATTCCATCTGGCCGAAGAGCGAAGCGGAATTGGTGCGCAGCTTGGCGATGATCGGCAGATCGAGCCCCACATCGACGGCGCCAAACAGAGCGGCGAACAACGAGCCCGCGGGCGCGAGCAGCGCATCGCGCGCCTTGGCGTCGATGTACAGGTAGTAAAGGCCGCCAACCCAGCGCAAACGGTGCGCCGCGCCGCTCAGGCGCAACTCCTGGGCGAGCCCTTCGGTGTCGCCGAGCTGGGCAACGTCGACGAGGCTCACGGGCCCGCTCTCACCATCGAGGTACAGCCGCTTCGCGAACTTCGTATAGCTCGTGACCGAGGCGAGGCTCACGCCGCCGAAGTCGTAATCCACGTGCAGCGTCATGCCAGTGCTGCGCACGCGGTTGTAGTCGCTGCGCGAGAGCTCCTGCGAGGTCTCGAGATCTTTTCCGCTCGGCGGCAGGAAGCCCAGCCAGTCGCGACCGGGCAGCCGCACCGGGGGTGAGTTGGGCAGGCCGAGATAGTTGTTGCCGTCCGGGCCGATGGCGACGCGCGTCTCGTTGGGACCCGCGTAGATCGCGTTGACGAGCCTGCCGGCGCTGTCGACGACCGGGACCACGGGCTGAATGTTGTACGGCGTCGTCGAGAGATTCTGCCGCGAGCCCGATGCCGCGAGGCGCACGGTGAGCGCATCCGCCTGATACTGCAGCTGCAGACGGCCCGAAAGCGTGTTCTCGCTCCAGGTGTCCTGGCAGCATGGCGAGGCGAGTGCACCGAGGGTCGATGGGTAGCCCGGCGCGAGGCCCTCGGGATAGACGTTCTTCATGATGTTGCCGAAGCGCGCAAGATGAAAGGACGCGCGCGCCGTGAATCCGCCGCCCAGCGGCCCGCTCACGAAGGTGTCGACCAGCTTCTGATTGAACCGGCCGTAGGTGACGTCCAGGCCGGCGGCAGGCGCCGCAGTGGGCTTGTTGACGATGTAGTGCACGAGGCCGCCCGTGGCGTTGCGCCCGAACAGCGTCCCCTGCGGCCCTTTCAGCACCTCCACGCGCTGCAGGTCGAACATGCCGAACACCTGGCCCTGCAGCGTCGGGATGTACGTGTCATCCACGTACACGGCCACCGGGCCCTCGATGGCATCGTTGAAGTCGCTCTGCGTGACGCCGCGGATCGTGAAGCTCGCCGCCTGCCCGGCGGTCGCTCCCGAGACATGCACCCCCGGGGTGAGCCGCGCGATCTCGATGCTCGATTCGAGTCCGAGCGCTTTCAACTGCGGCCCGCCAAACACGGACACCGATATGCCGACATCCTGCGGGTCCTGCTCGCGGCGCTGTGCAGTCACGACAATCTCCTGCAGCAGCCCGCCTTCGGAATGTTCCGCATCCTGCGCTCCGGCCGTGCAGGAGAGCGCTAGCGCCAGCAGCCCCGCCGCCCCCTTCACCAGATTGCATTGGCTTCGCATCGACCCGATCCCCCCATTCAGCATCTGAGGTTGATTCAACCTATCGCTTCGATTCGATTCGGCTACTTCACAAGGCTCCGCATCAGGTTTACCCGTGTCGCTGCAAGTCGAGCGCAACGTCGACGATCATGTCTTCCTGCCCGCCGACCATGCGGCGCCGGCCGAGCTCGATGAGGATCTCGCGTGCGTCGATTCCGTAGAGGCGCGCGGCTTGCTCCGCGTGGCGCAGGAAGCTCGAGTACACACCGGCGTAGCCGAGCGAGAGCGTCTCGCGATCGACGCGCACGGGCCGGTCCTGCAAGGGGCGCACGAGATCGTCCGCTGCATCCATCAGCGCGAACAGATCGCAGCCGTGCGACCAGCCCATGCGGCTGATCGTAGCGATGAACACTTCGAGCGGAGCATTGCCGGCCCCGGCTCCCATGCCGGCGAGCGATGCATCGACGCGCGTTGCGCCGTTTCGAACGGCGACAATGGAGTTGGCCACACCGAGCGAGAGGTTGTGATGAGCGTGAATGCCGCGCTGAGTCGCCGGCTGCAACACATCATCGAAGGCGCGCAGGCGCAGCTCGACGCCGTCCATGTCCAGCGCGCCGGCGGAATCGACGACATAGACGCACTCTGCGCCGTAGGACTCCATGAGCTTCGCCTGACGCGCAAGCTCAGTCGGCTCCGACATGTGCGACATCATGAGAAAGCCGACCGTGTCCATGCCGAGATGTCGCGCAGCTTCGATGTGCTGGCGGGCGATGTCGGCCTCCGTGCAATGCGTGGCGATGCGGACCGAGCGCACGCCGAGCGCATGAGCCTCGCGCAGATCGTCGATGGTGCCGATGCCCGGCAGCAGCAAAGTCGTCAGCCGCGCATGCTGGAGCTTCTCCGCGACTGCCGCGATCCACTCGCGATCGGTGTGCGCGCCGAAACCGTAATTGAAGCTCGAGCCGGCCAGGCCGTCCCCGTGTGCCACTTCGATCCCATCGACCCCGGCTGCATCGAGGGCTTC
>DASZSS010000390.1:0-12729 GCA_035548535.1 Steroidobacteraceae bacterium
ACCTGGGCCTGCTCTTCAGAAGCTCAACCAGTATCTCGAGAAGAACTTCCCCGACTTCTTTGCCGAAGCTCGATTCCAGGTGGGGGAAGACGATTACTTTCTCTACGCCCGCTTCGGCCAGTACCTCGCCCGTGCCATCGAAAAGAGCCGGGCTCCCCGTGACAAGATCAACCGCGGCTTCACCGTGCTGAACAAGATGGCGCGGGCGTCCGCGAAGGATCCCACCGTGCGCCAGATCCTGGTCTCGGGGCCGCTCGAGTACATCGTGGACGCTCCGAAGGCACGCGCGCTGGCGCGCAAGCGGCTGTCACCGGTCGCGCAGGGCTACCTGGAGAGTCTCTGCGAGTGAGCTAGCGATTCGAAGAATTCGAAGCTGACAGGCGCAGGGGGACTCGAGCGTTGCGCCTTTGAGATGAAGGGGCCGCTTCGCGCCTACGGAGGCGGCTCTTTTTCTTTTCCGCGCCGCGCTCCCGCGGCCGCGAACCCGAACGGCCTGGGCTAAGATCGCCGGGGCCTTCGCTACCCTCGACGCCCTTGGATTCACTGACGCACATCGCGGTCGGCTCAGCCATCGGAATGGCGGTGATGGGCGCGCGCACGCCGCGCTGGAAGGCGGCGCTCTGGGGCAGCATCTGCGCGACGCTGCCCGACCTCGACACCTTCATTCGCCACGGCGATCCCGTCCGCGACGTGACGTTTCACCGCGCGGCGAGTCACTCGCTGCTCTACCTCACCCTCCTCGCGCCGCTCATCGGATGGGTGATTGCGCGCATTCACCGGCAGCCGGCGATGTTCCGGCGCTGGTGGCTGCTGGCGTGGCTCGTGCTCATCTTCCATCCGTTGCTGGACGTGATGACGATCTACGGCACGCAGCTCGCGATTCCGTTCACGGACTATCCGTTCGGCGTCGGCAGCATCTTCATCATCGATCCGCTATTCACCTTGCCGGTGCTGATCGGCGCGGTGGTCGCGCTCGGCTGGCGCAGTCCGCGCGCGCTTCGCTGGAACGCCGGCGGCATGGCGGTGAGCGCGGCGTATCTGGCGTGGACCTTTGCCGCTCAGCAGTACGTGACCGGGATCGCGCGGGAGTCGCTGCGCGCGCAGGGGATCGAGGTGCAGCGGATGGAAGTGGACCCGACCGCCCTGAACTCGGTGCTGTGGCGCATAACGGCGATCACGCCGACCCGCTATGTCGAAGGGTTCTACTCGCTGTTCGACGGCACGCGGCGGATCACCTTTCGCGAGCATCCGCGCGGCGCCGAGCTGTACGAGAAGCTGCGGGGCAACTGGAACGTGGACCGAATGGCGTGGTTCACCCACGGCTTCTTCAAGATGGAGGAGCGCGACGGCGTCGTGACCATCAGTGATCTGCGGCTCGGGATGGAGCCCTACTACGGATTCACGTTCGCCGTGTTCGCCGAGCGCGACGGGCGGCTCGAGCCGATCACGCCACGGCGCAGCGCCACGACCGTTCCGCCCGACGGCGGCCGGCGCACCGCCCTTGCGTGGCTGTGGCGGCGCTTAAAGGGCGAGCGATTGCCGCCGCTGCAGTGACGAGCCGCGCGCGCCCGCGAAACCCGGTCAGGCGACCTCGCTGGGCGTCAGCTCTATTCGCAGACTCTGCGTCCGCCGCACCACCTGCAGCGTGATCGGACTCCCGAACGGCGAGCGACTCACCAAGCGATACAGCGCATCGATGCCATCGACCGGCACGTCGTTCACCGCGACGATCCAATCCCCCGGCCGCAGCTCCGAGCGCGACGCCGGTCCCTCCGCATCGAGCCCCATCACCTCGACCGCTCGCATGGCCGGCAAGCCGAGCGCGCGCACCAGCCGCCGGTCGAGCGGCCGGTCCCGCCCGGAGATTCCGAGGTAGGCGCGCCGCACGCGCCCTTGCGTGAGGATCTCCGTGAGCACCCACTGCGCCGTGGTCGCCGGCACGGCGAAGCCGATCCCCTGCGCCATCGCGATGATCGCGGTGTTCACCCCGACGACGCGGCCGCGTGAATCCACGAGCGGGCCGCCGGAATTGCCGGGATTGAGTGCCGCCGTGTGCTGCACGATGCCTTCGATCAGGCGGCCATGGCGGCTGCGCAGGGATCGTCCGAGCGCGCTCACGACGCCCGCCGACACCGTCGACTCGAACCCGAGCGGATTCCCCACGGCGATGACGAGCTGTCCGACGCGAGGCGACGCGTCGAGCAAGGACGCATGCGGCAAGCCGGTGGTATGCGCGCGAAGCACGGCGAGATCGGTCGCGGGATCGCGCCCGACGACGACCGCGGGCGCGCTACGGCCATCCACGAAGGCCACGCGCACGGTTGGCGCGCGCTGAACGACGTGCTCGTTGGTGAGCACGTACCCATCCGGCGTGACGACGACGCCGGAGCCGGCGCCGCCGCGCGCGCGTCGCGCGTCATCGGCATCTCCGCCGACGTAAACGCTGACGACCGCCGGACCTACTTGATCCACCGCGCCGACGACTGCGCGCGAGTACGCATCGAGCGCCTCGACACTCTCATCGACACTAGCCGTTTGGGTAGGGGCGGTTTGAGGAGACTCGGCGCCGGAGCCGATTGCGCTGCCCTCCGCAGCGACGCTGGAAACTTCGAGCAACATGGCGGCGAGGCATGGGGCTCGCGTCCGCGAAACTCAAGCCCGCGCGCCGAGGCTGATATGCTGAGTCGATGGACGAGGCTCGCAAGATCCGCGACTTCTGGTTCG
Source organism: Steroidobacteraceae bacterium (assembly GCA_035548535.1). GTDB lineage: Bacteria > Pseudomonadota > Gammaproteobacteria > Steroidobacterales > Steroidobacteraceae > JADGHX01. The sequence continues at coordinate 2,725 of DASZSS010000390.1, forward strand.
GCAAACTGCCGCTCGCGCCGGAAGACCTCGAGAAGCGCATGCGCCTGTGGTTCGGGTACGAGATCACGCCCGAGCAGCGGCAGCGCTGGGACGATCTGATCCGCACGCAATTCGAGCCGCTGGTGAAGCGCGCGCTCGGAGGCGAGCTCGCCGCGTGGGCCGATGGGCCACGCCGGCGCATGAGCCTGATCCTGCTGCTCGATCAGTTCCCGCGGAACCTCTATCGCGGCTCAGCGCGCGCGTTTGCGGGCGATGCGGAGGCGCTGGCGCTCGCGCTTTCCGGCATGAATTCGGGAGCGGACGCGGCGCTCGATCCGGTGGAGCGCATGTTCTTCTACATGCCGCTGCAGCACAGCGAGACCCTCGACGTGCAGGATGAAAGCGTCGCGGCGTATCGGCGCCTGCACATGGAAGCGCCGGATGCACTCAAGCAGACGTTTGCGTCGGCGCTCGATTACGCGAAGCGACACCGCGCCGTCATCGCGCAGTTCGGGCGCTTCCCGCATCGAAATCGGATTCTCGGGCGGGCGAGCACGCCGGATGAGATCGCCTATTTGAAAGCCGGTGGTGAAGACTTCGGCCGGTAGCGTCGGCGCGCCGAAAATTGAGTTAGATCGGCGCGCGCAAGCTCAGGTGAGATCGGCGCGCGGGTCGAACGGCAGCTCGCGCTGCATCCTCTCGTACAGCTCTTTGGCTTTCGGCGTGTCCGCGGGCGGCAGCACGACTTTGAGCTGCACGAACTCGTCACCCGCCGGCGTGCCGGGCAGCCCGCGCCCACGCAGTCGCATCTTCTGGCCGGACTGCGCCCCCGCCGGAATGCGCATCTCGACGGCGCCGCCCAACGTCGGCACCTTCACCGTCGCGCCGAGCGCCGCTTCCCACGGCGCCACCGGCAACGTCACCGTGACGTTGCGTCCGTCGAGCTGATACAGCTTGTGCGGCCGGATGTGCACCTCGAGGAACAGGTCGCCGGCAGGACCGCCCGTGGTCGAGCCCTCGCCCTGTCCCGCAAGGCGGAGCTGCTGGCCATCCGTGATGCCGGCGGGAATGTTCACCTTCACCGTGCGCTTGCGGAGTTGCAGCGTGCCGTCATCGGCGAGCTCGGGACGCTGCAGCTCCACGGTGCGCGTGCCGCCGTGAAACGCCTCTTCCAGGTCGATGTCGATGCGCGCGTGATGATCGCGACCCTTGCGCGGAGCACGCCGCGCGCGACCTGCGGTGCCGGCGTAAGCGTTCGCGCCGTCATCGAACGGCGAGCCGCCGCCGAAGGACGAGCCACCGCCGAACAGCGACGAAAAGAAGTCGCTGAAGCTCCCGAACTCCGCGCCGCCCGGCCCGCGCGGCCCACCGCGAAACTCGAAGCCCCCGCCGAAATCCGGCGGCGGGCGGAACTCCTGACCCGCCTTCCAGTTGCTTCCGAGCTGGTCGTAGGCCGCGCGCTTCTCGGGGTCCTTCAGCACTTCGTAGGCTTCCTGGATCTGCTTGAACTTCTCCTCGGCGTTCTTCTCCTTGCTCACGTCCGGGTGGTACTTCCGGGCGAGCCGGCGATAGGCCTTCTTGACCTCGTCCGCCGAGGCGTTCCGCGGCACATTCAGCGTCTCGTAGTAGTCCCGGTATTCCATAGATGCAGTGGCAGCTCCGCAGTAGGGCCGTGAGGCGAAATTCCCAGGGAACATGGGGCCAGCGGCGTCGGAGGCAAGATCCCGCCCCGGCGCCGTCCGGCTTGAACTCGCCGCACGGAGCCCCAGTTCCTGCGGGCTGATCCTCCCCATCGAGGTCAACATTATGCACGCCTCCGCCCCGAATTCGGCCGCCGTCGTGGTCGCCTGCCCCAACTGCCACACGCTCGTTCGCGTGCCCGAAGATCGGCTCGGCGACAATCCGACGTGCGCGCGCTGCAAGTCTCCGGTCGTGAGCGGCGCGCCCGTCACGCTCGACTCGCATTCCTTCGACACGCATACGACGCGCAGCGGCCTACCGGTGCTCGTCGATTTCTGGGCGGAGTGGTGCGGGCCGTGTCGCGCGATGGCGCCGGTGATCGATCGCGTCGCCAGCGATCGACGCACGCAGCTTCAAGTGGGCAAGCTCGATACCGATCGGAATCCGGAGATCGCGGGTCGCCTCGGCATTCGCAGCATTCCGACGCTGATTCTCTATCGTGACGGCCGCGAGATCGCGCGGCGCGCAGGTGCGAGCGACTACGGCTCACTGGCACAGTGGATCGACGCGTCGCTCCGATAGTGAGCCGTGATGTGACGCGCGCCGCATTTCACGCGCGCGTCTGCACCCCTCACGAGCGCATCCGCTGCAGCGTCATCTCGATGTAATCCAGCACCGATAGCGTGCTACCTATCTGCGTAGCGCGCCGACTCGGTGCGCGCCGCGCGCAGCAAGTGTCCGTGCCGGCCGTACCGCGTTCTTACGCGGCGGCGCGGACGGCATGGGTCTTGCAAAACACGGGCATGCTTTTCACTCCGACGATGAATTCCACGCGCCTGTCGCGGCCGCCGCCCTTGCGCAATCTGCGTGCGTTCTGCATCGCTGCGCGTCACTGCAGCTTCAAGATCGCCGCGGACGAGCTGTACCTGACGCCCTCCGCGGTCAGTCACCAGATGAAAGAGCTCGAGGAAACGCTCGGTGTGCGCTTGTTCGAGCGCAAGACGCGTGCGCTCGAGCTGACCACCGCCGGTCACACACTGCACGACGAAGTGGCGCCGCTGCTGGATGCGCTCGAGCGAAGCTTGACGCAGTTCACACGCCGTCATCGCCGCAGGAATCTGCGGATGACGCTGCCACCGTTCTTCGCGAGCGAGCTGTTCGTGCCGCGTCTCGCGACGTTCTGCACGGCGCACCCCGATATCGACATTCAAATCGATACCAGCGATCCACACCCGACGGTGCATCCGCCGACTGCGGACGTGTCGATCGTGCTCGCGGACGCGCCGCCGCCCGGCGTGAATGCGGCCAAGCTGTTCTCGCTGAAGCTCGCCGCCGTCTGCGCAAAGGAGCTGGCGCCCTCCGTCGTGCGCCTCGGCCGTGAAGTGTTTCGCGAAACCGCGCTCATCGTGCATCGACCGCGCCCGTTCGCGTGGGCGAGCTGGGCTGAGGAAGTGGGCCTCGAAGCGCCCGAGCCGAAGAACATCATCGAGCTCGATTCGATGTTCGCCGTCGTGCGCGCGGCGGAACGCGGCATCGGCGTCGCGCTCGTGCCGACGGCGCTCTGCGGCGCGTGGTTCGCCACCGGCGCGCTCGTGCGTATCTTCTCGATCGAGCTCACGCTCAGCGATACCTACTATCTCGTCAGCCGGCCGAAGGATGCGGAGAAACCGGAAGTGACTGCCGTCACGGAGTGGGCGCTTGAAGAATTCGGCTCTCTTGAGCGCTGATCACGCATCCCGCCAAAACTCTTCGTTTGTCGCGTTGCCCGGGTGCTCTTAACGTCGTCGCCGAGCTCACACATGTGAGCCGATGACCAACCGATCCGACTGACCTCTTCGTCACTGGAGATTGCTACTGTGTTCTCACGTAACCGTTTAAACGTGTCGCTCCTGATAGCCGCCACTCTCGCCGTCGCGACAGGCGCACAAGCGGCCGAGAGGGCACATACCCCGATGGTGCTCACCGCGTATTCGAACGGCGCCGGCGGCTCGAATCTGCTGAAGGGCAACTACAGCGAGGCGCTGGCGGAGATTCAGCACTACAGGCAGAACTCGCTGATCCCAGCGAGCGCCAAGGCGACCAACCTTTGCGTCGCGTACGCGGCGACCAAGCAACTCACCGCTGCCAAGGACGCGTGTGATGCAGCGCTGAAGCAGGCGAAGTACGACCGCCTCACGGCGAGCCGCTACGCCTCCGGCGCGATGCAAGAGAATGCGTACGTCGCGATCGCCTATTCGAACCGCGCCGTCGTGCACATGCTCGCGAAGGATGAGGCGAGCGCGAAGGCGGACCTCGAGCGGGCCAAGGCGCTCGCGCCGAATGCGGAGTTCGTCTCGAAGAACGTGATCGCGGTCGCGTCGAAGTCCCGCAGCACGATCGCGCAACTGGAGGTTGCACCGTCCCGCTGAACGCGCCGACGGTGTGTGCACGGGAGGCGGAGCGTGACCGGGCAACACGCTCCGTCTCCCTGCCGCGTTCGCAGGATCGCTCGCGGTGATTGTTGAGCGAGCGCCGCGGTCGCCCGAAGTGATTTTCCGAACGGAGCGCCACGGTCCCTCGCCGTGATGTTCGAGCGGAGCGCCACGATCGCCCGCGGTGATCTTCGAGCGGAGCGCGGCGGTCGCGCGCCGTGATTTTCGAGCGGAGCGCCGCGATCGCCTGCGGCGATCTTCGAGGGAGACCACACGGTCGCTCGCGACGAGAGCGTGACTCGACGGCCTCGCGCGCATCACAACATCTGGAGCTGAGCTCGCTCCTGGCGCGGTCCGCCCGGAGTGGCGCGTTGTTCTCAGCGCCTGCGTTACGAGCGCTCGAGCTCTTCCACGGTCTTCGGCCAGTCGCTCTTCAATAGCCGCGAGAGCGCGCGGTCCGCGAGCAGCTTGCCGCCGGTCTGGCAGCGCGGGCAGTAGTTGGTTTCGTTCTCGGCATAGCGGATGCGTTGCACGGGCGTGCCGCACACAGGACACGGCTTGCCGAACCGCCCGTGTACGGCCATATCGGGACGGAACGCCGTCACTTTTTCCGGGAACTCGCCGCGCGCTCCGTCGCGCAAGCGCTGCGTCCACTCGCGCAGCATGAAGCGCGTGGAATCGTAGAGCTTGCGAATGGCCGCTTCGTCCAAGCGCTGCGTCAACGCCACGGGCGACAACCCGGCGTGATGCAGAATCTCATCCGAATACGCGTTGCCGATGCCACTGAACGCGCGCGGATCGGTGAGCGCACGCTTCAACGTGTGATTCTCCGCAGTGAGCCGCGCGCGAAACTCTTCGAACGACGCGTCGAGCACTTCGAGCCCGCCCGGATCGTGCTTCAGCATGTCTTCCTTGTTGCCGAAGACGTAGAGTGAGGCGCGGCGCTTCGTGCCCGCCTCGGTCAACGTGAGCGTACCGGTGTCGAACGCGAACACCGCCAGCGCGGCTCGCGCGCTGCGCTTGGCGCTGGCGGGAAACCAGTGCAGCCGACCCGCGATCATGAGATGCAACATGAGCCAGTAATCGCCTTCGAAGCCGAGCGCGATGCGCTTGCCAACGCGGCGCAAGGATTCGACGCGGCGCCCGTTCAGCGCGCTCAGCGGCGGCTCGAACGTGCGCAGCAGAAACGGGTGCGAGATGCGAACGGACTCCAGCCGCGCGCCCTGCACTCGCTGCTCGAGCGCCTCGATGTAGACCGTGATGTCCGGCAGCTCTGGCACGCGCTACGGTGAAAAGGAAGGCTTCGTCAGCGCCATCTCGGTGAGCTCGCCGTAACGGCGGGCGATGCGGCGAATCTTCGCGGCGTCGCCGATCAGCACGATGACGAGATCTGCGACGCTCGGGAACGCATGATCGATCACGCCCCGAGCGACGGGTAGCGTGACGCCGCGCAACTGCGCCGCGTACTCGTCGATGTACTCGGGGCCGAGGCCGTAGAACTCCAGCTCGACGAGCGCGGCCGCCCAGTCCGCGGCGGTTTCGAAGTTGAGCGGGTATTGGCCGAGCACGTACGCGCGAGCCGAGTCGAGCATCTCGGCCGTGACGCCCTCGGCCTTCAGGCGCGTCAGCGTCTGCAAGGACAGGTCGAGCGCGGTCGCCGTGTTCTCCGTGTCCGTGAACGAGCGGATTGCGAACTCGCCGGCGGCCGCGGTCCGCGTGAAGCCGGCGCGCGCGCTGTACGAAAGCCCGGACTTGATGCGCAACGCCGTATTCAGCATCGAGGTGAAGCAGCCGCCATACAGCGTGTTCACGAGATCGAGCGCGGCATGCTCCGGATACTGCTTGTTCACGCCGACGTTGCCGATCCAGAAGTACGTCTGCGCCGAGTCGGGGGAGTCGACGAGCAGCACGCGCCGCCCGCGCGCACGCGCCGGTTCGGGCACCGGCGCGGCGGTGACGCCCGCCTTGCGCCAACTCCCGAACCGCTCGGCGACGTCGCGCTTCAACGCGGCGATGTCGAGGTCGCCTGCAAACACGAGGATCAGGCGGTCCGCGCCGATGTGCGCACGGTAGTAGTCCAGCACGTCCTGATGCGTAATCGATGCGAGCGAGGCCTCGCTGCCGCCCGCGGGCTTGCCGTAGGGATGCGAGCCGAACAGCATCGACCGCCCATACGTGCCGATGACTTCGGCCGGATCGCTATCCTTCGTCGCCTTGATGAGCTCGATGCGCCGCGCGCGCAGCTTCTCGAACTCGGCGACCTCGAAGCGCGGCCGCGTGATCGCATCCGACAGCAGCTCGAGCATTAACGCTTGATCGCGCGCGAGGAACTGGCCGGTGATCGAAAGCGCCTCCGTGCCGGTGATCGTCGTGAAGCTGCCGCCCGCCCCCTCGACCGCGTCGACGAACTCGAAGGCATTGCGCGCGCCAGCGCCCTTGTCGAGCAGGCCGGCGACGAGCGACGCCACGCCCGGCCGCGAATCGCCCAGCGGGCCGCCGCGACACACCGCGTGAAACGAGATGAGCGGCACCTCCGGCGAGGGCACAACCAGCAGCGTGATGCCGTTCGGCAGCACGACGCGCTCGTGCGCGGGCACGTGCACCGCGCCGCCGCTGGGGTGGGTCAATGCATAGGCGGTGCTCATGCGTCTTCCAACTCGAGCTCCGACTCGGGGAGCAACACGCCGACCGTACGCCGCCTCACGTCGAGCACTTCGCGCGCCACCGCCTGCACCTGCTCGGCCGTCACGCGCTCGAACTGCGCGGGCGCATCGAAGAGGCGGCGCCAGTCGCCGTGAAACACTTCGTATTCGCCGAGCAGTTGCGCCTTGCCGTCGATCGTCGCGAGCTTCTTCCAGAAGGAGACCGCGACGAGATTCTTCGCGCGGCGCAGCTCCTCCGCGCTCACGCCGCTGTCGACGACGCGGGCGAGCTCCGCGTCGATCGCGGGCTGCACGGCCTCCGGGTCCGCGCCTTCCGGCAGCGTGAAATAGAGCCAGACGAGGGCGGGATCGAAGCCTTCATGCCAGTTACCGCCGATGTCGATGACGAGCTTCTGGTCCTCCACGAGCCGGCGATAGAGCCGTGACGCGTCGCCGTCCACCAGAATCGAGAGCAGCAGGCTCAACGCCGGGGCCCGTGCATCGGCGGCGGCGGGCGCTTTGTACGCGTACTGAATGAGCGGCGTCTGCGCGCTCCGGCGCACGACGACGCGGCGCTCTGCGAGCTGCGGCGGTTCGCGCGTGAGCACCGGAGCCGGCGCGGCTTGGCGCGGAATCGGCTCGAGATACTTGCGCGCGAGCGCGAAGGCTTCGTCCGGCGAGACATCGCCCGCCAGCACCAGCGTCTGATTGTTCGGCGCGTAGTATGTCCTGAAGAACGTCTGCAGATCGTCCAGCGTCCACGACTGGATGTCCTCCGGCCAGCCGATCGTCGGAAAGCGATACGGATGCGCGACGTACGCGGCCGCCTGCACCTGCTCGGCGAGATAGCCGTGATTGTTGTCGTCGACGCACAAGCGACGCTCGGAGTAGACGACGCTGCGCTCGCTCTCGATCACTTCCGGGTCGAACGCGAGGTTCGCGATGCGATCCGCCTCGAGATCGAAGATGAGCTCGAGCGCGCCGCGCGGGAACCAATCCTGATACACCGTCACATCGTCACTGGTGAACGCGTTGTTCGCCCCGCCCTGCGCTTCCATCAGCTTGTCGAAGTCACCGGGGCGGCGGCGCGCGGTGCCGTTGAACATCATGTGCTCGAAGAAATGCGCGAGCCCGGTGATGCCCGGCTTTTCGTTGCGGCTGCCCGCGCGCACCCAGTTGTACAGCGCGACGTTCGGGATGTTGTGCACCGGCCAGACGATCAGCTTCATGCCGTTCGCGAGCACCGTGCTGCGAATGGCGTCGCGACCCAGCGCGGACGCCGCGCTCACCGGCGGTGCCGCGGCGAGCTCTGCGGAAGCGGGGATGCTGGAGGGAATCCGTTTCATGGCCTGCCAATCGTGGGGGCGCCCTCACGGCAGCCAAGGGGCCTGCACGGTGAAGTCGCGGCTGAAGTTGCGGTCGCGAAACTGGCGGAAGTGGCCGCCTGCGACGTCGAGACAGCACGCAGTGTACCGGCCCGGCGCCGAAGCGTGACAGCGGAACATGCGGGCGCCGTAAGCGGAAGATGTCGCACCCACCCGACGCCTGTGGCGCGGGCGTCGCAGGGGAGTCTCGGGCACGGACAATTGGACTGGCGGCCCGCGACTGGCGCGACGCGGCTGCCTCGCACGGGCATAAAAAAGCGCCGCGGGCGGGGGAAATCGCGCGCGGCGCTCAAGAAGCGAACACCGGGGAAGTTGTTCGCAATTCGTCAGCTCAGAACGAAGACACTCCTCGTCTCGTCAGAGTGGCGCGGCGGTCGAATCGGGAGCGCTGCGCCGGAAACCTCGCCGGTCTTCCGCCTGGGCGTCTTACCGGCACGGTGAAGCTAGAGCAAAGCGCGTGCCAGGCTGTTTCACGCTGTCAAAACAACGACTTACGCGAGCCGCTGAGACGGCGGTCGCATGACCAAAATTGTCACGTTTGGACGGGCGCTACCGAAAGCTGTCCTGCCGCGCAGCGTCGTAGTTTGGCGCCGTGCGCGGTGGCCGACAGGCGGGGCGCTTCAGCGCTTCTCCGGGGGCAAGACAACCACACATGGCGTCTGCTTCTTGGTGAGAGACGCACAGATGCTCCGCGCGCGTGCCTCGTCGCCCACGGGGGATTGAAGTCGATACAACTTGCCGGAGCTGACGTTCACGGGAACCGTGTGCGCGAAGAGACCGTGCAGCTCCGCGTCGTGCGCAACCTGCAGTCGCTTCCACTCGCTGAGCGCAGCGGCTTGCGTGCTGAATGCTCCTAGCTGAATTCCGTAAGCACCTGCGCCAGTCGACGTGTTCGTCGTTGGCTTGGTCGTCGGAGCTATGGCGGCAGTCTGCTTCGGTGTTGATGCTGCAGATGCCGACATCGCGCCGACAGTGGGTTTCGATGCAGAGCTGGTGGACACCGGGTGCGACGCAGGTTGCGCGGTAGGCGGGCTCGCGGCCTCACCCGGCCGCGCGGTCGCGCTCGGGGACGCCGCGGTGTTCTGCTGCGCGCGTGCCGAATCACCTGTCACCTGATGCGACGCCGGTTGTTGCGCGGTAGGCGGGCTCGCGGCCTCACCCGGCTGCGCAGTCGCGCTCGGGGACGCCGCGGTGTTCTGCTGCGCGCGTGCCGAAGCACCTGTCGCCTGATGCGACGCCGGTTGTTGCGCGGTAGGCGGGCTCGCGGCCTCACCCGGCTGCGCAGTGACGGTCGGGGACGCCGTGGCGTTCTGCTGCGCGCGTGCCGAAGCACCTGTCACCTGCTGCTGGCCGGTGCCATTTGAAGGCGACGGCGTATCGGCGCGCGCGTCCCCCGCATTCGCCGTCGGCAACGGGTTTGCCTCCAGCGAGAAACTCTCGACGCGAATGCGCGCTTCCTCCGCCCACTTGCCGCTCGGGTGTTGCGCCAGAAACTGCCGGTACGCGTCCTCCGTATCGGCCACACTCGCGCGCTTCCAATCCTCCTCTTCCGCCAGCTGCGCGAGACGCGCGTGAGCCTGTGTGGCCAGCGCGCTGTCCGGATGCAGCTGCAGGAAATGGTTGTAGGCTTCCTGCGTGTCCGCCGCTTCCGCGGATTTCCAGTCGATGCGCTCGCGGCTGCAACCTGCGACGAGCGTCACGCTCACGGCCAGTAGCACGGCTCCTGTCAGCGCGCGCAGTTTCATCTCGTCTTCCCCCGGGTCACGAACAAATGTGGCGCACGTCACGAGTGCGACGCCCCCTTCGCGAAACATTCTAGCCGCCGCGCCATACTCGGGTCGTCCTGATCCTGGGAGACTCAATGAGCGAACTTCCGAAGCGCCGGCTGCTGGACGAGATCGGCACCTC
>DASZSS010000391.1:0-7867 GCA_035548535.1 Steroidobacteraceae bacterium
TCGCGGCAGCGATGCGGCGCGCGTGCCGTGCGCGCCCGACGCGCAGGCGTCCGCCGCGAGCCTCCGTCAAAGTATCGGTTCGTCTGAGAGGAACGCTGGCCCCGCAAGCCGCGACGCGCAGGACCAACCCACTGCGGCCCGACCCGCCACCGCCAGCGTCAGTCGCGAGCCGCCGTCAAACCATCGCTTCGTCTGACAGGAGAGCTGGCCTCGCAAGCTGCGACGCGCAGGGCGACCCACTACGCGCCGCTCGCCGCCGCAGGCCTCAGCCGGTGAGCTTCTTCTCGGTGATCTCGAGCTGCCGCAGCATCTCGGCGGGCAGCCGCCGGCCGTAGGTCTCGAGGTACGCGCGAATGTCCGTCACTTCCTGCCGCCACTTCGCCGGATCGACGCTCAGCAACGCCTGCAGGTCCGCGGCGCCGATGTCGAGGCCCTTCGTGTTCAGGTCCTGCGGGCGCGGCAGATAGCCGATCGCCGTTTCGTTCGCGGCCGCCTTGCCGGCCACCCGGTCCAGCATCCAGGCCAGCACGCGCAGATTCTCGCCGTAGCCCGGCCAGAGGAACTTGCCCTGCGCATCGCGGCGGAACCAGTTCACGTGGAAAATCCGCGGGGGATTCTTCAGCTTCGCGCCGACGTTCAGCCAGTGCGCCCAGTAGTCGCCGAAGTTGTAGCCGCAGAAAGGCAGCATCGCCATCGGATCGCGGCGCACGACGCCGACTTTCGCCGTCGCGGCGGCAGTCGTCTCCGAGGCGACGGAAGCGCCGACGAGCACGCCATGCTGCCAGTCGCGCGCCTCGTACACGAGCGGCGCCAGCTCGCGCCGGCGACCGCCGAACACGATGGCGCTGATCGGCACGCCCTGCGGGTCCTCGGCGTGCGGCGAGTACGCCGGATTGTTCTTCGCCGAAACGGTGAACCGCGAATTGGGATGCGCCGCCGGCCCGTTCTTCGGATCGTACGGACGGCCCTGCCAGTCGATGACCGGCTTGCCGGACGTCATGCCTTCCCACCACGGCTGATTGTCTTCGGTCAGCGCGACGTTGGTGAAGAGCGTGTCGTGGCGAACCATGTCGTACGCGTTCCGGTTCGTCTCGCGATTCGTCCCCGGCGCCACGCCGAAGTAGCCCGACTCGGGATTGATCGCCCAGAGCCGTCCGTCCCGACCGGGCGTCAGCCACGCGATGTCGTCACCGACGGTGAACACCTTCCAGCCCGGCAGCGACGCGGGCGGAATGAGCATGGCGAGATTGGTCTTGCCGCACGCGGACGGAAACGCGCACGCCACGTAATGCATCTCGCCCTGGGGGTTCTGCAGACCGACGATCAGCATGTGCTCGGCGAGCCAGCCTTCCGTGCGCGCCTGATAGCTCGCGATGCGCAGCGCGTGGCATTTCTTGCCGAGCAGCGCGTTGCCGCCGTAACCCGAGCCGAAGCTCTGAATCTCGAGCGTCTCCGGGAAGTGCATGATGAAGCGGCGCTCGGGATCGAGGTCGCCGATCGAGTGCAGTCCCTTGACGAACTTCCCTTCGCGCGCGATGCGCTCGAGTGCGGGGCGGCCCATGCGCGTCATGATCGCCATGTTCAGCACCACGTACGGGCTGTCGGTGATCTCGACGCCGCAACGGGAGTACGGGGAATCGATCGGGCCCATGCAGTAGGGCACGACGTAGAGCGTGCGGTCCTTCATGCACCCCGTGAACAACGCGCGCAACTTGGCGCGTGCTTCGTCGGGCGCCATCCAGTTGTTGTTCGGACCGGCGTCTTCCTTCGATTCGGAGCAGATGAACGTGAGATGCTCGACGCGCGCCACGTCGTTCGGATTCGAGCGCGCGAGATGGCAGCCCGGAAATTCCTTCTCATTGAGCGGCAGCAACTCGCCGGCTTTGACGAGCTTGGCCGTCAGCTCGCGCTGCTCGGCTGCGGAGCCCTCGCACCAGTGAACGGCGCTCGCCTGCGTGAGCTGCCGCACCGATTCGACCCACTCCGCCACGTCTTTGCTGAGCCGATCGAGCGGAGTGATCAGGTGCGGAGCCGTGGCCATGTCCAGAATTCCTCGTTATTCGGGGTATTTGGCGAGAAAACGAGCTTGCGATTATAGCGGCGGATCGTACGGTCGGCCCGGGCATTTGCCAGAACGCCGCGGAGCGGCTTGAGCCGGGACGGTACTCGGTCACAATGCGTGTATAAAGCGCACGCCGACTGCGCTGTTCCTTGTTGCCCTCGCCACAACCGAACCACCAGCCGCACGAATGCTCGATTTGTCTGACATCTTCGGCGCCGACGGACCGCTGCAGCGCGCGCTGCCGGATTTCCGATTCCGGCGCCAGCAATTGCGGATGGCGGAGCGCGTGGCCGCAGCGCTCGAGAGCCGCGAGGCGCTGGTCGTCGAGGCCGGCACGGGAACGGGCAAGACGTTCGCGTATCTCGTGCCGGCGCTGCTCTCGCGCAGGCGCGTGCTCATCTCCACAGGCACGCGGACGCTGCAGGACCAGCTCTTCGCACGCGATCTGCCGGTCGTGTCCGCTGCGCTCGGCCGGCCGGCGAAGGTGGCCCTTTTAAAAGGCCGCTCGAACTATCTGTGCCGGCATCGACTGCGGCTCGCCGGCGAGCAGCTCGCGCTCTCGGGCGCGCGTGTGCAGGATCGAACGCTGGCGCGCATCTCGCGCTGGTCGCACACCACGCGCACGGGCGACTTGGCGGAGGTCCCCGGTCTCTCGGACGCTCACGCCATATGGCAGCAGGTGACTTCGACGCGCGACAACTGCCTCGGCGCCAAGTGCGGCGAATTCAGCCGCTGTCACGTCGCGCTGGCGCGCCGCGCGGCGCAGGAGGCGGACGTCGTGGTCGTCAACCATCACCTTCTGCTCGCGGATCTCGCGCTGAAGGAGGACGGGTTCGGCGACATTCTTGGCACGGCCGACGCGCTGATCCTCGACGAGGCGCACCAGATTCCGGACCTCGCCACGCAGTTCTTCGGCGCGAGCGTCGCGAGCCGGCGCATCGACAATGTCGTGCGCGACGTGCAGGCGGAGCTCGCATCGGCGATCCATCATTCGGCAGAGGCGTCAGCCGAGGGTTGGCATCGGCAGGCGTCGGACGCGGTGCGCGGCGTCGCGGACGCGCTTGCGGCACTCGCCTCGATGTTGCCGCGGCAACTCGGGCGCTTCGCTTGGAACGAAGCGCCGCGGCACGTGAATGCACGCGTCGACGAGCTGACGCATGCGCTGCAAGATCTCGCTGCGTGCCTCGAAGCCGCCGGCGATAGCTCGCCGCTCAGCGCCGTCGCCGAGCGCGTCTCGGAGTTAGCGGCGGTGCTGGATCGTTTCGCGGCGGTGGACGACCTCGACGGCGCGCGCGCGATCGAGGTCCGCGAGAAGGGCTTCACCCTCAGCCTGATCCCGTTCGATGTCGCGCAACGCTTTCGGGGGCTGCTCGAGGCGCGGCCCACGGCGTGGATCTTCACGTCCGCGACGTTGTCGCTCGGCGAGGACTTCAGTCACTTCACGAGTCGTCTCGGGCTCGGCGACGCCGGCACGTTGAAGATCGACAGCCCCTTCGACTACGAGCGGCAGAGCGTGCTGTATCTGCCGCAGGGCATGCCCGATCCGCAGAGCCCAGACTTCGTCGCCGAGGTCATCGCACGCGCGGTGCCGCTGATCGACGCTGCGCGCGGCGGAGCGTTCATTCTCTTCACGAGCCATCGCGCACTCGCCCGCGCCGCGCAACTGCTGCGCGAGCGTTGGGCGGCGGAGGCGCCGTACAACCTCTACGTGCAGGGCGAGGCGCCGCGCGAGCATTTGCTGAAGCAATTTCGCGAGGACGGCTACGGCGTGCTGCTCGGCACGACGAGCTTCTGGGAAGGCGTGGACGTTAAGGGCGAGGCGCTGCGCCTCGTCGTCATCGAGAAGTTGCCGTTCGCCTCGCCGGACGATCCGCTGGTGAAAGCGCGCATCGATCACTTGCAGCAGACCGGTGGCAATGCGTTTCGCGATTACCAGTTGCCGGAGGCCGCGCTCGCTCTGAAGCAAGGCGTCGGGCGGCTCATTCGCAGTGAAGAGGATTTCGGCGTCGTGGCGATCTGCGATCCGCGCATGACCGGGCGCAGCTACGGGCGCGTGTTCATGAAGGCGCTACCTGAGATGACCGTGACGCGCGATCTCGACGAGACGCTGCGTTTTCTGCGGCGGCACACGCCTGTCGAGGGGCGGGCCGCATCGGGGGCGACATGAGCGCCGCCCGCCGCACTCCACGCCCGTGGCGGCGCTCGGGAGCGCGATGAAAATCCTCGCACTCGATACGGCGACGGAGGCCTGCTCAGCCGCGCTCCTCATCGATGGCCGCCTCATCGCACGTGAGATGGAGCTCGAGCGCGGGCACGCCGAGAACATTCTGCCGATGATCGATGCGGTGCTCGCGGAAGGCGGCGTGTCGCTTGCCGCGGTGGATGCCGTGGCGTTCGGACGCGGTCCCGGCGGCTTCACCGGGGTGCGGCTCGCGGCGAGCGTCACCCAAGGGCTGGCGTTCGCGGCCGACAAGCCGGTCGTGCCGGTGTCGGATCTCGCGGCTGTGGCGCAGCGTGCGCTGGACATCGAACCGGGAACGCATCGCGTCGTCGTCTGCAATGACGCCCGGATGCACGAGGTTTACTGGGCGTGTTTCGAGCGCGACGACCAGGGCCTCGCTCGGCTCGTCGGAGCCGAGCACGTGGGGCCGCCCGAGGGCGTCGAGCTCGAGTCCGCCTGGCTCGAGTCAGCCGGGCCGAGCGGCCCCGCCTCGCCGGGTGCGGTCTTGCCGAGCCCACCCCCGACAAATGCGGTGTCGCCAAGCCCGGCATCGCCAAGCCCGGGGTCGCCGAATCCGGCGTCACCGAGCGGGGCTTCGCAAGACTCAGCGCCCGGCGCATCCTCTGCGCCCGGCTCCGCCGCGGTCGATTCGAGCATCGGGGCCGTCGGCCGGGGGTTCCGCGCGTATCCGCAGCTCCGGGCGAAGCTGCTGTCTTCGCCGTCCGGCGCCGCACCGGTGCACCTCATTAGCGACGATTTGCTTCCCCGCGCCCAGGAGGTCGCACGGCTGGCGCTCCGCGAGATCGAGGCGGGGCGGCTCGTGCGTCCGGAGGATGCAATCCCGGTGTATCTGCGCGACGACGTTGCCCGCCCGAAGTCACCGGCCATATGACGCGAATTCGTCACGCATATGGCATGCTGGCCGCGCTCCGTCATCAATCTGTCATCAACGCCCTCTGTAATACGCGCGCCCATTGAGGAGCTCGTGCAGGTGTCATGCCCGCAAAACAGGTGCTGATCGTCGAGGACGAGAAACCGATCCGCGAAATGATCGCCTTCGGCCTGAAGCGCCATGGCTTCGAGGTACGCGAAGCCGAGGACGGCCGCACCGCGCGCGCCGCGCTGGCCGATGCGCGCCCCGATCTCGTGCTCATCGATTGGATGCTGCCCGGCATGAGCGGTCTCGAGCTGGCGCGCGCGTTGAAGCGCGACCGCGAGACCCGCGAGCTGCCGATCATCATGCTCACGGCCCGCGCCGAAGAGAGCGACAAGGTCGCGGGCCTGGAAGGCGGCGCGGACGACTACGTGACGAAGCCCTTCTCGCCGCGCGAGCTCGTCGCGCGCATCAATGCGGTACTGCGCCGCGCCGCGCCCCACGCCACCGAGGAGCGCATCGAATTCGAGGGCCTCGCGCTCGATCAGGCGAGCCATCGCGTGCTGGTCGGCGAGAAGACGATACCGCTCGGTCCCACCGAGTACCGCATGCTCGAGTTCTTCATGACGCATCCGGAGCGCGTGTACAAGCGCGACCAGCTCCTCGATCGCGTCTGGGGCGGCAACGTCTACGTCGAGGAGCGCACGATCGACGTGCACATCCGCCGCCTGCGCAAGGCGCTCGAGGAATTCGGGTACGATCGCTTCATTCAGACCGTGCGCGGCTCGGGGTATCGGTTCTCGGCTCGCCCGGAGTAATGCAAGCGCCTTCGGAGCGGCGGCCCGTGAGATCCGGCCCATGCAAGGGTTGAAACAGGCCTGGTGGTTCGCGGCGGGACGGCTGCTCGCGACCGTCATCGTGGGCCTCGTTGCGGGCTGGGTGTTCGGCCACGTCTGGGCGGCGCTCGCGCTCACGCTCGCGGGCTACCTCGCGTGGCAGCTCGTGAACCTCGCCCGGCTCGACTACTGGGTGCGTCACCGCAGCTTTGCCGAGCCCCCGGAATTCGGCGAGCTGTGGGGCGAAGTCGTCACGCAGGTGGTGCGGCTGCATCGGCGCAAGCGCTATCACAAGCAGCGGTTCGTCAAGCTCCTGCGACAGATCCAGCGCTCGACGGCGGCGCTCCCCGACGGGGTGGTGATCCTCGACGAGCAGCGCGAAATCGTGTGGTTCAACCGCACCGCCGGCCGCTTGCTGAATCTGCGTGGCGCCGCGGACTACGGGCTCCGCATCGACAATCTGCTGCGCCAACCTGGTTTCGCGCGCTATCTCGATGGCGGCGACTATCAATATCCGATCGTGCTGCAGCCCGACGCGGGCCTCGACAATTTCCTCTCGCTGCAGCTCGTGCCGTACGGAGAGGGGCAGCATCTGCTGCTGGTGCGCGACGTCTCGCGGCAAATGCGCCTGGAGAACATGCGCAAGGACTTCGTGGCCAACGCGTCCCACGAGCTGCGCTCGCCGCTCTCGGTGATCGCGGGGTATCTCGAGACGCTCTATCACGACCCGGCGCTCGACCCGGATTTGCAGGCGCCGGTGGCCGAGATGCGGCGTCAGGCCGCGCGCATGACCTCCATCATCCAGGATCTGCTCGCGCTCTCGAAGCTCGAGGAGAGCGACGAGATCGTCGACGGCGACTACATCGACGTGCCGGCGCTGCTCGCAGTCCTGCGCAAGGACGTGCTCGCGCGTCCGACGCATCCGCAGGAGGTGCGCATCAGGATCGAGTCGCGGGCGGCGCTGCGCGGCGATGAGCCCGAGATTCACTCCGCGTTCTCCAATCTGGTCGATAACGCGGCGAAATACACTCCGCCCGAGGGCAGCATCGAGATGCGCTGGTGGGTGGACGCCGAGGGCGCCCATTTCGCGGTGACCGACACGGGCATTGGCATCCCGGCCGAGCACATTCCGCGGCTCACCGAGCGGTTCTACCGCGTCGACGAGGGGCGCTCGCGCGCGACCGGCGGTTCCGGCCTCGGCCTTGCGATCGTGAAACACGTGCTGCAGCGGCACGGCGCGACGCTCGACATCGAGAGCACGCAGGGCAAGGGCAGCACGTTCACTTGTCACTTCCCGCTGCATCGGGTGAGTGACGAGCACACATCGGCGGTGGAATCGCGGGCGGCGGGCTGAGTCCGCGGGCGCCGCGTTCCGTTATGATTCCCTGAATACGAGGCGCGCTCCTGGAGCAGTCGAACGATGGAAACCGCGGACCTGAGCCATCACATCTCCCGCCGCTTCAACGAGGATCTCGAGCGCGTGCGCAGTAAAGTGCTCGCGATGGGGGGCTTCGTCGAGCAGCAGCTCCAGAAGGCGGTCGCGGCGCTCGTCGAGGGCGACAGCTCGCTCGGCGAGGCGGTGGCCATGGAGGACTACAAGGTCAATGACATGGAAGTGTCCATCGACGAGGAGTGCAGCCGCATTCTGGCCACGCGCGCCCCTGCAGCGGGGGACCTGCGGCTGATCGTCGCCATCATCAAGACGATCACGGACCTCGAGCGCATGGGCGATGAGGGCGAGAAGATCGGCTACATCGCGTCGCGGCTCGCGACGATGGAGCGCCCGGCGGACAAGTACCGGGAGATCAAGCACCTCGGCCGTGTGGTGTCCGAGATGGTGCACGACGCGCTCGATGCCTTCGCGCGCATGGACG
>DASZSS010000392.1:0-6076 GCA_035548535.1 Steroidobacteraceae bacterium
GAATTCGAGACCGAGGTGCTCTCGTGCGCCTCGGTGGGCGTGGCCGGTTACGTCACGCGCGGCGCATCCATGGACGATGTTTTGGAGGCCATACAGGCCGCCGCGCGCGGTGAAGTGCGCTGCTCGCCGCGGGTGGCCGGCTTTCTGTTCCGGCACATCGCGAGTCTCGCGAAGGACCATTCGACGGTCCCGGCGCCGAGCTCCGCGCTCACTGCGCGCGAGGCCCAGATCCTCGACCTGCTGCGCCAGGGCATGACCAACAAGATGATCTCGCGGCGGCTGGGCATCGAGCTGCCCACGGTCAAGAACCACGTGCACAGCGTGCTCGCCAAGCTCGGGGTGCATCGACGTGCGGAGGCCATGCTGCTCTTTCGGAACGGACCACGCACCGGCAACTGAACCCCGCGCCGGCTCGCGCGCGATACGGCTCCGCTTCGAGACGCCTCTGCATCGAGACGATCCGGCCTTGATACGGTGTCCAAATGGAGGCCATGAGGCTTTAGTCCCGGCCGGCATGCCGCCAACACGTCACTCGTTCTATAGTCGCGCCTCATGTCCGCCGAACGAGATTACGTAGCGGGCGCGCTGCCGCCGGGCACGCGGCTCGGCGTCTGGCAGATCGACCACCTCATCGCCCGCGGCGGCGCCGGCGAGGTGTATGCCGCGAGCCGTGCCGACGGCGCGTTTCAGCAACGCGCGGCGCTGAAGCTGCTCCAGCATGGCGCCGTCGCGGAGGCGTCTCGATTCCAGATCGAGCGCGACATCCTCGCGCGGCTCGAGCATCCCGGGATCGCGCGCCTTCTCGACGGGGGTGTCGCAGGCGATGGCAGGCCCTACATGGTCATGGAATATGTGGAGGGCACGTCGCTCACGGAATACTGCGACCGCGCGCACCTCGGCCTCGCCGGACGCCTGAAGCTGTTCGGCGAGGTGTGCGAGGTCGTCTCATACGCTCACCGCTGCCTCGTCGTGCATCGCGACTTGAAGCCGCGGAACATCTTCGTGACCCAGGACGGGCGCGTGAAGCTGCTCGACTTCGGTGTCGCGAAGCTGCTCGACACCGTGTCGCCCGTTTCCGAATTGACATCCGCGCCTCTGACGCCGGACTACGCCGCGCCGGAGCAGCTCACGGGTCAGCCGATCACGACCGCAACGGACGTGTACGCGCTCGGCGTCGTGCTGTTCGAGCTGCTCACGGCACGGAAGCCTTTCAAGCCGACGGATATGCCCGTCGCGGAAGCGGTGCGCGCCGTGCTCCACGACCAGCCGCCGACGCCCAGCCGCGCGGCGCGCTCGGGCACGCGCTCGGCGGTGCCCGCGCGGCTGCTCGAAGGCGATCTCGACGCCATCGTGGCGAAGTGCCTGCGGAAGGAGCCCGAGCATCGCTATGAAAGCGTGGCGGCGCTACAGCGCGATCTCCAGCGCTTCCTCAATGACGAGCCCGTATCGGCGCGCGAAGGCGCGCGGCTGTACGTGCTCGGGCGTTTCTTGCGGCGACATCGCTGGATGATGGCGGCAGGCGCCCTCGTTTTCCTCGCCTTGGCGAGCAGCCTCGCGATGGTGTCGTGGCAAGCGCGCCGCATCGCCGAGGAACGCGATATCGCGCGGCGGGCGGCGGCGCGCGAAGAAGCGGTGCGTCACTACGTCACGCGCATGTTCCGCTCGTCGGCCGCGGCGAAGAGCGGCGCGGAGCCGCTCACCGCGAAGGCGATGCTGGATCGAACTGCGCAGCGGGTGCTCAACGCCTATCGCGACGATCCGTATCTCACGGGCAAAGTCGTCGAGACCCTGAGCGATCTGTACGGGTCGCTCGAGGACATCGAAGGTCAGGTGCCGTTGCTGGAAGGGTTCCTGAAGCAGGCCGGGCCCGAGGCCGACCCGGAGTCCGTCGCGCTGGCGCGGCAGAAGTTCGCGAACGTCGAGCTTCAGCGAGGAAACACGGAGCACGCGCAGCAGCTCCTGGCGCAAGCGCAGGCGTTCTGGGACACGGACCCGAAGCGTTATCCCGAGCAGCGCCTCGAAGGCATGGTCGTGCAGGGGCGTCTGCAGCGCACGCTGCACGACATCGACGGCTCGATCGCGACGTACAACGCCGCGATCCGCGAGCGCATCGCGCTCTCCGGGAAGACTCACTCCGAGACCGCGGCGCTCTACAACTCGTTGGCCATTGCGTACATGAATGCCAACCGCTTCAGTGAAGCGCTGAATGCGTACACGGAGGCGCTGGACATTCAGAAGGCACTGCAGAGCGCTGACGATCTCGAAGCGCTCATCATGCGCGCCAATGCGGGGATTCTCGAGGCGCGCTACGGGCGCATTGCCGATGCGGAAAGCGAGCTGCGCACGGCCTTCGAGAAACAGCAGGCGCTGTCCGGAGATTCGGCGGCGGTCGCATCGGCGATGAGCTACTACGGAGCCGTGCTCAGCGCGCGCGGGCGCCATGAAGAGGGAATCGCGGCTCTGCGCACCTCGCTGAAGATGGCGGTGCAGTTCACCGGGCCGGCCAGTCCGCTCTCGGTGCAGATTCACCTGTTCCTCGCGGAAGCCTTGATGGCGGCGGGACAGAACGAAGCGGCGAGCAACGAGCTCGAGGAAGGCTTGCGGCTCGGGACCGAGAAGCTCGGGGCCGATAGTCTGTTCGTGTTGCGACTGCGGCTTGGTCAGGCACGCCTGACGTTGGCGAAAGGCGATATGGCGCGAGCCGCCGCCGAAGCGGCCGCGTTGTTCGCGCCGCTTCGCGAGATCGGCGCAACGGCGCGCCCCGTGCTGGCGCAGGCGCTCGTGACGCGCGGCGAGGCGCTGATCGCGGAGCACCGGATGACGGAAGCGGTGCCGCTCCTCACCGAGGCCGTGCAGATTCGTGAGGCGCTGCTCTGGGGAAAGAGCTGGGAGCTTGCGGAAGCGCGCGCACGACTCGGCGAAGCGCTCGGAGCGAAAGACGCGCACGGGCGCGAGTTGCTGACTCAGGCGGTGAGCGTGCTGGAGTCACAGCTCGGCGCGGAACATCCGCAAACAGTGCGAGCGCGTCGGGCGTTGGCCGTGGTCAAGGCGGGGATGTAGAGCGGCGAGCGCTCGCTCCTGGGCGAGCGCCCGCATTGCGCGTGCTATTGCTGACGATTGCTTTGGTCAGGCCGACGTCGGTCGCGGTCGGGCGGCTGCGACTGCTGCCGACTCGGCTGATCCGCGTGTGGGCGTTGCGCGACGCGGGCGGCCTGCTGCCGCTGCATTTCCTCGCGCTGGGCTTGCTGCTGCCGCTGCATCTCCTGGCGCTGCGCGTCCTGCTGACGCCGAGCTTCTAGCTGCCGCTGCATTTCCTCGCGTTGGGCTTGCTGCTGCCGCTGCATCTCCTGGCGCTGCGCGTCCTGCTGACGCCGGGCTTCGAGCTGCCGCTGCATTTCTTCGCGCTGGGCTTGCTGCTGGCGCTGCATCTCCTGCCGCTGCGCATCCTGCTGACGCCGCGCTTCGAGCTGCCGCTGCATCTCCTGGCGCTGCGCGTCCTGCTGACGCCGAGCTTCTAGCTGCCGCTGCATTTCCTCGCGCTGGGCTTGCTGCTGGCGCTGCATCTCCTGCCGCTGCGCGTCCTGCTGACGCCGGGCTTCTAGCTGCATCTCCTGCCGCTGCGCGTCCTGCTGACGCTGGGCTTGCTGCTGGCGCTGCAGCTCTTGGCGGCGCTCCTCGAGCTGCGCGCGCTGAGACGCCTGATCGTCCGCGCGACGACGATCGTCGCGCTCCTCGCGCATCGAACGCTCGGCCTGCAATTGCTGCTCGCGGGTCTGCTGGTCGCGCTGTCTCTCCGCCTGACGCTGCTGTGACTCCTGCGCACGCCGCTGCGCGTCTTGCTCGCGCTGCCGCTGGTCCTGTCGCGCTTGACGCTCCTGTTGCAGTCGATCCGCATCCGAGCCGGCCCGATTGATGTGATCCGGTGTC
Organism: Steroidobacteraceae bacterium; assembly: GCA_035548535.1. GTDB lineage: Bacteria > Pseudomonadota > Gammaproteobacteria > Steroidobacterales > Steroidobacteraceae > JADGHX01. The sequence goes on from DASZSS010000392.1 coordinate 3,928, forward strand.
GTGGGCGGTCGGTCCGCTCGCGGCCGTGACTCACGCGGCCGTTCATCCGCCGTCACGTCCCGATTCGGACGCATGCGATTCACCGCTTCATTCCGGTCCTGAATGCGATGCAAGCGATCGGCCTGTTCGCGGGCCGCGTCGCGCTCGCCCGCGTTCCGGGCGAAGCGCGCGGCGGCCGGCGGCGGCGCGCGCTTCACGATCACCTGCCGATTCACGATCGTCGCTGGCGGCACACGCACATTCCGGCGCGTCGTCCCCAATCGGCTCTCACGAACCGGCTCGATGCGTGGTGCGAAGGCCGTTGCCTGCACTCGCGTGATCTCGCGCTCAGTGAGCCGCACGGTGTGCCGACCGACCGGCTGCGCCGACGTGAACGTCGTTCTGCTCACAGCCGTCACCGCACCCGGAACCGTACGATTGCGATACGTGATATGAGTGACTCGGTTCTCGTACACGTTGGTGATGTACGTCCTGTTGACGATCACCGTGTTCGTCACATTCACGCGCTCCACATATCGCGGGCTGAATCGTCGCGCGGGCACGTACACCTCACGCGGTCCAAGGGGGAACCAGGCGACACTCGCGGCGCCGCCGACTGCAATCGTGACGCTGACGCCGGGCGTGCCCACCCAACCGACGAGCGCCGGCGCATACACGGGTCGCACCGCTCTCGGCCCGGGCACCCAGCACCACCGGCTGCGAATGTAGGCCCAACGCCCATAGTGAAAGGGCGCGAACCCCCACGGTGCATCATCGACCCACGTCCAGCCCCACGGCGCAATCCAAACCCAGCGCCCGTACCGATACGGCGCCCAGCCGACCGCAACGGTGGTCGGCGTCCACACGTAGCCGTACTCCGGATCCGAGCTCCAGCTACCGCTCGCATCGAGATCCTCGTAACCGGTGACTTCCGGCGCCACGTAGCGCGCGGTCTGCGAGGATTCGGCGCGTTGCGCCAGCCGATCGCGCTCGAGGGTCCAGGAGTCGAAGCCATCCGGCGCACCGAGCGAAGCGAGCTCGGGAGGGCCGAGCTGATCCGTCCCGCGAAACACCGCCGACTGCTGGGCATGGACCACGACATCCTGCCCGCCGCCGCTCGCCTCCGCTTCACCCTCGCTCACCTTCACCACGGTGGTGTCGCCGGCGTCGTTCACCTCGACGCGGTAGTTGCCCGGCCGCAGCAGCGAGAGCGCCAGATTCGGCGTATCGATCTCGATCTGGTCGTTGCCGCCGAGCGCGCGGACGCGCACGTTCACGATGCCCGCCGTCACGCGCATCTGAATCGTGTCGTCGTCGACGTTCAGGAACGAGAAGCCCGTATCGCTGCCCAGACGGACCGCGGCGGGCCCGACCTGGATCTCGGCGCGCGCGTCCTTGTCCGTCCAGAGCTTGTCACCCGTCGTGAGCGGCCGATTGAGAACGGCGCTCGCCCACTGCTCTTCCCCCGCGGGCTGCAATGAGACCTCGCCTTCCAGAAAGCTCAGGCGAGCGGCGCGATCCGGCGGATCCGCCTCGGGGGGCACATCGCTCTGCGCGTGCGCGAGCCCGAAAGCGAGGCACAGGACGCCTGCGACGGTGAGCCGGCTCAGCCGGCTGGATGGCATTCTCTTCATGGGGCGCCTCCTCGAGACTCGAAGGGACAACGTGCGAGATGCGACGGAGGGTGACCCCCCGGCCCGTCGGCAATCGCAGACAATCTCCTTCCCGCTGGTCAAAACGGCCGCGGACGCATACCTTCGCGGCGCGCGAATTCTGTTGGATCAGGCCTGAATGCGGCCTGAAGTGCAGGTCTCTACGGAGTGACTCATGAAGAAAAACGGTACCCTCATCTTGGCCCGCATCGCGTTGTCCGCCCTCGTTGCGCTCGCGATGCCCGCCGCCCAGGCGTCCGCCCCGGCGGTGAAAACTCAAGCACCCGGCTTCTATCGCACGCTGCTCGGCGACTTCGAGGTCACCACGATCCTCGACGGCTCGCTGATGCTCGATCTGCTGCAGCTCTTGACGAACACCCAGCCCGAGCACGTGAAGGAGATGCTCGCGAAGCAGTTCCTCGCGTCGCCGATCGAAACCTCCGTGAACACGTTCCTCATCAACACCGGCTCGAAGCTCGTGCTCGTCGATACCGGCGCGGGCTCGCTGTTCGGCCCTA
>DASZSS010000393.1:0-4060 GCA_035548535.1 Steroidobacteraceae bacterium
CGGTTCATTGGAAGCCCGGATCATCAAGTGGCTGGTCGGAACCGTGATTACCAGCGTCGGCACCGCAGCGGCGGTCGCGAAGCTCGTCATCTGACGACGTCATGGCGATGGCATGGAGGCCATCGTTCGCAGCGGGCACGCCGTCGCCCCACCGCCGCCATCGCCGCACCGCCGCTAGTGCGCGTGCCCCGACTCCGCAGCCTTCACTACGGTGACAGGCGCCGGATGCTTGTCCGCGCGCGGCCCGGTCCATTCCGTCTGCGTGCCATCGGCGAAGCGCTGAATGGCGCGCCATACGATCTCGCCGGCGTCCTTCGGATTGCGCGCCATGAATGCGAACTCGGCGAACTCCCCCGGGGCGATGCGCATCGTCCAGACGATGCTCGTGATCCGCTCGCCCGCGCGCTTCAGCTCGTATGTGAATCCCGCGGGCGCACCGAGCGACACGATCGTGACGTTCTCGGGGACCATCAACTCGACGGATGTCGTCGCGACGTTGCCTTCGGTCGGCACGCGCACGACGTACTTCTCGTAGCTACCCGGCTGCGATTCGCGCGGCCAAACCGTGACGTGCCCGCTCGCAACTCCGCATACGCACGAGAACACCAGAAGCGCGACCGCTCGAATGTGCATAGACGTCCCTCGGACCCCACCGGACGCCCCATTGTACGCAGACGCGCCGCAGACGGGACGGGCCCCAGGGTGGTGGCGGCTCCAACCACGCGAACACGCCCGCGCGCGAACGCGGCATGCATCCTCACCGTGGCGGGACAGGTCATGCCACGCCGCATGCAAATCGCGCGAAGCGCCGTCCGTGGACGAGCGCGCGAGTGTCACTCAGGACTGAAGGCGTCCGCCACGCGCGCGAAGATCGCCCGGACGCGCGACGCCGCACCCGCCATGTCGCCCGCGCGCGCCTTGTCGATGAGCTCGCGATGCATGTCCAGCATCGGCGCGAGCCCGGGGCCCTTGTCGACGAGCCGTCGCAAGGCGATGCGGCCGCGCACGTCGAAGTGCAACGAGTCCCACACGGTGACGAACACGCGATTGCCGCTCGCGTCGATGAGTCGCCGATGAAAGCGCAGCGCGGCGTCGATGTAGTGCTCGGGGTCTCCCTGCTCGACGCCCGCGGCCATCTCGTCGAGCTGTGTCTCGAGGTACTCGACGACGCTGTCGTTGAGAGGGATGGCGAGCTCCACCGCGCGCACTTCTAGCGTCGCACGCAGCTCGTACGACTGCCGCATCTCGTCGAGATCGGCGCCGCGCACGTGCGTACCGCGATAGCGCTCCGACGTGACGAGCCCCGAGCCTTCGAGCTCGCGCAGCGCTTCGCGAATCGGCGCCTGACTCACGTTGAACTCCCGCGCCAGCGTCAGCTCCTTGAGCTGCATGCCGGCCGGGTAGGTCCCGTCGAGAATGCGCGCGACCAGCACGTCGCGGATGCGATCGCGCATACACGTGCGTTTCAGCGTCGGCTCACCATTGATGACTGTTCGAATGACTGTGTTCATGGCACGCCTCGCAACTACAACACCGGATGATCTAATTGTTCCGGTGTCCAGCCGCCTCCCAATGCACGCACGAGTCCTATCGCTGCGCTCATCCTTTGCACTCGCGCTTCCAGAGCCGAGCGCTGTGCCTGCAAAGCGGCGGTTTGGGTACTGGCTACCTCTAAGTAGTCCGCCACGCCGGCAGCGTAGCGCCTGTCCGCATGGTATGCCGATCTTTGGGCCGACGCAGCAGCGGCGTCGTCGGCCGCGACCTCGTCGGCGAGGTGGCGCAGTGCGGCCAAGTTGTCTTCGACTTCGCGGTAGGCGTTCACCGCGGTCTGCTTGTACGTCGCGACCGCCTCGTCGTAAGCCGCTCGCGCCTGCCGGTTGACGGCCGAGCGCCCGCCGAAATCCAGCAGCGGCACCTGCCCGGTCGGTCCCGCGGACCAAAAACGGCTCGGCGCGTCGAACCACGAGGACGAGCTCGTTCCCTCGTAACCTGCGGACCCGCCAAGGACGAACACCGGGAACCACGCGGCCCGCGCCACGCCGATCTCCGCATTGGCGGCCGCAACGGCCCGCTCGGCGGCGGCCACGTCCGGCCGCCGCAGCAGCAGGGCGGAGGGCAGGCCGGTGGCAATCGGTGGGGGTTCGCCCACAAACGGCGCGGGCTCCAACGTGAAACGCGCCGGCGGCAGACCGAGCAGCACCGCAATCGCGTGCTCGAGCTGGGCTCGCTGCAGCCGTACGCTCGCAAGCTGCGCACGCGCGTTCTGGCGCTGCGTCTCCGCCTGATCGACGTCGGTCGCGGCGGCGATGCCGCCCTCGTACCGGTTTTTCGTCAGCTCGTAGGCGCGGTCGAACGCCTGGACCGTGTCTTCGAGGAGTTTCACCTCGGCGTCCGCGCCGCGCAGCGCAAAGTAATCCGCCGCCAGCTCGGCACGCAGCGCGAGGTCGACGCCCGCGAGATCGGCCGCACTGGCCTGAGCGCGATTGCCCGCCGCCCGCGCCGCATTGCGCAGCCGGCCGAACAGGTCAATTTCCCACGAGAGGCTCACGCCGGCGATGTAGTCGTTGCCGGTGACGGGGGTGCCGCTAGACCTGGGCGCGTTGGCCGAGCTGCGCGCCCGGACGCCCGAAGCTTGCGCGTCCAGCGTGGGGAACAGGTCCGAGCGCGCGCGCCGCGCGACGGCGCGCGCTTGCTCGAAGCGCGCGATGGCTGCCTGCAGATCGTAGCTGCCCTCGCGAAGCTGCTGCTGCAGCTCGTTGAGCTTGGCGTCACCGAACGCTTCCCACCACGAGCCACGCGGGATCGCATCGGCAGACGTCGCCTGCATCCACTCGCCAGCTTCTTTGTACGTCTCCGGTTCCGGAACCACCGGCTTTTCGTAGCGTGGCGCGAGCGAGCACGCGCTGAGCAGCGCGGCGCTTGCAACGAGCGGGAGGACGCGGGCCTTCACAGCTTCGCGACCTCTTTGTTGCTTTCCTTTGGCCTCGAGACACGCACCTGGGCGTTATCCGTCAGAGAATCCGGCGGGCTCAGCACGACGTTGTCGTCGGCCGTGAGTCCCTGAACGATCTCGATGTCCGAGCCGTAATCGCGCCCGATGGTGACGGGCTTCAGCACGATGCGATCGTGCGCATCGACCGTTGCGACTTGCGTCCCCTCGCCGCGGAAGAGCAGCACGTTCGCCGGCAGCTTGAACGAGGTGGCCGAGCCGGGGTCCAGCTTGAAATCAACCTCAGCGTAGCCGCCGGGCAGCAGCTCGTTCTTGGAGTTGTCGACGATGAGCTGCGCGAGCAACGTCCGCGAGCTCGCATCGAGCGCATTCGAGGTCCGTTCGAGCTTCGCCGTGAACGTCATGCCGGGCCGATCCGGAAAGACGACTTGCGCCTCGAGGTTGGCCCGCATCATCGCGGCGTAGGTCTGCGGCACGCGCACGTAAATGCGCAGCTTGCGCGTATCGGCGATACGGAACAGCTCGGGACCCGAGCCGCCGGCGTTGATCAGCTGGCCGACGTCGGTGTTGCGCGCCGTCACGATACCGTCGAACGGCGCGACGATCTTCTTGAAGCCCGACAGCTCGCGCAGCCGCTGCAAATTCGCCTCCGCGGCCAGCACTTGCGCGTCGGCGGTCGCCGCGAGGCTGATTTTCTCGTCGGCCTCCTGCTTCGAGACCGAGTCCGTATCGCGCAGACCGCGCCAGCGCTCGGCCGTGATCTTGCTGATCTTCTGGTTGGCCTGCGCGTTCGCGAGGTCCGCCTCCGCCTGGCGAAGCTGCTGATCGATCTCCGGCGCGTCGATCTCGGCGAGCACCTGACCCGCTTTCACCGGCGTGCCGATGTCGACGTACCACTTCTTCAGGTAGCCGTTCGTGCGCGCGTAGATCGGCGCGTCGTAGTTCGCCTGCACCGTGCCGGGCAGCGAGAGCACGCCGGAGTCGGAAAGCGGCTCGGGTTTCACCGTCGCCACCGTGACGAGCGCTTGGGCTTCCGTCGCTTCCTTCAGCTTGGCACCCGCGCGGTGCGAGGCGAAGAGCGCCCAGGCCACGACGGCCGCGCCGAGCACG
>DASZSS010000394.1:0-19099 GCA_035548535.1 Steroidobacteraceae bacterium
GATCGAAACCATGTCGCCGTCGCGCAGCACGTGACGCGACACGCGCTTGCCGTTCACCGCGATGCCGTTGGTGCTGTTCAGGTCCTCGATGATCGTGTTGTTCGGCCCCGCCAGGATGACGGCGTGGTTGCGGCTGATGAATTTCGCGTCGATCTGCAGATCGTTGTCGGGCGTGCGGCCCACCGTCGTCTTGCGCCCCAGCACGTGCACCACCTCGCTGTCGCCGTCCGTGCGGATCAGCAGGCGCACGGCGCCTTCCGGCGCGATCTCGTGAGTGCCGCTCTCCGCGTTCGGGTCGAGCTTCTTGATGCTCTGCTGGATGTTGCCGATCAGCGCCGCGCTGTTCGCCGCCTCCGTCTCGAGGCGATGGATCAGCGAGTCGCGCTCGGCCAGCGAGGCGCGCGCCGTTTCGATCGTGCTGCGCCACTCCTCGTGCGTCTTGGTCAGATCGTCGAGCTTCGTGCTCTTGGCGCGCAGCTCGCCTTCGAGGCGATTGATCGCGTCCTCGGCCGCGCGCAGATCGCCCTCGAGCTCGGTCGTGCGGTTCAAGCTCGCGCGCAGCTCCTCCTGCAGGAGGCGGATGTTCTCCTGATACTCGTCCGCGCGCCGTTCGAGCTCCACCGCGCGCGCTTCGGAGGCCGCGAAGCGGTTGATCTGCTCGTCGCGCTCCGCCTCGGCGCGCAGCACCGCCGCGAGACGCTCCGCGATCTCCGCGCGCGCGACGATCAGCTCGCGATCGAGCGTCTCGGCGCGCTGCTGGCTCGCGCTCAAGCGCTTCTCCAAATCCGCGCGCGCCTCCGCGAGGGCCTTCAGCGCCACATCCTTCTCGGCGAGCGTCGCGTTCGCATTCGCGAGCGCCGTTTCCAGCGCGGTGGCCTTCGCGGTCACCGCATCGCGCTCCCGCGTGACGCGCTCGATCTCCTGCACACGCTGCGCGAACGATTCGCTGTGACTGGCGGCCGCGCTTTCCAGCGCGCGAATGCGCTCGACGCGCGCGGCCACCGTTTCGGTGAGCGAGGTCACGGACTCCTGCAACTTCGCCTTCGCGCGCTCGGCGTGCTCCAGCTCGACGTTGCGCTGAGCGAGCGAGGCCGCGAGAGAGGCGACCTCGCGCTCGAGCGCCTCGATACGCTCCTGGCGTGCGCCAACGTCGTTCGTCAGATCGCCGGTGCGCGCGGACGCGGCGGCGAGTTGCTCGCGCAGCTCTGCGAGCTGCGCATCGCGCGCCGCAATTTCGGCTTCGAGGCTCGCGAGCTGCTCGTCGAAGATGTTGCGGCGGCCCTCGAGCGACTGCAGGGATTCGAGATAGCGCGCCGCGCGCAGCTCGGCCGCCTGCAGATCTCCGCGCAGCGTGGCAATTTCCTGCTCGCGCAGCGCGAGCGTTTTCGCCGCCTCGTAGTCGCGCGTCTCGTGCGCGCGGACCGTGATCTGAAATTGATCGACGCGCGCCTGCAGATCGGTGGCACGCGTCTGTTCCGTCGTGAGCGCGGTGCGTACGGCCGCGAGCTCGGCAACGAGCCCCGTCGCGCGATCCTCGGCGGCGCGCAGCAGCGCGCTCGCGCGCTCCTCCGCCTCCTTCAGCACCTGCGCGGCGCGCTCTTCGGAGGCGGCGCGCTCGGCGCGCGCATTAGCAAGCTCGCGCTCCAGCTCGAGGAGCCGCTCGCCCTTGCGCGTCAGGCGCCCTTCGAGGTCGCGTAGATTCTCGGAGAGCGAGCGCAGATCGAATTCGAGTCGCAGCGTACGCTCGTCGGTCGCCGGTACGGATTGCGTGGCGCCGCCGGCCGCCTGCAGCGCCGGCATGTGCCAGGTGTCGGTGCTTCCCGAGCGCTCGTCGGTCGCCGACGCTTCGTACGCAGCCACGTCGAGCACGGGCAGCTCGGCGGTGATTTCGAGATCGGGATCCTTGGCCGGAGGTACTGACTGGCTTGGCACGCTCATGCGCGCATCCCCTTATGCTTTTATGGCGGTCAATATAGCGCGCGCTCTCGCCGCGCGGAGGCGCCGCCCGACAAAATGTGATGACGCTTCCGTGCGCGAGTTAACTCATTCGCGCCACGGCACGTGCCAAAAACGAGTCGTGGCGGACACGCGACGCGGGCGCCCGGCGCGCCATGCCCTCCGGGCGCACCGTCGAGGGGCCGACGCTCAGTTGCCCAGGAACTCTTTCAGCGGTGGGGCGAGCGTCTCCGCGGCGCTCTCGAAGAGCCCCGTGCCGAGCTGCGGCAGATCGAGCGCCCGGGCGCGGGGCAGGAACTCGCGCCCACGCGCGGTGGAATCCCAGTACTCGTCCTTCGCGCGCACCACCAGCACCGGTTGGCCGATGTGCCGCAGGCGCTCCCCCTCGCCCATCGGCGGCACGCTGACCAGGACGACGCGCCGCACCTGCTGGGGGCGTGCGATGGCCAGCTCCGCCGCGACCAGCGCGCCGTGCTGGTAGCCGAGCACGTCGATCTGCCGGAAGCGCATCGTGTCCAGGAAGTCACCCATCGCGGCGGCGGCATCGGCGGGGCTTGGTCGCGTCGCGGGGCCGTCCGATTCGCCGCTCCCGGGGAGGTCCGGCGCATACACGGAACGGTCCCGGCCGAGCAGCGGCATGATTTTCTGGAAGGCCCGGCCCGTCTGGCCCGCCGGGTGCAGGCACAGGAGTGCGGTTCCCTCCTCGAACCCGCCTCCGGGCGGGATGGCATTGTGAACGTGGAGCTGTCCGTAGCGGCACTCGAAGTAGCCACGGCGCACGCGCGGCTCGCTCGCCGTGACGCGATTCGTGACGGATCCCTTGGCCATGCATGCTCCTGGTCCCGGCATAATGCCGTCGCGAAGCAGTATAAGGAAAACGCGGGCCGGCTTGCTCGGGCCGCCCTTTCCGCTGGACTGGAGGGTGCGAACATGCGAATCCCTGCGTTCATTCTCGCGGTCGGCCTCACGAGCACGGGCTTTGCGGGCGCGTACCTGGAGACCGCCACCGGCGACCCCGCCACGCAACAGCCGAAACAGGTCAACAAGATGTGGTTCGACGGCGGCCGCATGCGCACCGAGAACGGCGCGCGCGGCGAAGGGGCCGTCGCCATCTTCAGGGACCACGCCATGTACGTGCTCGACCCGGCGCACCAGTCGTATCGCAAGATCGACAAGGCGACCGTCGACCAGATGGCCGCGAAGCTCGCCGACGCCCGCAAGCAGATGCAGGCAGCCATGGCGAACATGCCGCCCGAGCGGCGCGCCATGATGGAAAAGATGCTGGGCCAGCTCGGCGGCGCCGCCGGCGAAGGCGCGAAGCGGACGCTGAAGAAGACCGGCCGCACGGAAACCGTCGCGGGCATCGCGTGCACGGTCTGGGAAGTGAGCGTCGGTGGCGAGAAGGTGGAGGAGCTGTGCGCCGCGCCCGCCGCATCCGTGACGGGCGGCGCCGAGATGATGAAGACCCTGCGCGAGGTCGGCGAGATGCTGAAGGGCTTCACGCAGAGCTTCGGCGCCGGCTCCCAGTTCGACGGCGGCTGGCGCGATATGGAGACACTGAACGGCGTGCCGGTCCTGACGCGCGATTTCAGCGGCGGCAAGGTGACCTCGGAGACGCGCCTCACCGTCGCGCGCAAAGAATCCATTCCCGCCGCCCAGTTCGAAGTGCCCGCGGGTTACACGGAAAAGAAAATCTCTTTCGGCCCGGGATCGGGCGACGACGAATGAACGGGAGGGTTTCGACGTGACACGCTATCTCGCACCCATTGCCCTAGTGGCCCTGCTGAGCGGCTGCGGCCTTGCCGAAACGGCCGGCACTGCGGCCGCCGTCGCCGAAGCCGAGGCGCAGAACGCCAAGGCGGCCAAGGACGCGCAGGCGAAGATCGAGAAACAGTTGCAGGAAGCACAGGAGAAAGCGGCCGAGCAGCGCAGAGCCATCGACGAGGCCGCGCAGTAGGACGCGGCACGCGATTAGAGGAACGGAACGGCCGGGGCACCGGACGGCCCGGCCGCCCGGCGCCCGCAGGCTGCAACGCGCTCAGCGCTTCTTCTTGTTCGCCTTTTTCGCGGCCTTTCGCGGCGCCGCTCGTTTCGCTGCGCTCCTGCCGGCCGCCTTTTTGCCAGCCGCCTTCTTGGCGGCCTTCTTCCCCGGAGATCGCGACTTCGCGGCTTTCTTGCCTGCTTTCTTGGCCGCTTTTTTGGCCGTTTTCTTCGCCGCCTTCTTGGCGGGCGCCGCGCTCTTGGCCGCCGCTTTCGCAGGCGCCTTCGCGGGCGCTTTGGCCGGTGCCTTCTTCGCCGCGGGGGCGCTCGGCGCCTTCTTCTCCGCGGCCGGCGCGGCGGTGGTCTCGGGAGCCGGCTCGGCCTTCGGTTCCGACGCGGCGGGCGTGCTGGAGGCCGGCTGCGCCGCCTTCGCGGGCTTCGCTTTCGCCGGCTTGGCTTGCGCGGGCTGCGCGGCCGCCTTCTCCTCATGCACGGCGAACGGCACGCCGGCCGGATCGAGAAGCTGCGCGATCCAGCTACCTCCCGGGACTTCCATCGGCCCGTTGATCACGCGACCGCCGGCGGACTTCGCGGCGTTCGCTGCCTTGTCGACGTCGTCCACCTTCACATAACAGGTCCAGCCGACCGGCGCCTTGTCGCTCTGGTAGATGCCGACGTACTCCTTCCCGTTGTGGAGCATGAGGTGATAGACGCCGAGCTCGGGACCCATGTCGTGCTTCGGCCCGATCTCCCAGCCCGCGAGCTTCGAATAGAAATTCACCGCCGCGTCGGCATCGGTGGTGCAGAGCTCATGCCACGAGAAGTCACCCGCCGCAGGCGCGGCGCTGCTGTTCGCGGGCTTGGCTGCCTTGAACACCGCGAATTCCGCACCCTGCGGATCCGCGAGCACCGCATACGTGCCGGTCTCCGGCAGCTCCGTCACGTCCTTCAGGACCTTGCCGCCCATCGATTTGGCCTGCGCGATGGCCGCATGCACGTCTTCCACCTCGATGTAGGCGAGCCAGCGCGATCCGCTCGCGTCATCCGCGGTGGCCACGCCGCCGACCGGGCCGTGCTTGACCACCCACAGCGTGTAGGAAGGGTCGCGCTCCCATGGCTGCGCTTTCCAGGGAACGACTTTCGGGTAGAAGCCGCTAGCGCCGGCGGTGTCGCTGGTCAGAAGCTCGTGCCACACGAATCTGCCCCGTGGATCGGCGTTGCTCATAGCGTTTTTTCCCTTCTTGGCGTGCGTGGATGAGCGAAGAGTCGGCGCGCCATTCTCCACCGCTGCGGGGCAGAGTAAATAGCCGACGCACCCTGCGCGCGAGAAAATTTCGTGCGTAACTGTTGCTCGCGCGTCTTTCCCCGTACGCACATTTGTCTGCGGTCGGCTGAACGCTGTGCGCGGCAGCCGCTGCCGCGTGCGGATTGCTGGTAGCGCGGCGCCGTTGTCAGAATTCGCACCCGTTCGCGCGCGACGCGCGTCCCTGACGATGAGGTCCTCGCATGCTCCGTACGCCGCGCTCGCTGTTGATCGTCTTCATGCTCATGTGGGCGGCGGTGGTGGAGGGTGCAAGCGCGGAGGCGGAGAAGGTGCCGTTCACCGCCGAGCGCATGTGGGCCTTGGACCGGCTCGGCGAGCCGGCCCTGTCGCCCGACGGCAAGCTCGCCGTCGTCCCGGTGACCCACTACGACGTCGCGGAGAACAAGGGCTTCACCGATCTCTGGCTGATCCCCACGGCCGGCGGACCGGCCCGGCAGCTCACGAGCGACCCGGCGCCGGACACGCAACCCACCTTCAGCCCCGACGGGAAATGGATCGCCTTCCTCTCGAAGCGCGGCGAGGACAAGCAGACGCAGCTCTACGTCATTCCCACCGACGGCGGCGAGGCGCGCCGGGTCACCCATATCCCGACCGGCGTCGAGGCGCCGAAGTGGTTTCCGGACAGCCGGAGGCTGGCCTTCGCCACTTCGATCTGGACGGACCTCGTGCGCTGGGAGGATCAGGCCGCGCGCCTGCAGCAGCGGCAGGAGTCGAAGATGACGGCGCAGGTCTGGGAGCACGCGCCGATCGCGTATTGGGATCACCTGCTCGATGACCGCGAGACGCACCTCTTCTCCATCGACCTCGATGGCGGCGAGCCGATCGCGATCACCCGGCTCTCCGGGTACGCGCTGTCGCGACAGGAAGTGGACGCGTTCTCGTACGACATCTCGCCGGATGGGCTCGAGGTGGCCTTCGCCTCGAATCTCGACAAGAGCGGCATCGATCCGAACTACGACGTCATCACGATCCCCGCCTGCGGCTGCAAGCCCGCGAAGGACGTCACCGCCGACAATCCGGCGGACGACGGCGACCCGCGCTACAGCCCGGACGGACGCTGGCTCGCCTTCGCGCAGCAGCGCACGAAGGGGTTCGACGCGGAGCGTGCGCGCCTCAGGCTGCTCGAGCGCAGCAGCGGCAAAGTGCACGGGCTCACCGAGAGCTGGGATCGCTCCGCGGGTCATGCGAGCTGGTTGCCCGACGGCAAGGGGCTGATCGCGTCGGTCGACGACGCCGCAACCGTGCGTGTTTATCGATTCGACCTGAAGGGCGGCGTACCGAAGGCGCTCACCACGACACCGAGCTTCGGCTCGATCCAGGTGGCGAAGGGGACGGCAGTCGCCCTGCGTCAGAGCTTCAGCGAGCCGCCGACGCTCGTGCGGCTCGACCTGGGCTCGGGGAAGGTGACGAAGCTCTCGACGTTCAATGACGCGAAGCTCGCGGACGTCGCGCTCGGCAAGGTCGAGAACGTCACGTACAAGGGCGCGCGCGGCGACGATATCCAGATGTTCGTGGTGTATCCGCCGGACTTCGATCCGGCGAAGAAATATCCCACCTACATGCTCCTGCACGGCGGCCCGCACAATGCGATGACCGACGGCGTGCAGTGGCGCTGGAACGCGCACGTGTTTGCGAGCTGGGGCTACATCGTCACTTGGCACAACTTCCACGGCTCCAGCGGCTTCGGGCAGGAGTTCGCCGACTCGATCAATCCCGACTGGGTGACGCTGCCGTACGAGGACACCATCAAGGCGGCGCAGTGGCTCATGAGCAAGCCCTACGTGGACAAGGATCGCATGACCGCCGGCGGCGGCAGCTACGGCGGGTATCTCGCGACGATCCTGCTCGGGCGCGAGCAGCCGTTCAAAGCACTCGTGGCGCACGCCTCCGTGTTCGATCTGTACACGCAGATCGCGTCGGACTTCGGCGCGGAAAAGCCCCGCTTCTACAGCTACTGGGAGAAGCCCGAGGAGTTCGCGCGCATCTCGCCGCACACGATGGCGGCGCATTTCAAGACACCCACCCTGATCATTCACAACCAGATGGACATGCGCGTGCCGGTGGACAACGGCATCGAGCTGTTCAACGTGCTCCAGAGCAAAGGCGTGCCGAGCAAACTGGTGTACTTCCCCGACGAGAATCATTGGGTGCTGAAGCCGCAGAACTCGCTGTTCTGGTATCGCACCGTGAAAGACTGGCTCGCCCGGTACGCCGAGCCGGGAGCCCGCTGATCAGAGGAGAACTCGCATGCTCGATCGTCGCCAATTCATGGCCGCGGCAACGCTCGCCGCTGCGGGTGCGGCTGCATCGAGCTGGAGCGCCGAGAAGGCCCGGCAGCCGCTGAAGATCCTGCTGCTCGGGGGCACGCGCTTCATCGGCGTGCCGATCACGGAGCTCGCCCTGCAGCGCGGGCACACGGTGACGTTCTTCAATCGCGGCAAGACGAACACGGATGTGCTGCCCCAGATCGAGCGCATCACCGGCGATCGCAACGGGCAGCTAGACGGCTTGAAGGATCGCAAGTGGGACGCGGTGATCGACACGTCCGCGTACGTGCCGCGCGTCGTGAAGCTGAGCGCGGAGCTGCTCGCGCCGAATGTCGGGCAGTACTTGCTCGTGTCGTCGATCAGCGTGTATCCGAGCTTCTCGCAGCCGCGCACGGAAGACTCGCCTGTCGGCACGCTGAAGGACGAAAGCATCGAGACCGTCGACAACGAGACCTACGGTCCGCTGAAGGCGCTGTGCGAGAAGGCTGCGGAGGCGGCCATGCCGGGACGCGTGACCGTGCTCCGGCCCGGGCTCATCGTCGGGCCGCATGACAGCACCGATCGGTTCACCTACTGGCCGGCGCGCGCCGCTCGCGGCGGCGACATGCTCGCGCCCGGAACGCCGCGCGACCGCATCCAGATCATCGACGCGCGCGATCTCGCCGCGTTCGCGCTCGACGCGCTCGAGCGGCGGATCACGGGCACGTTCAATCTGGTCTCGCCGCCGGGCATGTTCACGATGGGCGACGTGGTCAACGAGAGCATCCGCGCGGCGAAGGCCCTTGCGAAGCCGAATCCGCCGCCGCGCGCGGTGTGGGCGAGCGCCGCGTTTCTCGCGAAGCAGAAGGTCGAGGGCTGGAGCGACATGCCGGTGTGGCTCGCGGCCACGGGCGATGACGCCGCGTTTGCGCAGACGAGCTCGGCGCGTGCCATCGAGGCGGGGCTGAAGATCACGCCGATGCGCAAGACGGTGCACGACACGCTCGCGTGGCACCTCGCGCGGCCGGAAGCGGAGCGCGCAAAGCTGAAGGCCGGGATCGATCCGGCTCGCGAGCAGGAAGTGCTCGCTGCGTGGCGCCGCGAATCCGGCGCAAAGCCGGCGTAAGCAGGCGAGCTTCAGCCGCAGCGAATGAATGCGGCCACCGGGCCGCGGAGCGAATCCGCGCGCAGCCGACGTGTGCGAGACCTGCGGCGGCGGTGAATGTGGCGATCGAGTCGGCGCAGCGAACCCGCGACGCCGGCATATGCGACATCCGGCGGCAGCCCGACACGTCGGGTGCCAACGTGTGCGAGACCTGCGCCAGCGCCGCATGCGACCAGCGCCGGCGCGGCAAGTTCGAAGCCGGCGGCGGCGTCAGTCTTTCAGCGCGACGAAGTCGCCCTCGAACGAGGCCGCCGGTCGGCCGGCGTACAGCAGCCGCGCCGTCAGCGTGACCCGCCCGCGATTGCGGCGCTCGAGCATCTTCATAAATCGCGCCCATTCGTCCGGGTGCGGCTGCTCGCAAACGGCGACGAAGTCGCCGTCGATCGGCTCGTCATAGCTCATCGCGTTGCGCTGGATGACCAATCGAGCCCGTACCCCCGCGTGGCGCAGGCGGACGTGCGCGAGCGTCCACGCGGACAGCGTCGCAATAGCCGCGCCGCTGCCACCGAACAGCGTTTCGTGGTGATTGATGTTGGGCGCGAGCGGTGCGGCAAGCTCCACGCGCTCGGGCGATGCCGCGCGCACCCGCACGCCCATCGCAGCCGACAAGGGAATGTGGCGATGCAAGTACTGTTCGATGTCTTGTTCCAAAGGCGGGCCCCGGTAACCGTGCCGACAATCTTAAACGCCTACGATTGCAGATGGCCGGCGGATGCGGAATTCCGCTTCAGGGGAGTTGCCAACTCAGGGGAGTTGCCAAGTGACGCCAAGGAGAAACACGCGCGGCAGCCAGCCCGAATCCTCGCGCGTCAGTCGCGGCCCGCCGGTCGAGGACAACCGGTAGCTCGAGCAGCACGGATTGTCGTGATTGGTGAGGTTGTCGATCTCGAGATACGCATCGAGAGCGCCTCGCCGCAACGCGTGCGTCCAGCTCGCGCGCGCGTCCAGCGAGAAGTACGGCGCCCAGCTCGCCGCATTGCGTGGCGCGAGCTCGAAGCCGGTCGAAGTCGCGATGAGGCTGTTACTTCGCCAGCCGCTGTGCCACGTCACGTTCCCCGAGAGCCGCCACGGGCGCGCCGTCCACGCGAGACCGGTGGCGAGCGCATGCTTTTGGTCCCAAGTGCGCGGCACGTGGGTGTCGCCGAAGTCATCGGTCGCTTCCGAAAACGTGTAGCTCGCCCAACCGCTCCAGCGATCAGAAGCCTGCCACCGCACGCTGAGCTCACTGCCGTACGCACGCGAACGGTCCGGCGCGATGCGCACGCGATCCACTTCGAGCTCCGGCAGCAATGCGAAGGGATCGAGCACGTTCTCGAACTCCGGCGAGGGATCGCGAATGCGCTTGTCGTACAGCTCGACACGCAGCACCGCGATCGGGGCGAAGCGCCGTTCGATGCTGAGGACCGTCTGCGTAGCGAATTGCGCGCGCGCAAATGCGAGCTCGCCGTCCTGCACGGGCAGCTCGTCGGGCCGCAACGTTTGAGCCGCACGACCCCAGCTCGCGCGCAGCGTCGTCGCGGCGTCGTAGTCGTACTGCAGGCCCACACGCGGTGAGATCTGATCGTCGCGAAACGCCGTGCCGAAACGTTGCGCATCCCAGCGAATCGCAAGATCGAGTGTCGTGCGTGGAGCGACCGTGATGGCACCGGAGGCATAGGCGGCGTACGCCTCGCCGGTCGAGCGAAGCGCAGTTCGCTGTGAGTGAGTCGGCGAACGGCCGAGCGCCGCGGCGATGTCCGGATTGAAGGCAGCATCGCTCACGTAATCGTACGTCGCATCGTAGTCGTACCACTCGAGCCCAGTGGTGAGCTCGAGCCGCGGCAACGCTTGCACGCGCGCTTCGAGCCGCACGGTCGTCGTATCGAAACGACGGCGATCGTCGAGCGTGCCGCGCGAGTAGCCGGGCTGATCCACTGAGCCCACTCGATTCGTGTGCCGCTCGGTGCGCGAGACGGTGGCGCGCAGCGCGCTGTCGTCGGTCGGCCGCATGCGCCACGAGAGCCAGCCGGTCGCGTCGCGATACTCGATGTTCCCGGCCTCGGCACCGTCATCGAGGCTCGCGCTGAGCTCGTCATCGAGCAGCAGCCAGCCGGCGACGAGCGATGACCGCTCGCCGATGTCGAGCTGTGCACGGCCGAGCGCGTCCAGGAAGTTGGGCTCGGCCTCGCGGCGACCGAGGAGATCCGCGAACAGATCGACGTTGGCGCGGCGCGCGCTCGCGAGCCACTCGAGCGGATGCGAGTCGAGCCGCCCCTGCGTGATCGCATGCGAATACAGCACGCTCGCGCCGATTGCGTTGTAGTTCTCGCCCGCATACGTGCGCGGAGTGATATCGAGCACCCCCGACAAGCGATTGCCATAGCGCACCGGAAACACACCGCTGAAATAGTCGATGGTCGCGATGCTCTCCGGATCGAGCATGCCGAGCAGGCTCTGCACATCCTTATAGTGGAAGGGCTCGAAGAGCGGTACGCCGTCGAAGAAGACCGCGAGCTCATCCTCCCGGCCGCCGCGCACGTGGGCGCGCGCCGACAGGGGACTGGCGGCCGTGCCCGGCAGAAAGCGCGGGACGCGCAGCACGTCCTCGCTCAGGCCCGGAAGCGCTTCGATGTCGGCGCGCGACAGCTCGGCAAGCGCGGCTGTCGATTCCTGCTGCTCGATCGTGTAGCGGCTCGCGTAGATGTCCACCTCCTGGAGGTCGTCGGCGGTTGCCCCGGTCGGATGCGTGTCGCGGGCGGCACTCGCCGTGGATGCCGCTTGCCCGTTCTCGGCGGGGACATCCCGGACGACGGAGAAAATCCCCGGGCGAATGGCCTCGAGCCTGAGGCCGTGAGGCGCGAGGAGGCGCCGCGCGATCTCCTCCGGCGTGCCGGCGCCGGGCTCCACCTCGACGCGCAGCTCCGGACCGATCAAGGCGGTGCTGAAGATGATCCCGAGACCTGCCTCGCGCAGCGCTGCCAGCGCGGCAGCGAGTGGTTCGCCCTTGCGCACCTGCGGCGGCCCTGCCCCGTACGCGGCGCCCGCGAGAAGCAGCGCGACCGCGGCGAGGAGAACGACTCTTCTGCGCACGTGTTGCATGCCAAATGCTAGCACCCACCTGCCGGGCAACGGCCACTGTGCCAGCCCGGCTGGCGACTGATTTTCGCGTGGGCGCTCGTCTCACGGGCTTGCACCAGCTCCAGGTCCGACTTCGCAATGCCCGAACGTCTCTCGCCGACCTTGCGACCCGTGCTCACGGGTCGGTTCCGCCCCTTGCTCACACTGGCTTTCTGGTACGCGTGTCTCGGACTCGCGTTGCGGATCGTGCTGTGGGCGGCGTTTGGACGCGCGCAACACGTGAGCGGCCTCACGATGCCGCTGCTCTTGACGGAGGGAGTCGCGAACGATCTCGTCCAGTGTGTCTACCTGCTCGCGCCGTTCGCCACTTTCCTTTGGCTCGCACCGGAGCGCTGGTATCGCTCGCGCGCCATGCGCGTCCTGCTGCTCGCGGGGGCATTCACGTGGATGTTCGGCCTCACGTTCGTGGCGGCCATCGAGTATTTCTTCTTCGAAGAATTCGACGCGCGGCTGAACCTCGTCGCGGTCGACTACCTGCTGTATCCGACCGAAGTCGTCGGAGATATCTGGGTGGATTATCCCGTCGTGCGCGTGTTGCTGATCACCGGCGCAATCACCGGCAGCGTCGTGTACGGCCTGCGCCGCTTGCTGACGCCCGCTGCAGACGCGCCCCCGACACGCTTCGCGCAGCGAACCGTGGTGTTCCTGGCCTTCACAGCGCTCACTTTCTTCGCCGCGTCCCTCTTCGAGACGCATACCTTGGCGTTCTCGGACAACCGTGTGGCCAACGAGATCGCGGCGAACGGCGCCAGCAGCTTCTTTCGCGCGCTGCGCACGAACGAGATCGACTACCACACCTATTACGCGAGCCGTCCGACCGCGGAGAACGTGAAGGCGCTCATCGCGCAACTCGCGCCCGCCGGCGGCACGTTCACGCGTCTCGCGGAGGGACGGCTCGATCGCACCTTCCCCGGCGATCCGCACGGCCTCGGCAAGCTGAACGTCGTCGTCGTGGCGAGCGAGTCGTTCGGTGCGGAGTTCAGCAAGCTGTACGGCTCGCAGCGCGACTGGACGCCGCAGTTCGACGCGCTCGCGCAGCAGGGCGTGTGGTTCCGGCACATGTACGCCTCCGGCACTCGCACCGTGCGCGGGCTGGAAGCGATCACCACCTCGCTGCCGCCGATCCCGAGCGTTTCCGTGTTGCGCCGGCCGGGCAACGAAGGGATCGCGAACTGGGGCACGGTCATGCGCCAGCACGGCTATCAGACGAGCTTCCTGTACGGCGGGTACGGGTACTTCGACAACATGAACTACTTCTTCGGCCACAACGGCTTCGAGGTCCGCGATCGCACGCAGATCCCGCAGCCGGTGCGCTTCGAGAACATCTGGGGCGTTGCGGACGAGGACCTGTTCGACGCGGCGCTGCGCTACTACGACGAGATCGCAACGCGCGGCCGCCCGTTCTTCTCGATCATCATGACCACCTCGAACCACAAGCCCTTCACCTTCCGCGAGGGGGTTCCGGGTGTGCTGCCGAAGGGCGGCGGGCGCGAGTCGGGAGTGCGCTACGCGGACTTCGCGCAGGGCTACTTCTTGCGCGAAGCGCGCAAGCACGCATGGTTCGACGACACGCTCTTCATCATCGTGGCGGACCATGGGGCGCGCGTGTACGGTCACCAAGAAATCCCGCTGAAGAGCTACGAGATCCCGATGCTCTTCTACTCGCCGAAGCATCTGCGGCCGGGCGTGGTCGACACGCTCACGACGCAGATCGACATCGCGCCCACGGTGCTGCACCTTCTCGGGCTCTCCTACTGCGCGCCGTTCTTCGGCGAAGACGTGCTGCACGCGCCGCGCGCGAGCCCCGTCGCGTTCTTCAGCCACAATCACGACGTGGCGCTCTACAAGGACGGCGAGCTCGCGATCCTCGGGCTCGGCAAGACCGTGCGGGACGTGTTCTACGACCCGAAGACGGACTCGTATCGGCCCGCGCCGCTGAATTCACGCCTGAACGATCTCGCCGTCGCGTATTACCAGACGGCTTTCGAGCTGTTCCGCGAGCGGCGCTACAACTGACGCTCTGCGGGCGAGCGCGCCGGCGTGCATTCGAGCGGGCGGCCGCCCAATATTGAGGCCACCCAGACCCCCAGACCTTGCCCGATTGATCCCCGTGAGCAAGCCCGTCTTACCTGCCATGACGGACGAGTCCGAGCTGATACGACGCATGCTCGCAGGCGAGGAACGCGCGTTCGACGCGTTCTTCGAGAGTCACTTTCCGCGCCTGTACCGCTTCGCCTTGCCGCGCCTCAACGGGGATGTGGAGGCGACGCGCGAGGTGGTGCAGGCGGCGTTGGGCAAGGCGATGCGTAAACTGGCTGACTATCGCGGCGAAGCCGCGCTCTTCACCTGGCTCTGCCAGATCTGCCGGCGCGAGATCGTGGATCGGCTGCGGGTCGAGCGGCGCCACTCCGATCACCTGGTCCTGATCGACGATCGCCCGGAGCTGCGCGCGGCCATCGAGTCGATCGAGGCGCCGGACGAATACGACCTCGTGAAGGGCTATGGCCGCGCGGAGGTCGGGCGGCTCGTGCAGACGGTGCTCGATCGGCTGCCCGCGCGCTATGGCGATGCGCTCGAGTGGAAGTACGTCGAGGGCCGCTCGGTCGAGGAGATCGGGGAGCGGCTCGGGATCGGCCACACCGCGGCGCAATCGCTGCTCGCGCGCGCCCGCGTATCGTTCCGGGAGGCCCTGGAGAAAGTTTTTGGGTCCGCGGCGGAAGACATCGCCGCGGCGCTCGAGACGTGAGGAACTGTCATGTCCGACATCGACCCTGACGAGGCAGGTATCGCGCGTGTGCTGCGCGCAGCCGGCGGGCGCGCGCAACCTGCCGAGGAAATGAAGGCCGCCGTTCGCGCTGCCGTGCATGCGGAATGGCGCCGGACGGTGGCGCGCCGCCATCGGCGGCGCGTCTATCTCGCGCTCGCCGCGTCGCTAGCGATGGCGGCGCTGGCCGTGTGGATCGGGCGCGCGTATTTCGCTCCCTCCCATGAAGTCGTCGCGAATGTGAGCCGCATCGTGGGGACCGCTCAGGTGCGCTCGGGTCGCTTCGGGAGGTGGCACGTCGTGGCCGCGCCGCTGCACGTCGGAGAGGCGCTCGAGACCGGTGCGGACGGGCGCGTCGCGCTCCAGTTGCGCGATGGTGTTTCGGTGCGGCTCGATCACGACACGCGGATTGCGTTCGTCGATCCGGAGCGCATCGACGTGAAATCGGGCGCGGTGTATGTCGATGCGGGCGCGACCCCGCAGCATTCCGAGCATCTGCGCGTCGGCACTCCGGCGGGCATCGTCCAACATGTCGGCACGCAATACGAAGCACGGATCATGCGCGACGGCACGCGCATCCGCGTGCGCGAGGGACGCGTCGCGCTGGTGCCCGAGAAAGGTGGCGCTGCCCAGAGCGCAGCGGTGGGTGAGCAGTTGCTGGTGACGACGTCCGGCGAGATTCAGCGGGACGCGATCTCGCCGAGCGATGAGGACTGGTCGTGGGCTGCGCAGGCGGCGCCGCCGTTCGATATCGATGGCCGCCCCGTGCGCGAATTCTTGACGTGGGTGGGCCGCGAGCTCGGGCGCGAGATCGTGTACACCACGCCGGCTGCGGAAATGGAAGCCGACCGCGCGGTCCTCAGCGGGTCGGTCGGTGATCTGGGTCCGGCGGATGCGCTCGCGGCCGTGCTCCCCACGACTCAGCTCCGTAGCATCGAACGCGACGGCAGGATCGAGATCTCGCTGCAGTAACGGCTAACCGCTACGGCGCGGTCGTCGCCGGGACAACTCACGTTCGCGCCGGACCGGCGCGCTCGCCGGATGCGCGCGAGCTCTCGCTGACCGTTGGCCTCGCTGACCGTTGGCCTCGCTGTCCGTGGCGGTTTACGCCGAGGGCGCGGCCGCCACGCTCGCGAGGCGCAACTGCCGTTCGCGCCAGATCAGGAACAGGCCGCTCGCGATGACGACCGCGCCGCCGAGGATGACTCGCAGCGCCGGCAGCTTGCTCCAGAGGGCCCAGTCGATTGCGACACCGTACACGAGCGCTGTGTATTCGAACGGCGCGACGACTGACGCGGGCGCGGCGCGAAACGCTTCCGTGAGCATGCGCGTGCCGAGAGCGCCGACCACGCCCATCATGACGATCCAGCCGAAATGCTCCGCACGCACGCCAACCCAGCCCGGCATGGAATACGCGCCGGTCACGATGGTCATTACGACGAGTGGCCAGAGTGTGATGCTCGCGGCAGTCTCCGTACGCGCCAGCATGCGCACCGTGAGCACGCCGGCGGCGTATGTCGCGGCCGAGAAGAGCGCGGCCACGGCGCCGAGGGTCATCAGGCCCGAGCCCGAAGGCCGCAGCATCACCAGCACGCCGCTCAACCCCACGCCGATCGCGAGCCAGCGCCGCCAACCCACGTGCTCTTTGAAGAGCGGCACCGAGAGCGCCGTCACCATCAACGGCGCGGACAGAAAGATCGCATAGGTGTCCGCGAGCGAGAGCGAGCGCAGCGCGTAGACGAACGTCGCGAGCGTGGCGATCTGCAGCACGCCGCGAAAGAGATGCCAGCCGATCCGGCGCGGCGCCAGCTCCTGCGCACGCTTCGTGAGGAGCGCAGGCAAGATGAGAAACGGCAGCGACGCAGCACCACGCAGCGCGCTCACCTGCATCGGCGGGTAATGCGCCGCGAGCAGCTTCAGGAAGGTGTCGAGGCAGGAGAACGACCCCACCGCGACGAGCATGCAGACAATGCCGCGAAGGCGCGCGGCGTGCTGGGCGTGAATCGCGTCCGGCGAGCTCGCGCCCGTGCTCACCACTGCCCGACGTTAGGCATCGACTTCCAGGGCTCCGCCGGCGGCAAGGGGCCGCCTTTTTGCAGCAGCTCGATGGAAATGTTGTCGGGCGAGCGCACGAACGCCATGTGCCCGTCGCGCGGCGGCCGATTGATCGTCACGCCGTGATCCTTCAGGCGCTGGCATGCCGCGTAGATGTCGTCGACCTGATACGCGAGGTGCCCGAAGTTGCGGCCCCCCGTGTAGGTCTCCGGATCCCAGTTGTACGTCAGCTCGACTTGCGCGCTCTCGTCGCCGGGCGCGGCGAGGAATACGAGAGTGAAACGCCCCTGCGGCACTTCCTTGCGCGACACCTCGCGCAACCCGAGCGCATCACAATAGAACTTCAGCGATGCGTCGAGATCGGTGACGCGCACCATCGTGTGCAGGTACTTCATCAGAACATCTCCGACGGACCCGGCGTCTTGATCTCGACCTTGTGACGCGAGGCGATGTGCTCGCCCGTGATCATCTCGTCGTACGCCTGGCCCGGTCCCACCATCGGGTACACGCCCGCGTCGCGATCGATGATCACCTCGAGGAACGCCGGTCCCGGATAGTTGATGAACTCCGCGATCACGCGCGGCACGTCCGCTTTCTTGTCGAGCCGCACGGCGTAGGTGAACCCGTCCGCCTGCGCGGCGCGCACGAAATCCTTCTTGTGGAGCGAGCGGTCGCTCGCCGACAGCCGCCCCTTGAAGAAGAGCTTCTGCCACTGCTTCACCATGCCGTCGCCGTAGTTGTTCAGCACGACCACCTTCACGGGCAGGTCGTACGTCGTGACGGTCTCCAGCTCGCCGATGTTCATGCGGATGCTGGAGTCGCCGTCGATGTCGATGACGAGCCGATCCGGATGCGCGATCTGCGCACCGATGGCGGCCGGCAGGCCGAAGCCCATCGTGCCCATGCTGCCCGAGGTGAGCCACAGCCGCGGCGAGCGGAAGTCGCAATACTGCGCGGCCCACATCTGGTGCTGGCCGACGCCGGTCGCGATGATCGCCTCGCCCTTGGCGTGCTTGTTGATCTCTTCGATGACGTAGTAGGGCTGGATCAGCTCGCTCGCGCGGTCGTAGTTCATCGCGTACCTGCGCTTGAGCTCCGCCAGCTCCGCGTGCCACGTGCCGTAGTCGCGCGCGAAGCCCTCGCGCTTGCCGTAAGCGGTCAAGGCACGCAGCGCGTCGGCCAACTGGCCGACGTGGCTCCATTGCACGCGCTTCACCTTGTTGACCTCGGCGCGATCGATGTCGAGGTGCGCGATCCTCTTCGCGTTGCGCGCGAATTTCGCCGGCACGCCGGCCACACGATCGTCGAAGCGCGCGCCGACGGCGATCAGGAAATCGCAATCGTCCACCGCGTAGTTCGCGAACGCCGCGCCGTGCATGCCGAGCATGCGCATGCTGAGCGGGTGCATCGTGTCGAACGCGCCAATGCCCATGAGCGTGGTGACGACCGGAATGCCGAACGTCTGCGCGAGCTCGGTGAGCGCGTCCGACGCGTTCGCGTTGATGACGCCGCCGCCGGCGTAGATGAGCGGCCGCCGCGCTTCGCCCAGCATCTCGAAGAAGCGGGCGCACTCCGCACTATCGATCACGCGCGTCGCGAGCTCGTTCATGCGGCGGCGATATCCCGGAATGGGCAGCATGCCACCGCCCACGAACGTCCCTTCCCAGTTCTGCACGTCTTTCGGCACGTCGATGACCACCGGGCCGGGGCGGCCGGTGCGCGCGATGTCGAACGCGGTGCGCACCGTCGCTTCGAGCTTGGTCGGATCGGTGACGAGAAAGATGTGCTTGGCGACGGCACCCATGATCGAAGGGACCGGCGCTTCCTGGAACGCGTCCGTGCCGATGGCGGCGCGCGAGACCTGCCCGCAGATCACGACGATCGGGACCGAATCGGCCATGCAGTCGCGCACCGGCGTGACGGTGTTCGTCGCACCCGGGCCCGACGTCACGAGACACACGCCGACGCGCCCCGTGGAGCGCGCATAGCCCGCGGCCATGAACCCCGCGCCCTGCTCGTTCGCGGGCACGATGAGCGGAATCTGCCTGCCGCCGCTCTTTTCCTGCTCGGCGTTGTAGAGGAATACGGCGTCGTAGGTCGGCAGGATCGCCCCGCCGCTGTAGCCGAAAATGGCCGTTACACCCTCATCCGCAACGACCTGCATGATCATCTGGGCGCCGGTCATTCTTTGACCGGCGAGCGGATGTCCCACGGGGCGGGGCTGGATGACGGTATCGGTCATT
The DNA here is from genome assembly GCA_035548535.1 of Steroidobacteraceae bacterium. Classification (GTDB taxonomy): domain Bacteria; phylum Pseudomonadota; class Gammaproteobacteria; order Steroidobacterales; family Steroidobacteraceae; genus JADGHX01. The sequence goes on from DASZSS010000394.1 coordinate 18,851, forward strand.
GGAATCTGTATCGGAGGGCCCGATGTGGGCCGGGGACCTTGGAGACTAGCCGTAACCGGCTATGATGCTCAAGCGTCCCATCCATGGCCCACCGGGCCGTCCAATCTCCAATGCGTCATATCATCGCCATCCTCCTGCAGAACGAAGCCGGAGCCTTGAGCCGGGTGGCCGGGCTCTTTTCCACCCGCGGCTACAACATCGAGTCGCTGTCCGTCGCGCCGACGGACGATCCGACGGTATCGCGCATCA
>DASZSS010000395.1:0-17778 GCA_035548535.1 Steroidobacteraceae bacterium
CGCGAGCGATTGAAAGATCGTTTCCAGATGGGCGCCGTGCAGACCGAACACGTGCCGCACGTTCGCCGCCAGGAGAGTGCGGACGACCAGCTCGCCGCCTGTGACCGTTGCCATATCGAACCCCTCCGCGTGGTGCGGGCACTAGAAGAGAAATCGGCGCCGGGGTCAACGTGGCGAGGCGCGGCCGACCGCTCGGGAGCGGTGAAGCTGCGCCATTCGCCCCGCGCGGCGCGCGCGCTGACCGTCTGGGGGCCGCACCGGAACCCGGGCCTTGCCGTGCAGACGCGGTCACTCCGGTAGTGGGCTACCATTCCCGCATGTCATACACCACCGGAACCGCATTTCTCGAGGCGTTGCTCGAGACGGGTGTCGAGTATGTGTTCTGCAATCTGGGCAGCGACCATACCTCGATCGTCGAGGCCTATGCCGCCGGCCGGCGCGCCGGCAAGAAGATGCCGAAGCTCATCACCGCGCCTCATGAGTTCGTCGCGATGACCGCCGCGCACGGGTACGCAATGGTCACCGGACGCGCGCAGGCGGTGGTGGTCCACGTCGAGTGCGGCACCCAGTCGCTCGCCGGCGCGGTACACAACGCCGCCAAGGGACGCGTGCCGCTGTTCGTATTCGCCGGTGCATCGCCCGCGACTCAGGATGGCGAGGCGCGCGGCTCGCGCAACGAATTCATTCAGTGGCTGCAGGACGTGTTCGACCAGCGCGGGCTCGTGCGCGGCTACATGCGCTACGACAACGAGATCCGCGTCGGTGCGAACGTGAAGCAGCTCATCGCGCGCGCCATGCAATTTGCGCACAGCGAGCCGAAGGGACCCGTGTACATGGTGGGTCCGCGCGAGATCATGGAGCAGGAGATCGCGCCGGTGACGCTCGAGCGCGCGAAGTGGCCGGCCATCGCGCCCGCCGCCTTGCCGCCCGGCGCGCCGGAAAACATCGCGACGCTGCTCGCCAACGCGAAGCGCCCGCTCATCGTCACCTCGTATGCGGGCCGGAACCTTGCGGCCGTCGAGCAGCTCGTCCGGCTCGCGGAGCGTCTCGGCATCGGTGTGCACGAATCAGTGCCGAATCATCTGAGTTTCCCGCACGATCATCCGCTCTATCAGGGGAGTCAGTGGAACGAGAAGCGGCAGAGCCCGCAGCTCGCCGAGGCGGACGTGATCCTCGTCGTCGACAGCGACGTGCCCTGGATTCCGCAAATCAACCGGCCGAGTCGCGATGCGCGCATCATTCACATCGACACGGATCCGCTGAAGGAGCAGATGCCGCTGTGGTACATCGGCGCGGAGCAGGTCTATCGCGCGGACGTCGTCGTCGCGCTCGGGCAGATCAACAGCTATCTCGATACCGTGAAGGTCAACGAGTCGCTCGTGAACGAGCGGCGCGGGCACTATGAGCGACTGCACGCCGAGCGGGAGGAGATGCTGCGCAAGGCGGAGCAGCCGACCGGCGATGCGATCACGCCCGAGTATCTGAGTGCGTGCGTCGGGCGCGCCATCGGCCCGGACGCGATCGTGCTCAGTGAAGCGGTAACGAACTTCCACAACGTCGCCAACCACGTGAGGCGCACGAAGCCCGGCACGCTCATGACGAGCGGCGGCGGCTCGCTGGGCTGGAACGGTGGAGCGGCGGTGGGCGTGAAGCTCGCCAAGCCGGATGCGTTCGTCACCACGATGACGGGCGACGGCACGTACATGTTTTCCATCCCCGGCACCGTGCACTGGATGTCGAAGCGCTATCGGGCGCCCTTCCTGCAAGTGATCTTCAACAACAAAGGCTGGCGCGCGCCGCGCTACTCCGCGATGGGCGTGCACCCGCAAGGGCTCGCGAGCCAGGGGGACGACATCGCGGTGAGCTTCGATCCGCCGCCGGACTACGCCGGCATCGCGGCCGCCGCGGGCGGTGCGCATGCCGAGCGCATCACGCGCGTCGACGAAGTGGAGGCCGCGATCGCGCGCGCCGTGCGGGCGGTTCGCGAAGAGGGCCGCAGTGCCGTGATCGACGCATCGGTTTGATTTCGAGGAGCGTTCCCAGCATGGAGATATCAGTCAATCTGCGGCTCGAGCACGTATTCGACGTGCGCCTGGATTTCCACGAACGGCGCATTTGGGGGCCGGTGTCGGGAGGCGCGCAGCAAGGCTACGTGTCGGTGAAGACCGGGGTCATCGAAGGTCCCCGGTTGAATGGCAAGGTGGTGGACTACAGCGGCGCGGACTGGGGCACGGTGCGCACCGACGGCGTCGTCGAGCTGAACGCGCACTATCTGCTGCAGGCGGATGACGGCGCCCTCATCTATATAAGGAATCAAGGGTACGTGTACGGCACAACCCCGGCGCAACCGGGCGCGCCGCCGCGGCCTGGATACTTTCGCTGCACGCCGTACTTCCGGGCTCCGGAAGGCCCGCACGACTGGCTGAACCGCACCGTCATCGTCGGCGCGGGCGAGCGCAAGTCGAACCCGGATCACTCGGTGATTCGCTACTACGCGGTGCTCTGAAAGCCGAGCCGTTCGCGCGGCCCGCGCGGCGCGCCTCTCAGGCCCGCCGCGGCGGCGGCGCGCGGGGCTCGTCGATTGCGCCGCCGGCGCTCGCATCGTTCAGGAGCGCCATCGCCGCGGCGTCGAGCTTCACGTCGAGGAAGCCGAGAAGCTCATGTAGCTGCGCGGCGCTCGTAGCGCTGGCGATGGGCGCCGTGACGCCGCGCGCGACCAGCCAGGCCAGCGAGAGTTGCGCGGGCGTCGCGTTGAGCTCCTTCGCCAGCCGGTCGAGCGCACCGAGAATGCGCAGGCCGCGCTCGTTCATCATGTCCTTGATGCGATAGCCGCGCGGGCTGCGCGCGTAGTCGCTTTCCGAACGATACTTGCCGGTCATAAAGCCGCTCGCGAGCGCGAAATAGGGAATCACGCCGATGTTCTCGCGCTCGCAGAGCGCGGCGAGCTCGTGCTCGAATTCCGCGCGGTTGTACAGGTTGTACCAGGGCTGCAGGCTTTCGTATCGCGGCAGCCCGTGCTCGGCACTCACGCGCAGCGACTCCGCAAGGCGCGGTGCGCTGAAGTTGGAGGCGCCGATCGCGCGCACCTTGCCCGCCTTGATCAGCTCCTGGAACGCCGCGAGCGTTTCCTCGATCGGCGTGTTCGGATCGTCACGATGCGCCTGGTACAGGTCGATGTAGTCCGTCTTGAGCCGGCGCAGGGAGCGCTCGACCGCGCGCTGCATGTACTGGCGCGAGAGCCCGCTCTCGCCGGGCACGACCTCCACGCCGAGCTTCGTCGCGATCAGCACCTTGTCGCGATTGCCGCGCGCCGCAAGCCACTTGCCGATCATCGCCTCCGACTCGCCGCCCTCATGGCCGGGCACCCACATCGAGTAGGCGTCCGCCGTGTCGATGAAGTTGAGCCCGGCGGCGACGAACGCATCGAGCACCTCGAAGGACTTGCGCTCGTCGGCGGTCCAGCCGAACACGTTGCCGCCGAGCGCGAACGGTCCACGGATCGTGAGGCCGGAGCGGCCGAGGGGGCGGTGGGCAATCGTCATGTGTCGCTCACTTTGCGGGCAGCTTGAACACCTTCTCGGCGTTCAGGTGGAAGATCTTTTCCTTATCGGAATCCGAGATCGGCGCCTCGTTCAGCCACTGGGTCGCCTCGACCGTCTCCTGATATGGATAGTCGACCGCCCACATGATGCGGTCCGCGCCGAGCACCTTGATGCACAACTCGAGCGCCGGCACCCAGTTCACGCCGCTGGTCGTGATCCAGAAGTTGCGCCGGAAGTATTCGCCCGGCGTGAGCTGCAGCTTCGGCCGGTCGAATGGGTAGTGGCCGTGCATGTAGTCCAGCCGATAGAGCGCATAGGGAATGTTCTCGCCCATGTGCCCGATCACGAGGCGCAGGCTCGGGTACCGATCGAGCACGCCGCTCATCATCAGCTTCACGGCGTGCAGCCCGACTTCCACCGCGTAACCCCAGATCGCGTGCTCGAGCTGATATTTGCGGTACGGCGCGGCCATCGCCGGTGACGGCGCGCGCGGGTGAATGTAGACCGTCGCGTCGAGACCCGCCGCCGCTTCGAGGATCGGCCAGTACTTCTCCTCGTCAAGGTACTCGCCGTTCGTGTGCGAGTTGATCATGACGCCGTTCAGCTTCAGCGTGCGGATGGCGCGCTCCATTTCCTGGACTGCGCGGCGCGGGTCCTGCACCGGAATGGTCGCGAGACCGGCATAGCGCGTCGGATGGCGCCGGATGAGCTCCGCGAGCCGATCGTTGCCGATCTCGGCGATCTTCGCGGCCTTGCTCGCTTCGAACTGCTGCACGCCGGTGGAGGTCATCGCGAGCACCGCCATCGCGATGCCGGATTGATCCATGATGCGCAGACGCTCCTCTTCCACATCGAGCAGCCGGCGCGAGATCGGGCCCTCGGTCTGCATCCGGGCGAGGAACGTATCCGGGTCGTACTCGCGGCTCGACTTCACGAGCTCGCGCAGCGCGTCGAGCTGCTCGGGTGTCGCAAAAGCCTCTTCCGTGGCGATGCGGCGGAACTCTCTTTTCGGCATGCGGACACCTTGCGGAAGCTCTGCGAGCGGCAGACCTTGAGCGAAATCCGGCGACCCGTCGAGTGGCCCGGCGCAGCGGCCCACATTGCGGACGCGAGAGCGCGCTGCGCGCGGCGCCGTAGACTTTCGCGACCACCTGGCACCGCGCGCACACTTTCGCGGCGACCTGCCGCCGAACCTGCACACTTTCGCGACGGCCTCGCGCCGCGCCCCAGCGCCGCACCTGCGCGCGCGCCGCGCGCCCGTCCACGGCGCACCTTCGCGCGGCACCTTCGCACGCGCCACCGGCCGATTGCGGCCGAAGAGTGCCGCAATCGGGCGGCGAATCAGTTCCCCTGGATCAGTTCTGGGCTGTTCCCTGGGCCAGGCGTTCCTTCGCGGCGTCCTCGTTCGCTCGCGCGATCAGATACGCGCGTATCGCATCCATGTCCGCTTCGCTCAGCACGGACGCAAACGACACCATCCCCTGCGTCTGCAACGCGCCGTCGTGCACGATCTGCCTCCACAGCTTCTCGTTGTTCAACGCCGAGGAGTAGCGCAAGTCCGGCAGCACTCCACCGCTCACCGCGCTGTCCCCGTGACACGTCCCGCAGAACCGGTGGTACTTCGCCTTGCCAGCGGCCACGACACTCGCCTTGGCCGTATTCGGCGGCGGCACGAGCTTGCGCGGCGCGGGCGGCATCGCGGCGGGGAGCGTGTCCGTCCCATTCAACTTGAAAGCGAGCACGCGAGGGAAATTGCCGCCTCCGTGCGAGTCGAGCGCGAGCGGCCCGGCGGCCAGCGCATACGCGCCGCCCCAACCCACTTCGACGGCGATGTATTGCTCGCCATTCACTTCATAAGAGATCGGCGCGGCCACGACGCCGGCTTGCGTCTCGGCGGACCACAGCTTCGCGCCGCTGTCCGCTTTGTACGCGTTGAGCTGGCCCTCACTCGTGCCCTGAAAAACCAGACCGCCCGCGGTCGCCAGCGTGCCGCTGTTCCACGGATGCGCGTAGTCGACACGCCAGACTTCCTTCTGCGCGACGGGGTCCCAGGCCGAGAGGTGGCCTTTGGTGCCTGCTTTCACCTGCGCCATCGCCTTCTCGTCGGTGATCGGCAACGAGCCCGCGCCGAAATCGACCCCGACGTTGAAGCTCAACGGCGTCGGCGCGAACTTCATATCGGGGATGTACACGAACGCCGCATCGTTCATCGGCACGTACACGAGCCCGGTCGATGGGCTGAACGACATCGGCTGCCAGCTATGCGCACCCATCGGGCCGGGAAGCGACACAAACGGCTTGCCGGTCTGGTCGTAACGCGCGGCGGGGTTCTCGATCGGCCGACCCGTCTTCATATCGATACCGGTGGCCCAGGTCATCGGCACCATCGCCTTCGCGGACAGCAATTCGCCGGTGGCGCGATCCAGCACGTAGAAGAACCCGTTCTTCGGCGCCTGCATGATCACGTCGCGCATGCGATCGCCGATCTGCAGCTGCGCCAGCATCAGCGGCTGCGTCGCCGTGAAATCCCAGCTCTCGCCGGGCGTCGTCTGGTAGTGCCAGACGTACTCGCCGGTATCGGCCCGCAACGCGACGATCGACGACAGATAGAGATTGTCGCCGCCGCCCGGGCTGCGAATCGAATGATTCCACGGTGAGCCGTTGCCGACGCCGATGTACACGAGATCGAGCTTCGGGTCGTACACGATGGAATCCCACACGGTGCCGCCGCCCCCGAGCTTCCACCACTCGCCTTTCCAGGTCTGCGCGGCCTTCTCGAGCGCGGGCGACTCGAAGCCTTTCGCCGGATCGCCGGGCACCGTGTAGAAGCGCCAGGCGAGCTCGCCGGTCTCAGCGTCGTAGGCCGACACATAGCCGCGCACGCCCATCTCCGCGCCGCCATTGCCGATGAGCACCTTGCCCTTCGCGACCCGCGGTGCGCCGGTGATCGTGTAGCGTGTGCCCGCGTCGACGGTCATCTTTTCCCAGACGACCTTGCCCGTGGCGGCGTCGAGCGCGACGAGACGGCCATCGAGGGTGCCGACATAGATCTTGCCGTTCCAGGCGGCGACGCCTCGATTCCCGACGTCGCAGCAGGCGTTGACGCCCGCCGTGCCCGGAACCTTCGGGTCGTACGTCCAGAGCTCCTTCCCCGTCGCGGCGTCCAGCGCGAACACCTTGCTCCACGCGCTCGACACGTACATCACGCCGTCGATGACGAGCGGCGTCGCTTCCTGCACGCGATGCGCGGTATCGAGATCGTAGTGCCACGCGAGCTTCAGATTGGCAACGGTGCTCGCGTCGATCTGCCGCAGCGGACTGAAACGCTGCTCATCGTACGTGCGGCCGTAGCTCATCCAATTGCCGGCGTCCTTGCTGTCGGCCACGCTCGCCGCGACGAGCCGTGCCGCATCGACCTGCGCCGGGGCGGCGGCTTTCGGCGCCGCGCCCGCAGGAGTGGCCGTGCCGTCCGTCCCACGCCCACACGCGGCCAGCAGAAGGCCCATCATGCTCATGGCGAGCACTCGCAGCGAACTCATGAAGACCCCCAAACGAAGGGGTCGGCGCCTCCCGCACGCCGACCCCGATGCACTATCCGCTCAGCTCAAATCATCATGCACACGGACTTCACTTCCGTGTACATGTCCAACACCACGCGTCCGTGCTCGCGCCCGTAGCCCGACTGCTTGAAGCCGCCGAACGGCATGTTCGGGTCCACGAAGTTGTGGCAGTTCACCCAGACGGTGCCCGCGCGAATCTTCGGCACGATCCGGTTCACCGTGCGCACATCGTTCGACCACACGCTCGCGGCCAGGCCGTACGGCGTATCGTTCGCCATCGCGGCGATCTCGTTGATGTCCTCGAAGCGCTGCGCAACGAGCACCGGCCCGAAGATCTCCTCGCGCACGACTTTCATCTCGGGCTTCACGTTCACCATCACGGTCGGCTTCACGAAGTAGCCTTCGTGCGCGGGTGCCTCCCCGCCCACCGTGATCGATGCGCCTTCGCGGCGGCCCGCATCGATGTATCCGAGCACGCGCTCCTGCTGCTCGCGCGAGACCAGCGGCCCCATCTGTGTCTGCGGATCGAGCCCCGGCCCGAGCTTGATCGAGCTGGCGGCGGCGCTCACCCCTTCGACGATCTTGTCGAACACGCTCTTGTGCGCGAAGAGCCGCGAGCCCGCCGTGCACACCTGCCCGGAGTTGAAGAAGATGGCATTGGCCGCGCCGCCCACGACGTTGTTGAGATCGACGTCCGGGAACACGATGACCGGCGACTTGCCGCCCAGCTCGAGCGAGACGCGCTTCAAGGTGTCCGTCGCCGACTTGTTGATGATCTTGCCGACCTGCGTCGAGCCGGTGAACGCCACCTTGTCGACGCCCGGATGCGCGACGAGCGCGGCGCCCGTCGTCTCGCCATTGCCCGTCAGGATGTTGACGACACCCGGCGGGAAGCCGGCCTCGATGATCAGCTCGCCAAGCCGCAACGCCGTGAGCGGGGTCTGCTCCGCGGGCTTCAGCACCACCGTGCAACCCGTCGCGAGCGCCGGTCCAAGCTTCCACGCCGCCATCGCGAGCGGGAAATTCCACGGCACGATGGCCGCGACGACGCCGACCGGCTCGCGCGTGTAGTAGGTGTGGAACTTCGTGCCCGGCGGCCCCTGGATCGAGGTCTGGAAGGTTGCGCCCTCGATCTTGGTCGCCCATCCGGCCATGTACCGGAAATAGTCCCGGGTGCCGGCGACATCGACGACGGTCGCCATGAACTTGGTCTTGCCGTTGTTCACGCTCTCGAGCTCGGCGAGCTCATCGGTGTGCTTCTCGATGAGATCGGAGAGCTTCCAGAGCAGCGCCTCGCGCTGCGCCGGCAGCATGTCGGGCCAGGGACCCTGCTCGAACGCGGCGCGCGCCGCGGCGACCGCGCGGTCGACGTCGGCCGCGTTCGCATCGGGGACCGAGGCGATCTCGCGGCCCGTGGCCGGATCCATCACGGGAATGCGGCTCTGCGACTTCGACTCCACCCACTCGCCCCCGATCAGCAGACGGGGCGCGCGTTTCAGAAACTTCGCCACTGCCGGGGATGGAGCCGGCTGGGCAGCGATCGTGGATTGCGGAACAGCGTTCACGGGAGCCTCCAGAAAACGAGTACGACGGGGGTCGAGCGCGGGGTGCTATCTCGCCTCAACCGGTGTGTCAGGGACTCTACCAAGGAAGAGATGCGCATCGACTGACAGGGAAAGCCCGGACCGGCGGGCCGTGCACGGGTCGGACGGCACCTGCCCGGATGCAGCGCTCCGTTTGACGGGGCGCCGGCGTGGGCTTTGCGCAAATGCCAACCACGTCCCGCCCGCGCCCCGGCGCGGGTCATATCCTGCCGGCCACAATGCCCCGGTCATCTGTGCCCACCTCATGAGCGACGGCTCGATTCTACTGATCGAAGACGCCCGCCCGGAACCCGGCCCGGCCGCGCGCGCATTGGAGAAGCTTCGCGCCCGCAACTATGCGGTCGCGCACGCGCACACCCTGGCCGAAGGCATCGCACGGCTCGCGACGGACAAGTACGCGGCCGCGATTCTCGATCTGGCCCTGCCCGATGGGCGTGACCTGCCGGCCTTTCTGCGCTTTCAGAGCAAGGCGGGCACGGTGCCGATCATCGTACTCGTCGACCGTACCCAGGAAGAGACAGGGGTCGAAGCCACGCGGCGCGGCGCGCTCGACTACCTGGTCAAGGACGAGCTGACCGCCTCGATCCTCGATAAGGTGCTGCGCCTCGCCTTCGAGCGCACGCACACGGTGCTCGCGCTGCGCGCATCCGAGGCGCGTTATCGAACCATGTTCGAGAGCACGGCCGCGGGCGTGTATCAGGCCACCTGCGACGACAAGCTCATCACGATCAATCCCGCGTTCGTCACGCTCCTCGGATACGAGAACGAGGAGGAAGTGCTGAAGCTCGATTTCGGCACGGACATCTGCGCGAACTACGAGGATCACCTCAAGTGGCGACGCGAGCTGGAAGCGACCGGCGAGATTCGCAGCCGCGAGGTGACGCTGCGGAACAAGAACGGTGAGCGGCTCGTCGTCCTGCACAGCGCACGCCTGGTACGCGACTCGCGCAATGTGCCGCTCTATTTCGAAGGGACGATCGCGGATGTCACGGCCGCTCACAAGCGGGCGCGCCAGTGGTCGTACGAAGCGAGCCACGATGCGCTCACGGGTTTGCTGAATCGCCGCGAGATGGAGCGGCGCATGCAATCGGCGCTGCAGAACGCGGCGGTCGATCGCAGCACCCTCGCCGTCGTCATGATCGATCTCGACGGCTTCAAGAAGATCAACGACCGTCTCGGCCATCGCGCCGGCGACGACTTCCTGCGGCACGTGAGCACCGCCTTGCGCAAGTCGGTGCGCGCGGGCGATCTCATCGCCCGCTTCGGGGGCGATGAGTTCATCGTGCTGCTCGAGCGCACGAGCGAAGAAAGCGCCCTGCGCGTTGCGCACGCCATGTTGAAGGCGCTGGAAAGCGAGCCCTTCATCTGGGCCGGCCAGACGCTCCCGGTGCGCGCGAGTCTCGGCATCGGCATGGGCTCCGGCGCGGACTCCACGTGGCTCACGTTCCTCGAGCGCGCCGATATGGCGTGCTACGACGCGAAAGCGCAAGGCGGCGACGCGGTGAAGCTCTTCACGAGCGAGGGCAGCACGAACACGCGCCTCGGCCGGGCGCGACAGCTCGGGCACATCGTGAGCCGCGCGCTCGAAGCGGACGAGCTGCGCCTGCAGGCGCAGCGGATCGCGCCTATTCGCGATCGGCGGGCGCACGCGCACTACGAAATCGTGATCCAGCTCGACGGCGGCGCGCGCGAGCCGGAGGTGCTCTCGCTCGCCGATCTGGCGAGCGATCATCCGACGCTCGCCCGCAAGGTCGACCGCTGGAGCATCGAGGCCTCGTGCCGCTGGATTGCGCGTCATCAGCACGCCAATCCGCACGTCGATCGCTGGTTTCTCAACCTGACGCGGGCCTCGTTCGAGGACGAGGATCTCGCGGACTTCATCGGCGAGACCGCGCGCGCGAACGGCGTGCAGCCGGCGCATCTCGGGCTCGAGATCGAAGAGCAGGCGCTCGGCTCGTGCCTGCCGCAGGTGAGCGAATTGGTGCACGAGCTCGGCGCGCAGGGCTTCGGCTTCACGCTCGATGGCTTCGGCCGCGGCATCTCCTCGTTCGCTTACCTGAAGTCCCTGCCGGTCTCGTTCGTGAAGCTCGACTATCCGGCCATCATGGAAGGCGGCGGCAAGCGCGTCGGCGCGACGCTGCTGCGCTCCCTGCATCAGATCAATCGCGCACTCGGGCGCGCGACGATCATGGACTCGGTCGGCACGCGCGAGCAGCTTCGCGAGCTCGCGGCAGCCGGCGTCGACTACGCGCAGGGCACGGCGGTCGGCCAACCTGTGGCTTTGCGCCGCCGGCGCGCGCGCGCAGCGACGGCGCCGACCGAACACTAGCCATTCGCGGCGAGTCGCCGTACCGCGTGCGGACGCGCACGTGTCGCTGCATTTGAGGCGCGCCGGAGTGAGGTTATGATCGACGCCTCTCGCGAGAGGACCGCCGATGCCCGCACCGAACGTCGAATTGATCGCGTCCTATTGGACTCTGTCCGGCGGCGCCCTGCCGCACACCGACAAGGAATACAGCACGTTCGAGTTCCGCGAGCGCATCGAAGCCGCCGCGCGCGCGGGGTTCAAGGGCGTGGGCCTGTGGCACGCCGACATCGAGCACGTCCTGAAGCGCTACCCGTTCCCTGAGATGAAGCGCATCCTCGACGCGAACGGCATGAAGTACATCGAGATCGAGTTCCTCGCGGACTTCTTTCTCGAGCCCGGCGCGCGCCGCACGGCGGCGGACCAGCGCAAGAAGCTGCTGTTCGATGCCTGCGAGGCGCTCGGCGCCCGTCACCTGAAGGTGGGGGACTTCTTCAAGACGCCCTGCCCGCTGCCGCGGCTGATCGACGAGTTCGGTCAGCTCTGCCGCGAGGCGGCGGCGCGCGGCATCAGGATCGCCTTCGAGCTCATGCCCTTCTCGGTGATCGAGACGCTCGATGCCGCGCGGCGGCTGGTCGAGGGCGCGGCACAGAAGAACGGCGGCATCATTTTCGATCTGTGGCACATCGTGAAGCTCGGCATCCCGTACGACGCGGTGATGCGCTTTCCGAAGGCGTATTTCGTCGGCCTCGAGATCAACGACGGGTACCTGAAGACGCCGCCCGGGATGGACCTCGTCACCGAGACCACAGCGCACCGCAAGCTCTGCGGCCAGGGAGAATTCGACGTGAAGGGGTTCGTCGCGCGGCTGCCGAGCTCGAACTACACCGGTCCCGTCGGGATCGAAGTGCTCTCGCAGGAGCTGCGTTCCTGGCCGCTCGAGAAGACCGCGCAAACCGCTTACCAGACGACGATCGCGCAGTTCCCCACCGAGAGCTAGCTGCGCGGATCCGCCGCCGGCAGCGGCGCGGCATCCTCGACGCGCAGGCGATAGCCGAGGCCGGCCTCGGTCGTGAGATAGCGCGGTTTGCGCGGATCGGGCTCGAGCTTGTGACGCAGGTTCTTCACCGCGACGCGCAGGCTGCGCGTATCGCCGACGCGATCCGGCCCCCACACCTCGCGCACGAGCTGGTTTTGCGTGACGATCAGCCCGACGTTGCGCGCGAGACATCCGAGAACTCGATACTCGAGCGGGGTGAGATGCAGCTCGCCCGAACCGTTCCTGGCCGTGCGCTGCCCCAAGTCGAGCGTGATCGCGCCGAGACACAGTGTGGGCGACTGGTCGCCGCCGGCCGCCTTGCGGCGGAGCGCCGAGCGCACGCGCGCCAGCAGCTCCGGTGCGGTGAATGGCTTCGTGACGTAGTCGTCCGCGCCGGCGTCGAGCGCGGCGACCTTCTGCTCCTCCATCGTGCGTGCCGACAGCACGACGATCGGCACGGGCGAATACTCGCGGACGTGCCGGATCACGCTCACGCCGTCGGCATCGGGCAGGCCGAGATCGAGCAGGATCAAGTCCGGCTTGTGCGTGCGCGCCTCGATTTCGCCGCGCTTGGCGGTGGCCGCTTCGACGAGGCGGTAGCCTTCGCGATCGAGCAGTGCGCGGAGGGCGGTGCGAATGTCCGGCTCGTCCTCCACGACCAGGATCTGATGCATGGCGCGCGTCATGCGCGTCTCTCCGCGGCGCGCAACGGACCGCCTCCAACGAGCCCGCGCGGGAGGGTCCGCGCGGCTTCATGCATCCCGTAACTCGTGCCGGCGCCCGCCGGCGCGCCGAAAAAGATACGCAGGCGCACGCGTCGAGCGCGGGTCTCCTCGGCCTCGACGTGGGCGTGCAACGGGTCCGGATCGAGTCGGGTCACGGCATGAGCGGCAAGCGGGCGACGACCGCCGTCAGCTGCGCATGCTGGTCTCATCCGCGCCGAGATTCAACTCGGTTTTGGCAGCGGGCCGCGCGGCCAGCGCGGGATTTCCCAGCGCGCAGAGCATCGACCCGCCCACTACGACGCCGGCACCTACCAGGCTCGAGACGTTCAGCTCCTCCGGGCGCACGAGCCCCGGCGCAACGCGCTCGACGACCCACATGGTTGCGATCGTGAAGAGCGGTGTCAGCGTGAGCGTTGCCCCGACGCGCGACGCTTCCCAGTGACGCAGAGCCTCCGCGAAGGCTCCATAGGCGAGCACGGTGTTGGCGCACGCGAAGGCGAGCAGCCAGGCCTGCACGGTGCTCACGTGGACGATCCGGCCCGGATGTGCAAACGGCAGGAGTGCAAGCGTCGAGCCGGCGTAGAGCAGCACGAGCACCTGCTGCGCCTGCATTCGCCGGAGCAGGTATTTTTGCGCCAGGCCATAGATCGCCCACACGAGCGAGGCGAGCACGAGCAGCACGACGCCGTGGCCGAGCCCCGAATCGATATGAGCGAGCAGTGGCAAGCGCCTGTTGAAAAAGAGCGGCAATCCGACCAGCAGCAGCGCGAGCCCGAGCCATTGGCGCGTCGTGAAGCGCTCGTGAAACACGACGATGCCGCCGAGCATCAGCAGAATCGGCGAGAGCTGCGTGACGACCTGGTTGATGGTCGGCGACGCATACGTGAGCGCGACGAGGTACAGCACGAAATTGCCGAGCAAGCCGCCGAGCGCGACGAGCAGCACCATCCACCCGCGACCGCCGATGGCGCCGAGCCGCGGGAGCTTGCCGAGTAACGCCAGAATGGCGCCGAGCCCGAGTGCCGCGGTCAGGAAGCGGAACCACGTGATCGTGAACGGATCGACCGCCTGCAGCAGGATGCTGAGCGCAACAGGCAGCACGCCCCAAAGCGCGGCAGTCAGCACCGCGAGGCTCAGCCCGAGTTTCCAGCGGCCGCTCAATGTGTGCACAGCGTATACGCAAGCGGCCGGCGCGGAGACCCGCGCCGGCCGCGAAGGGTGAGGAGAAAGTCTATCTCAGAACGGGTAGTGACGCGGCGTCAGCTGCACCGTGATCCAGCGCGTCTCGGTGAACGCATCGATGCCCGCCTTGCCGCCGAAGCGGCCGTAGCCCGACGCCTTGACGCCGCCGAACGGCATCTGCGCTTCGTCGTGCACGGTCGGCCCGTTGATGTGACAGATGCCGGTCTCGATCTTCTTCGCGAGCTCCAGGCCCTTGGCGATGTCGCGGGTGAAGATCGCGGCGGAGAGGCCGTACTCTGTATCGTTCGCGAGACGGATCGCCTCGTCGGTGCTCTTCACGCGCGTGATCGACACCTGCGGACCGAACGACTCTTCCCGGAAGAGCTCCATGCCCGGCGTCACGTGGTCGACGACGATGCCCTTCATGACCGTGCCTTCGGCTTCGCCGCCCGTCAGCACCTTGGCGCCCTTGGCGACCGCGTCCTTGACGAGCTTCGAGACGCGCTCGACGGTCGCCTTGCCGACCACCGAGCCCAGCACGAAGTCGCCCTTGCGCGGATCGCCCGTCGGCAGCGCGGCGACGCGCTTCGCGAGCTTCTGCGCGAATTCATCCGCCACTTTCTCGTGACAGATCACGCGCTCGGTCGACATGCAGATCTGGCCGGAGTTGGCGAACGCGCCGAACACGGTCGCGTTCACCGCGGCATCGACATCGGCATCCTCGAGCACGACGAGCGGCGCCTTGCCACCGAGCTCGAGCAGGCACGGCTTCAGGTACTTCGCGCTCATCATCGCGATGATCTTGCCGACGCGCGTCGAGCCGGTGAAGTTCACGCGCTTCACCGCCGGGTGCGAGATCAACGCTTCGGTCACCTGCTCCGCATCCTTCGGCTCGTGCGTGATGCAGTTGATCACGCCGTCCGCGAGGCCCGCATCGCGCAGCGTGGCCGCGATCAACCGGTGCGTCGCGGGACAGACTTCCGAGGCCTTCAGAATGACGGTGTTGCCGCAGGCGAGCGGCATCGCGATCGCGCGCACGCCGAGGATGATCGGTGCGTTCCAGGGTGCGATGCCCAGCACGACGCCGACCGGCTGGCGCAGCGCCATAGCCATGTTCCCCGGCACGTCGGACGGCACGACCTCGCCCGTGATCTGCGTCGTCATTGACGCGGCCTCGCGCAACATGCCCGCCGCGAGGTGAATATTGAAGTGACCCCAGCCGCCGGTCGCGCCGGTTTCGGCCGACACGAGCGTCGCGAACTGGTTGGCGCGCTGCTCGAGCAGGTCCGCCGCCTTGTTCAGCAGCGCGCGGCGCTGGTTCGGACCGAGCGCGGACCACGCCGGAAAGGCGGCCGCGGCCGCATCCGCCGCCGCCTTCGCGTCCTCCGCCGAGGCCGCCGCAGCGCGCGTCGCCTCTTCACCGGAGATCGGATTGTGACGCGCGAAGCTCGCCGCATTCTTCGCTTTGACGTCGCGGCCGCCGATGATCAATGTTGCTTCTTCCATCTGCCTCTCCCGCTTTTCGGGCGCATGTCTAGGTGAGTGAATAGTCCCGCTGAGTCTTCGCGTAATCGACGAAGTAGTCGAGGGACCCGGGGTTGGCGACCGCATCGCGGTTCGCCGCTTGCTCCACCGGCACGCCCATGAGGATGCGGCGGACCGGTACTTCGAGTTTCTTGCCGGTGAGCGTCGTCGGAATGTCGGGCACGGCGTAGATCTTGTCGGGCACGTGGCGCGGCGAGTACTCGCGGCGCAGGGTCGCGCGGATCTTCTCGATGAGCGGCGGGTCGAGCGTGTGGGCGCCCTTCAGCTTCACGAACAGCGGCATGAAAAATCCGCCGCCCGGCAGATCGAGATTCACGATGAGCGCGTCCTCGATCTCGGGCAGTGTCGCGAGCGTGCGATAGATCTCGGCCGTGCCGATGCGCACGCCGTGGCGATTCAACGTCGCATCCGAGCGGCCGAGCACGAAGCAGCCGCCGCGCTCGTTCACCTTGAAGAAATCCCCGTGACGCCAGACGCCGGGGAACTCCTGAAAATAGGACTCGAAATAGCGCTTGCCGCCCGGATCGTTCCAGAAGCACACCGGCATCGACGGCATGGGCTCGGTGATCACGAGCTCACCCACCTCGTTCACCACCGGCGCGCCGTGCTCGTTGAACGCGCAGGCCGCGACGCCGAGCGCCGCCGCGGTGATCTCGCCCGCGCGCACCGGCATCGTGACGACGCCGCCGACGAACCCGGAGCACACATCAGTACCGCCGCTGCCCGGCAGCACCCAAAGGTCCTTCTTCACGTTCTCGTAAAACCAGGCGGTGCATTCGGCCGTGACGGGGGACCCGGCGAGCATCAGCGACTCGAGCTTCGACAAAGCGAAGCGCTCGCGCGGCACGATGCCCGCTTTCGCGAGAATCGCCTGATAGGTCGGGCTCGCGCCGAAGAACGACGTGCCGGACTCCTCGACCATCTTCCAGAGGATGTCCGGCTCGGGATGTGCGGGGTTGCCGTCGTAAAGCACCGGCACCACGTCCGCGAGCAGCGCGCTCGCGAGGAAATTCCACATCATCCAGCCGGTGGTGGTGAAGAAGAACATGCGATCGCCCGGATGCAGATCCATCATCAGGCGCAGCGCCTTCAGCTGCTCGAGCAGGATGCCGCCGTGGCTGTGGGTGATGGCCTTCGGCAGACCCGTCGTCCCGGACGAGAACAGAATCCACAGCGGCGCATCGAACGGCATCTGCTCGAAGTGGAACTCGTGGGGCGGCACCGCCGGCTGCGCGAGCAAGTCGTCCCACAGCACGGTATGCGGCGAGAGCGGCGTGCGGTCGTTGCGATCCAAATACGGCAGGTAGATCACGCGCTCGAGCGTCGGCAACTGCGCGATGATCTGCTGCACTTCCGCCCGCCGCGGGAAGGGCTTGCCGCCGTATTGATAACCGTCGACGCACAACAGGACTTTCGGCTGTAGCTGCGCGAAGCGGTCGACCACGCCGCGTGTACCGAAATCCGGACCGCAGCTCGACCAGATGGCGCCGATGCTCGTCGTCGCGAGCATGGCGATGAGCGCTTCGGGAATGTTGGGGAGATTCGCGACGACGCGATCGCCCGGCCGGACGCCGAACCGGCGTAGCTCGGTTGCGAGGATGCGCACCTTACCGCCGATTTCCTCCCACGTGAGCGCGGTGAGCGGTTGCCGCTCGGCAAGATGCAGCACGGCCGTCGCGTTCGGCCGCTCGTGCCGCAGCGCGTGCTCCGCGTAGTTGAGCCGCGCGCCCGGAAACCACTCGGCGCCGGGCATCTTGCGCGAGCGCAGGACGCATGCGGCCGGCGCGGAAGAGCGCACCTCGAAGTAGTCCCAGATGGCTTGCCAGAACGCCTCGATCTCGGTGGCGGACCAGCGCCAGAGCTCGGTGTAGCTCGCGAACGAGAGGCCGCGCTCGCGCGCGAGCCACCGCATGAACGCCGTGAGATTGGCGCGCTCGATGCGCGCCGCGCTCGGCGTCCACAAGATGTCGCCTACGCGAATCATCCTTCAGACCCGCTCGATGACGAGCGCCGCTCCCTGGCCCACCCCGACGCACATCGTGCAGAGCGCGTAGCGGCCCTTCGTTGCCTGCAGATGGTACGTGGCCGTCGTGACGAGGCGTGCGCCGCTCATGCCAAGCGGATGGCCCAGCGCAATCGCGCCGCCGTTCGGATTCACGTGCGCGGCATCGTCCGCAATGCCGAGCGTGCGCAGAACCGCGAGCGCCTGCGAGGCGAACGCTTCGTTCAGCTCGATGACGTCCATCTGTCGCAGCTCGAGCCCGGCGCGCGCCAAC
>DASZSS010000396.1:0-19483 GCA_035548535.1 Steroidobacteraceae bacterium
CATGCCCGCGCTCCACGCGGTGCCTTCGCCGGTGAGCACGAGCACGCCGACGTCCTCGCGAAACTCGAGCTCGTCGAGCACATCGAACATGCGGCGATTGACCTTCGGGCTCATCGCGTTGCGCTTCTCGGGGCGGTTGAAATACACCCAGGCGATGCGGTTGGCCACTTCGAATTTGACGACGTCTTTTGGGTCGGAGCTCATGGGCACGATCTCAGGTTACCTGATGTGATTGTCAAGTTACCTGATATGTGGAAGGATGGGAAGGTGGCTAGAAGCAATATCGCGCAACGCACCGCCCCGCAGACGGACGCCGAGCCGCGCGTGGCATACCTCATCGGCCGCCTGGAGCGGGCGGTCCGCCGCCGGATCAGCGAGACGCTGCTGCCGTTCAAGCTGTCGGTGGCGCAGTACACCGCGCTCTCGGTCATCCGGCGGCACGGGGAAGCGTCGAACGCGGACCTCGCGACGCGCGCCTTCATCACGCCGCAGGCGATGAACGAGGTGGTCAAGGTGCTCGAGCAGCGCAAGCTCGTCACGCGGCGGCCCGATCCCTCGCACGGGCGCATCGTGAGACTCCTGCTCACGAAGCGCGGCACGGACGTGCTCGGGGCCTGCGATGCCGCCGTGCTGCAACTCGAGCGGACGATGCTGGCCGGCTTCACCGCCGCGCAGCGTGAGGCTCTCCGCGAGGCGCTGCTCGGGTGCGCGCAGGCGCTCGAGAACGCCACCCGCTGACGCCGGCTCGCCCGCGGGACCGGGGTGACCGGCTCGAACGGCGTCGACCTGCCACGGGCGTCGTGCTACAGGGCGCGCAGGGCCGCGGTGGCGACCCCGCCCGCGGCATCTCGTGTACAGTCGCCGCTCAATGAGCACGTCAAACTCCGCGCCGAGCGCCCGGCGCTTTCGCGACACCATGGGGCTCTTCGCCACCGGTGTGGCGGTCGCCATCACGGAAGTGGACGGCGAGGCGCTCGGCATGACGGTGAACGCCGTCGCGTCCGTCTCGCTCGATCCAATGCTGGTGCTCTTCTGCCCGGGCAAGCAGACGCGCATCGCCCGCCACATCGAGCGCCTCACCGGCTTCACCCTCAACATTCTCCGGCACGAGCAGCAAGCCCTCTCCACTTACTTCGCCGGCGGCTGGCGCGAGGAGGCACCGCCGCCCTATCGGCTCGTGCCCTCCCGCTCGGCGCCGCGCCTCGAAGGCTGCCTCGCCTGCATCGACTGCGAGAAGCACCAAGTCATCGAGGCCGGCGATCACTGGCTCGTGCTCGGGCGTGTGATCGAGCTGCACACGGGCGTCCTGCCGCACCATCCCCTCCTCTTTTATAGCGGCCGCTATCGGCCGGTGGATTTCTCCGAGAGCACGCCCGCGCCCGATCTCACGAACGTGCACGACGAGCCGGCGCATATCTTCTACGACCATCACTGAAGCGCGCCGGATTGAGAGTGGACGCAGTCCGGCTACGAAACTGTCCGCGAAAACCAACGGCTCCAACACTGTCATCCTGCGTATTTGCCGGCGCGGCGAGCGCGCTCGTGCACGCGCGCTTGACCGTCGGCACGTCCCGTGCTGATGCTTCGCGCGAGACGCACGCCCTTGGCATCCTCGAAGCACAGGGAACCCGACCCCTCCAACCGGCTCCAGAGCGGCACGAGCCAGCTCACGCTGGCCAATGCGCTGCGCCTGCTGACGGGTCTCTGGCTGATGGAGGCGCCCTTCGTGTACGCCCGGTTCGACGCGAACGCGGCGCCGATCTGGAACAACTTGATCGTCGGCGGCTGCGTCGTGGTGCTCGCGACGATGCGGCTCGTCTTCGTGCGCGAGGCGCGCGCGTTCCGGATCGCGCACCTGCTGCTCGGCGTGTGGATTGCGCTGTCGCCGTGGATCTTCGCGTACACCGAGGACCGCATGTATTTCTGGAACAGCATCGGCAGCGGGGCTCTCATCGCCGTGCTCGCCACCTGGAGCCTGGTTCGCTACCGCTCGAGCTGATGCCTCCAGCGTGCGCGCATCGCCGGCACCGCGAGCCGAGCCCCTGGAAACCTGAAAGCCTTGCCGCGGTCGAAAGGCTGCGCGAAAAGGGAATAGGAGATCGCAGATGTTGAGAGCGCTGTTGCTCGGGATATGCACCGCTGGATGGCTCGCCGCCTGTACGACGGCCCCGTCTGCGCCCGACGCCGTCGCCCAGCGTACGGCGAACACCGCTCACGTCGACTGCCTGACCACCGGCACCCGCATCGCCCTCAAGCAGGGTGAGTGCGCAAACGTCCCGGGGCGCGTCTTCACTCAGGAGGACCTGGAGCGCACCGGTGCCATCAACCCGGCCGAGGCCCTGCGCATGCTGGATCCCTCGATCGGCCGCTAGCGATCGCTAGACCCTCACGGCGCGATCCGGGACACTGCGGAACCGCGAAGCCCCAGCAAGCGTTGAGCTGTCTCTCAAGGTACGGGTAAGGGCCTTTGGTTACCGACCCGCCCGGTGCCCCGCACCGGGCCGAATGTGTTGCGTGCCCGGATTGCGGGCTGATTCAGCGGCTGCCGGCCTCGGCCGGCCCCGAAATCGTCGAGTGCGCTCGCTGCGAACGGGTGCTCTCCGGGCGCGCCGCCGGCCGCGTCGACTTGCCGCTCGCGCTCTCTGCCGGCGCGCTGCTCCTGCTGTTTCCGGCGATTTTCGCTCCGCTCCTGTCCGTGTCGACGCTCGGCGCCACGCGGCAGGGATGGCTGATCTCCGGAGCCCAGACGTTCGTTCACCAGGGCTACTGGGAGCTGGCCTCTCTGGTGCTGACCTGCGCCTTCGCGCTGCCATTCCTCTACACGGGCGCGCTCACTTGGGTGCTCGGCACCCTGCACTTCCGTCGCGAGATCCCAGGCTCGAAGCCCATGCTCGGGTGGCTGTATCGCTGGGTCGTGCTGCTGCGACCATGGATGATGATCGAGGTGTTCCTCATTGGCGGGTTCGTCGCCTACACCCGCATCGACGCGGTCGCCTCGGTCGAAGTTGAGGTAGGCGGCTGGTGCCTTCTCGCCGCGACATTGGTGCTGCTGCTCGCGCTGACGCAGGTGGACGACCGCACGGTGTGGGGCGCCTTGCATCCGCACACCGACGAGATTCCCCGGAGCGATGAGCCTGCGGATCACGCACAGACGAGCGTCCTCGCGCGCAGCGGCCCGCTCGCCTGCACGACGTGCGATCTCATCGTGCCCGCGACTGCGGAAGGCAGTCGATGTCCGCGATGTCTCGCGCCCCTTCATCGGCGCAAGCCGCAAGCGTTCCGGCGCACGCTCGCCTTGCTGCTCGCCGGCTATCTGCTCTACATCCCGGCCAATCTGCTGCCCGTGCTCACGCTCGTGCAGGTGGGCAGCGTCGAGCACGACACGATCATCACGGGCGTGCTCGAGCTCATCCGTAACGATCTGTGGCCGCTCGCTGTGATCGTGTTCGTCGCGAGCATCGTGCTGCCGCTCATGAAGCTCCTTGGCTTGACGTGGATGCTCCTCGCCATCCAGCTCCGCTCGGGCTTCCTGCTGCGCGCGCGCACGCGGCTGTACCGCATGATCGACCTCATCGGCCGGTGGTCGAACATCGACGTCTTCATGGGCTCGGTCCTGGTCACGGTGCTGCAGTTCGGCAAGCTGACCTCGGTGCGCGCGGGCCCCGGGCTGGTAGCATTCGCGGCTGTCGTGGTGATCACGATGTTCGCGACGCTCACCTTCGACGCGCGACTCATGTGGGACGCCGCGCGGAGCAGACATTGAACCAGCCCATGGATCACGACGACGTTCCCGAAGCCCGCGTGCGACGGCATCGCTGGTTCGCGTGGGTGTGGGCGGTGCCGATCCTGGCCGCGGCCATCGTGATCTGGCTGGCGGTGCGCTCGCTCGTCACGCGCGGTCCGGAGATCACCATTGCGTTTCACGAGGTGGAGGGACTGCAAGCGCGCCAGTCCACCATCCAGCATCGCGGCGTCACCGTGGGCACGGTCGAGCGGCTCGAGCTCGTGCCGGACATGTCGCGCGTGATCGTGCACGCGCGCGTCACCCGAGCGGCCGCGCCGTGGCTCAATGAGAACACCAAGTTCTACATCGTCTCACCGCGGGTGAGCATCGAAGGGATCTCCGGATTGTCGACGCTCGTCTCGGGCTCCTACATCGAGATGTCTCCCGCACCCGGGACCAAGGCGCAGCGCGAGTTCGTCGGGCTGGACGCGGCCCCCGGAGTCGAGCCGAGCACGCCCGGCCGCGAGTTCACGATGACCACATCGGATCTCGGCTCGTTGACCCGCGGCTCACCCATCACGTATCGCGGCGTCTCGGTCGGCGAGGTGCAGGACTACGCGATCGCGCCGGACGGTCAGACCATCAAGGTCACGGTGTTCATTCGCGCGCCGTACGATCGGCTCGTGCACCCGGAGACTCGATTCTGGAACGCGGGTGGCGTCGATGTTTCGCTGGGCGCGCGCGGCGTGCGCATCCGCGCAAGCTCGTGGCAGCAGCTGCTTTCCGGAGGCATCGCATTCGAGACGCCTGCCAGCGCGCTCAATACTCCCGTGAGCGCGGCCGGTGCCACGTTCCCGCTGTACGAAAACCAGCGCGCGGCGATGCGCGTGCCGCGCACGGGGCGCGTGGTCTATGTCGCCGACTTCGAGGGCAATTTGCGGGGCGTCGATGCCGGCACGCCCGTCGAGCTCGAAGGCGTGGAGATCGGGCAGGTGCGCGACTCGCAACTCCGCTTCGATCCGAAGGCGCACACGCTGACGACGCTCGTCACGCTCGAGATCGATCCGGATCGCATTCGGATTCAGAACATGACGCGGCCGGCGAACGCCGATCCCGACAAGGTGGCGCAGGAGTGGATCGAGACGCTCGTGGCGCACGGCCTCCGCGCTCAGGCGACGACGGCGAACCTCATCACCGGGCTGAAGATCGTCGCGCTCGACATGGTGAAGGGCGCGCCGCCGGCGCGCATCGAGCACGTGGACGAGTACCTGAAGCTGCCGACCACGTCCTCGCAAGACGTCGAGCAGATTCTGCAGAGCCTTCAGGCGGTGCTGAACAATCTGGAGAGCGCGACTTCGGGTCCGGAGCTCCGGCACGCGATCAAATCGCTGGACGCCACGTTGACCCACCTCGACCAGCTCACGACGGACGTGCAACCGGACGTGAAAGAGCTGATCCGAAGCCTGCGGGCCACCTCCGACGCGGCGCAGAGCGCATTGCAGTCGGTGCACGGCCTCGTGGGCCAGACCGGCCCTCCCGGGCCGGACCTGACGGAACTGATGCAGCAACTGACGGATGCCGCACGCGCGGTACGCGCTCTCGCGGACTATCTCGACCGGCATCCCGAGGCGCTGCTTCGCGGGCGGCGCGGAGAGTGAAGGCATGACGATCTCGAGCAAGCGCGCGGAGCAGGCGTTGGCGCAAGTGAGCGCAGGACGCGCGCGGCTGGAACTGCATGCGTTACGCACCGGGCACGGCACGCGACGACTCACCGTGACTATGGCTACTGCCGTATTGAGTGCGCTCGTGCTGGTGGGCTGCGCATCGAGCCCGCCGCTACAGTTCTACACGCTTAGCGAGGTTGCGCCGACATCCAACACGGGTGCGACAACGCAACCGCTGCTCATTCGGGTCGGGCGCGTGCGCATTCCCGGCGAGCTGGATCGCAACGAGTTGATGCAGCGGATCAACGCGACCCGCCTGCGCATCGCCGAGCAGGAGCGATGGGCGGGCCCCCTGGGCGACATGATCCGGCGTGTGCTTTCGGCAGACTTGCAGGCGCGCGGCGCGATGCCCTTTCCAACTGCAAATGAGAGCCCCGGGAGTGCGGGTGCGCAGGGCGCGGCTGACGAGACCACGGCTGGCGCGATGGCTAACGCAGCGCCGGAGCCGCGCGGGACATCTGCGAACGCGGCAGCCGCACCCCGCTCGACCTCGGGCGGCGTCAACACGCTCGCGGTCAACATCGACGAGCTCATGGGCGACGCGTCTTGCGTGGTGACGCTCCGTGCAGCGTGGGAGCTGCGCTCCGGCACGGGCGACGCACCCGTCGTTCGCAGCGGCTACGAAACGATTCGCACGCCGCCCTCCGCGGGCACGTGCTCCGTCAGCGCTCTGCCCATGGCCATGAGCCAGGCGCTGGCGGAGCTCAGCGACCGCGTTATCGCGGCCGCGCGCTGATTGCGAGCGTCAGTGCTTCGGGTGCGCGTTGCCGGACTGAGCGCCTGTCGAGCTGGTCGAGCCGGTCGCGCCGCTGGCTGTCGTCGAGCCGGCTGAGGTGCTCGAAGAAGTCGAGCTGGTCGGTGCGCTCGAAAGTCCAGTCGTCTGCTCCAGTGCAGCGGAGCTGCTGCCGGTCAGATTGGCACCGACGCCAGTCCCCTGCTGTTGCTGACGCACGCGGATGTTGTTCTGCACATCCTTCACGCCGAGCACTTCCGCGGCGATGTTCTCGGCGCGACGCTTCTGCTCGCGCGTGGGAACCGTGCCGCTGAGCGTGACCTCTCCGCCCGTGACGGAGACCTCGATGTCGGACGCATCTACGGCCCAGTCTTCCGTTAAGCGATCGCTGACATCCTCGGTGATGCGCTGATCGGATCGCGAGTAGCCCTTTGGTCCACGACCCATGTAGCCCTGACGCTGAGCCGCGCGATCGTTGTCCATGCGGCGCCGGCGCTCGGCCTCGGGGTCGCCCATCCACGAGCGCACTTCGTCTTTCGTGCGATCCCACCAGCCGCGCTCGGATTCGCCGCCGCCCCAGCCGCGCTCGTCGCGCCTGCCGCGATCGTCCGGCACTTGGCGCCACTCGTCGCGTGAGCCGCTGTACCAGCCGCCAAGCGGCGCGGGCCATTCAGCGAGCCCGGCACTCCACGCGCTGCTTGCGCCGTAATCCCGAGCGCCATAGCTCTGATATCGCGTGTCGCGATCTCTATCGCGATCATAGTTCCATTCGGAGCGATAGTCGGAGCCGCCGGAGCTCGCACGCCAGTCGCGATCGCGCGAGGGCTCGCTGTAGTTGGAGCTTCCGTAGCCGCCGTAACCGGAATATGCGCCGCCGCTGTAAGAGCCCGAACCGTAGCCGCGGCTTCCGTAGTCTTCCGTGCGCCCGTATCGATCGCTTCCGGAATTTGGGTCGCGTTCGTAATCGCGGCCGTAGCTCGCACCGGTGCCATAGCGCTCACCGGCGCCGGAGCTCCGACCCCGCGCATAGCGCTCGCTGCTGCCGTAGCTTTCACCGCGGCCGTAGCGCTCGTCGCTTCCGTAACTTTCACCGCGGCCGTAGCGCCCGGCGCCGTAGCCGCCCCGTCCGTACCCTTGCCCGCTTCCGTAGCGTCCACTGCGACTGAACGTCTCGTCGCCCTCGTACCTCGGGCGTCCAGAACTCTCGTCGCCGTAACGCTGACTACCTCCGTATCCTTCGCCGCGGTCCCAGTCCCGCCCGCTGTAGTAACCCGTGCCGCGGCCATAGCTCGCGCCGGGCTCGCGATAGCCGCGAGTGTCATCGCCTCGGTTCCAGTCGCCGCGCCCACTCTGGTCACGACCGTAGTCGCGACTGTAGTCCTGAGCGCCGCGCCCATACGCACGCCCGTAGTCCTGGCCACCCGACCCTTCTCGCCGGTACCGGTCGCGGTCCCGATCCCACCGCTGCCGCTCGTCTTCTCTCCACCGACCGTTACCCATGGTTGTGCTCCTCGGAAGCTGCCATAACCACGACCAACGGGTTCTGGCATGCGATGTTCCGGCTCGCGTCAGCCCCCGGGCAGGACGCCGCCCATGATCGGCAGCTCGATACCCGTGATGTAGCTCGAGCAGGATGGCGCCGCGAGAAAGACGTACGCCGGCGCGATCTCTTCGGGCTGCGCCGGCCGCTTCATCTGCGAGTGCGCGCCGAACTGTGGCACGTCATCGGCGCTGCGGTCGGCGGGGTTGAGCGGCGTCCAGACCGGACCGGGAGCGACGACGTTCACGCGAATGCCCTTGTCGACGAGATTCGCGGCGAGCGACTTCGTGAACGCGTGAATGGCGCCCTTCGTCGCCGAGTAGTCGAGCAGTCCCTTCGCACCGAAGAGCCCGGTCTCCGAGCCGGTGTTGACGATTGCGCTGCCGGGCCGCAAGTGCGGCATGGCGGCTTTCGCCATGTGGAAGTAGCCGTACAGATTCGTGCGCACCGTCATGTCGAAGTGCTCTTCGGTGAGATCT
The DNA here is from genome assembly GCA_035548535.1 of Steroidobacteraceae bacterium. Taxonomy (GTDB): domain Bacteria; phylum Pseudomonadota; class Gammaproteobacteria; order Steroidobacterales; family Steroidobacteraceae; genus JADGHX01. Next base: position 8,201 of record DASZSS010000396.1, read on the forward strand.
TCGAGCGACTGCGCGTGCTCCTGAAACGCGGCGTTGTTCACGAGGATGTCGAGATGTCCGAGCTCCTCGATCGTGTGGCGCACGGCATCCGCGCAGAACTGCGGATCGCGCACGTCACCCGAGATGGTGATGCAGCGCGCCCCTTCCTTCTCGACGGCTGCGCGCGTCTGCTTGGCGTCCTCGTGCTCGCTCAGATACACGATCGCGACGTCCGCACCTTCGCGCGCGAAGAGCACGGCAACCGCGCGGCCGATGCCGGAGTCGCCGCCGGTGATGAGCGCCACCTTGCCCTGCAGCTTGTCGCTGCCCTTGTACGTGGACGCGGCGAAACGCGGCGCCGGGCTCATCTCCTGCTCGCTTCCGGGCTTTTTCAGGTGCTGCTTGGGGAAGGGCACACTGGGCTCGGGAGGGTCGACGGTCTGCACGGTCTCGCTCTCACCCGCGCTCTTCGGCTTCGACTTGGCTTGCGATGCACGCGCCTTGCGCGCCTCGTCGCGCTCGACCTGCTCCTGAATCGCGCGCTGCTCACGAGCCGTCTGCTCCGCCGCGTGGCGATATGCCTCGAATCTCTGTTGCTGCCGCTCGGACATCGTGAGGCCCCTCCTCGTATGGTGCGCCGGAGGCAGCAGCAATCATGCCGGGCGCGGAACTCGCCGCGTGCGCGAATCATTGCTTGGAGTGAGTGGCCGATGTTCGAAAGGAAGGCCCCGCCGTGAACCGCATTGCCGTCGCCGCGTCCGCCGTGCTCGGGCTGGGGTTCGCGGGCGCAGCGCTCGCGCAGACGCCACCGCCGCCGAAGCCGACGTCAGAGCAGACGCAGCCCTCGCAGACGCGGCCCGACGCGCGCTATCCGAACCCTTCGGGACAGGACAGCAAGCCGAACGAGACTCCGCCGCCGAAGTCTGCCGAGGACAAAGCGCAAGTGCCGCACCCCGGCAATATCGATCGCAGCTCCGCCGAGGCGGACAAGAAGCGCCCTGCGAATGATGCGTACACCGGCAGCACAGGGAAGAAGCCGGACCCAAGCACCGTATGCAGCACGCCCACGGACGCTGCGAGCGCGCACGATCAATCGAACGAGCCCGCCCGCAAGCCGCAGTCGCGGGACAAAGTCTGCACCACCAGCGGCGGCGATAGCGCCACGCGACCGCACGCGCAAGACAAAGCACCGGAGAAATGATGAACGAGCAACGTGATCCGAACCGCCTCGACCTTCAGGACGGCCCGACCAAGTACGTCGATCGCCCCGCGAACGAAGGCAAGCACGGCGACGCAGCCGACGAGCCGAACGAAGGCGCGCCGCGATCCAACGAGGAACCCGAAACGGAGCGTCAGCCGACGCGCTAGGCGCTCGCGGGGTTGGCTCAGCCGCGAGCCGAACGAAGGCGCGCCGCGATCCAACGAAGAACCCGAAACGGAGCGTCCGCCGCGCGCTAGGTGCTCGCGGGGTTGGCTACGCGAACGACAGCGTAGAAGGACTCCACCAGCGGCAACTGCACACCCAGCTCCGCGGCTTTGCGGACGGCGAAGCCGAATGTTTCGTCGAGCTCGAGCGGTCGGCCGGCATCGAGGTCCTGCAGGATCGACATGCGATGCGCGGGCGAGCGGGTTTGGAAGTCGTTGCCGTAACCTCGCACCACCTCGATCGCAGCCGCTTCGGTGCCACCATTCATCGTCGCGACGGGAAACATTGCCTCATCGGTGAGCTGCACGCCGCACGCCTCGGCGAGCACTCCTACTTCCCGGATCAGCCGCACCGTCAACCGTGCCGTGTCGGGGTCCAGCAGAAACTTACCGGTGAACGATCGTGTGGTGACCGCAAGCGCCGCGAGCGCGATCCACACCGCGAATTTCGACCATTCGTTGCCGCGTATGTTGGCGACTGCGCTCGCGTGCAGGCCTGAAGCGTCGATCGTCTTCGCAAGCTCCTGCGCGCGCGAACTGATCGTGCCATCGATCTCGCCGAGCGGCAGGTTCACGTTGCGGGTGAAGAGCACTTCGCCGGAGGGAAGCAGCTCGCCGCTGAAGTTCGCGAGAGCGCCGAGGATGTGTGCGCCTTTGAACGCGTCCGCGAGCAGCTCGTTCTTCAGCACCCCGTTCTGGATCGAGAACGCGATGCCGATGTCGGCATGGCGGTACGGGGCGAGCGTTGTCGCGGTATCGATGGCCTTGGTGGTGACAATGAAGACGGCTGCGCGCTGCAGCTCGGTCGGGCTGACGATCGTCGGCACCTCGACCGAGAAGTCGACCAGGCCCTTCAATCGCAGGCCCTGCTCTTGGATCTGCCGCGCGCGGCGTTCCCGCACGAGCATCGCCACCGAATGACCAGCACGTGCGAGATGCGCGCCGATGATCGCGCCCATCGCTCCGGCACCGAGGATTGCGAATTCCACGTCGTTCATGCGAGGAAGTGTAGCGAGCGGCGTGTGGCGCTGCTTGCACGGAAGTGCGCCGTGCGGGGATCGCGATCGAGGCGTGTGCGCCCTTCCCCGTCACTCCTGCGCGCGCGGACGCATGTTCGCGAGCACCCCGCGCAGCTCGTCCGGCTCGACGGGCTTGACGAGATGTTCGTGGAAGCCGGCTTCCGCGGCGCGCGCGCGGTCCGCCGGCTGGCCCCAGCCCGTCAACGCAACGAGCAGGACGCCATTCGCCCACGGCTGCGCGGCGATCCGGCGCGCGGCCTCGTAACCATCCATGCGCGGCATACCGAGATCGAGGATCACGACTTCCGGCCGGAGCTCTTCAGCCGCTGCTACGGCCTCGAACCCATCGTGCACCACGCGGGTCGTGTGACCCATGAGCTCCAGCAGCATGCCCAAACTGGTCGCAGCGTCTTTGTTGTCATCGGCAATAAGGATTCGGCGCGGTGCGCGATCCTGGGACAGCGATTCCCCGGCGGACCCGCTCGCCGCTTCGGCCGGCGGCGCGGCGAGCGGCAGTCGGACCGTGAACTCGCTGCCGCGATCCTCGCCCTCACTATGCGCTTCGATTCGGCCGTTGTGCAGATCGACGAGCCGCTTCGCGAGCGCAAGCCCAATCCCCAGCCCATCGTTGGAGCGTCGGCGCGAGCGCTCCACTTGCTTGAACAGCTCGAAGAGCTGAGCTTCCATTCCGGCCGGGATCCCAATGCCCGTATCTACGATGCGGATGACGGCCTCCGCACCTTCCCGAGCCAAGTGCGCGGTGATCCGCCCGCCCTCAGGCGTGTACTTGTTCGCGTTGTGCAGCAGGTTGGCGAAGATCTGCACGAGTCGCGTCCGATCGCCGTGTACCCATAGCGTGTCCTGCGGTAGCCGGACGGAGAGCTCTTGATGCGCAGACTCGAAGCTCGCACGCAACGAGGCTTCGACGCCTCGCAGGAGCGCGCCGAGGTCAATGAGCTCCGGCTGCAGCTCGACCCGGCCCGCGCCGATCCGCGAGACGTCGAGCAAGTCGTCCACCAGGCGCTTCATCTGATGCATCTGCCGAGTGAGAATTTCGGCTGCCGTCTGCCGCTGCGCGGAGGCGTGCCCGTTGTCAGAGAGCATCTCGACCGCGCTGCGCATCGCGCCGAGCGGATTTCTGAGCTCGTGAGCCAAGGTCGCGAGGAACTCGTCCTTGCGCTGGTCCGCTTCACGCAGCACCCGCTCGGATCGCTTGCGCTCGGTGATGTCCCGCGCGATTTTCGAGGCGCCGACGATCTCACCGTGCTCATCCCGGACCGGTGAAACGGACAGCGAGACGTCGACGCGCGTGCCGTCCTTGCGCAGTCGCACCGTTTCGAAGTGCTCGACGCGCTCGCCCCGGCGCAGTCGCTCGAGCACCTCCGACTCTTCGTGCAGCCGCTCGGGCGGCACGATCGTCGTGATGGGCTTGCCGATGATCTCCTCGGGCGCATAGCCGAACAGGCGCACGGCGCCCGGATTCCAGGAGGTGATGGACCCCGCCAGCGTCTTGCTGATGATGGCGTCGTCCGAGCACTCGATGATCGCCGCCAGCCACGCGCGCGCGTGCTCGGAGCGTCGTTGCTCGGTGATGTCCCGAAAGACGAGCACCACACCGAACAGCTCGCCGTTCGGCAGGCGAATGGGCGCGGCGCTGTCGTCGATCGGAATGTCGCGGCCGTCCCGCGCGATGAGCAGCGTGTGATTGGCGAGCCCGACGATCCTGCCGGTCTGCAGCACCTTCGCCACCGGATCTGCGAGCGGTGCGCGCGTTCGTTCGCTGACGATGTTGAACACCTCGGTGAGCGTGCGCTGTTGCGCCTCGGGCGCCGACCACCCGGTCAGCGTTGCGGCGACCGAGTTGACGAAGGTGATCCGGCCCTGCACATCCGTGACGATGACCGCATCCCCGATGCTCGCCAGCGTCACCTCCAGAATCTGGCTCTGGCGGCGCAGAGAGGCTTCGATCTGCTCCCATTGGCGCGCGTCGTGCTCTGTCGCGCCCGCTGTTGCGCCACGCTCGTCGCGCGTCGCAACCAGACGCAGCAGCACCTGAGATGCGGAGGGCGCGGCCTGCGGCGGATAGGCGATGCCGCGCGCTTGCATCGCGATGGCATCGGCGCGCTGGCGCAGGATGAGCGAGCCCTGCACGACATCGGCGCTCGCCGCACACGCCCGCAAATACTCCTGAATGGCGCTGGCGGATGCCGCCGCGAGAGCATCGAGCCTGCGTCCGACCAGCGCTTCGGGCGCGACACCGAACTGCTCGGCGAACGACTGGTTCGACGCGTCGATCGTGCCATCGCTCGAGACGAGCACGATCGGCTCGGAGAAGGAGACGAAGCTACCGCCCCTCCGCGATGCGCTTGGCAAGCGACGCGTGCAGCGCGTCGAACGGCTCGATGAATTTCTTCACGCCTTCGCGTTCGAGCTGCTCGCTCACCGTGCGCAGATCGATGCCCAACCGCTTCAAGCCCTCGACGGTACGGCGCGCGCCTTCGAGGTCCTCGCCGATCCGGACGGCCGGGTCGCCGTGATCGCGATACGCATCGATCGTCGCGCGCGGCAGCGTGTTGACCGTCTGCGGCGCAATCAGCGCCTCCACGTAGTACGTATCCGGCAGCTTCGGGTCCTTCGTAGACGTCGAGGCCCAGAGGAGTCGCTGCGCGCGTCCGCCGCGCGCCGCCAGCTTCTTCCAGCGCTCGCTCGCTTCCCATTTCTGATACATCTCGTAGGCGAGCCGCGCGCTCGCGATGGCCGCCCGGCTGCGCAGCGCCTTGGCCTCCGCGCTGCCCATCGCATCGAGCTTGGGATCGACCAGCGTATCGATGCGACTCAGGAAGAAGCTCGCCACGGACGAGATGCCTTCGATCCCCTGCCCGCGCGCGAGGCGCCCCTCGAGCCCCGACATCCAGGCGTCGACGACTTCGCCGTAGCGCTCCAATCCGAAGAGCAGCGTCACGTTGATGTTGATGCCTTCGCCGATCAGCATCCGGATCGCCGGCAGCCCCGCCCGGGTGCCGGGCACCTTGATCATCGCGTTCGGCCGATCGAACTCGCGCCACAGCCGGCGCGCTTCGGCGAGCGTGCCCTCGGTGTCGTCCGCCAGGTGCGGCGAAACTTCGAGGCTCACGAAACCGTCGTTGCCGCCCGCGCGGTCGAACGTCGGCCGGAACATGTCGGCGGCACGCTGGACGTCCGCGAGCACGATGCGCTCGTAGACCTTGCCGGCCGGAAGCCCGTCCTCGGCGAGCGCGAAAATGACTTCGTCGTACACCCCGCCCGCGCCGATCGCCTTGGCGAAGATCGCGGGATTCGAGGTGACGCCGGCCAATCCGTCGTCGTCGATGAGGCGCTGCAGGGTGCCGTCTTCGAGCCAGTCGCGGCGAATGTCGTCGAGCCAGATGCTCTGGCCCAAATCACGCACGGTTTGTAGGGGATTCATACCAGCTAGCCTACCGACGCCGCGCGATGAGCGGAACCCCATCGCGCTTCGCGCATTGTGGGACATTAACCTATGAAAATTCGCGAAGGTCTCCCCTACCCGCGCGGCGCGCACTGGGACGGCAAGGGCGTCAACTTCTCCCTGTTCTCGGCGCACGCCACCAAGGTCGAGCTGTGCCTGTTCGACGCGAGCGGCATGAAGGAGCTCGAGCGCCTCGAGCTCCCCGAGTACACCGACGAGATCTGGCACGGCTACCTGACCGAGCTCGGCCCCGGCACCGTGTACGGCTATCGCGTGCACGGCCCGTACGAGCCTGAGCAGGGACATCGCTTCAATCCCAACAAGCTGCTGCTCGATCCGTACGCCCGCGCGCACGTCGGCGAGCTCCGGTGGGATCACGCGGTGTTCGGTTACCCGATCGGGTCGGACAAGGCCGACCTCGGCTTCGACGATCGCGACAGCGCGCCCTTCATGCCGAAGTGCGTGGTCGTCGACCAGGAGTTCGATTGGAAGGGCAATCGCAAGCCGCTCGTCGCGTGGGATCAGACGATCGTCTACGAGACCCACGTGCGCGGGTTCACCAAGCGCCATCCGCAGGTGCCGGAGCGGCTGCGGGGCACCTTTGCCGGCCTCGCCGTGCAGGACGTCATCGACTACATCAAGTCGCTCGGCGTCACCACGGTCGAGCTGTTGCCGATCCACACCTTCATCAACGACAGCCTGCTGCTCGATCGCGGGCTCACGAATTACTGGGGCTACAACTCCATCGGCTTCTTCGCGGCCGATCCGCGCTACGTCGCGGATAGCGGGCGCGGCGTGGCCGAGTTCAAGGAGATGGTCGCGCGCTTTCACGACGCGGGGCTCGAGGTCATCCTCGACGTGGTCTACAACCACACGGCCGAAGGCAACGAGCTGGGCCCGACGCTGAGCTTCAAGGGCATCGACAACGCCTCGTACTACCGCCTGATGCCCGAGCAGAAGCGCTACTACATTAACGATACGGGCACCGGAAACACGCTCAACCTGAGCCATCCCCGCGTCATCCAGATGGTGAACGACAGCCTGCGCTACTGGGTGCAGGAGATGCACGTCGACGGCTTCCGCTTCGATCTCGGTACGATCCTGGCGCGGGAGGCCACGGGCTTCGACATCGAGAGCGGCTTTCTGAAAGCGGTCACGCAGGACCCGACGCTCACGGCCGTGAAGCTGATTGCCGAGCCATGGGACTGCGGTCCGGGCGGCTATCAGGTGGGCGAGTTCCCGCCAGGCTGGGCCGAGTGGAACGACAAGTACCGCGACACCGTCCGCGACTTCTGGCGGGGCGAAGCGCAGCCGGCGGTGGTCGCGCCCCGCCTGCTCGGCTCACCGGATGTGTTCGACAAGCTCGGGCGGCGGCCGTATGCGAGCGTCAACTTCATTACGGCGCATGACGGCTTCACGCTCAACGATCTCGTGAGCTACAACGACCGTCACAACGAAGCGAACGGCGAGGAGAACCGCGACGGCAACGCCAACAATCGCTCGTGGAATTGCGGCACCGAAGGCCCGACCGACGACGCGGGGGTCAATACGCTACGCCAACGCCAACGCCGCAACTTCCTGGCCACCTTGCTGCTCTCCCAGGGCACACCGATGGTGCTGGCCGGCGATGAATTCGGGAACACACAATCCGGCAACAACAACGCCTACTGCCAGGACAACGAGATCAGCTGGCTCGACTGGAATCGCGGCGAGGACGCCAAGGCACTGACCGAGTTCGTCAAGCAGCTCACGGCGCTGCGCCGGAAGTATCCGATCCTGAGGCGCAACCGCTTTCTGTCGGGCGAGATGAACGAGCCCGTCGGCATCCGCGAGATCACCTGGCTCCACGCGTCCGGGGTCGAGATGAGCGACGAGCAGTGGCAGGACGCGAACATGCTCTGCTTCGGCATGGTGCTCGATGGCCGCTCCCCACCGACCGGCATCCGTCAGCGTGGGCAGGACGCGACCCTCCTGCTGATCTTCAACGCCTATCACGATGTGGTGAAGTTCACGTTACCGCAGTTCGACGATGATGCGCACTGGACGCGCGTAATCGACACGAACATTCCGGACCTGACGGACGACAAGCGCGTAGACTTCGAGCCGCATCGCGAGTACGAGATCACCGGGCGCTCGCTCGTGATGTTTCAGTTGAAGACGTAGAGACTGAAGACGCAGAGACTCATGACCGAGGTGAACGAGACGAACGCCGCGGCGGGCACCGCGCCGGCGGCGCGCCGTGGCGATCGACGGCAAAGCGAGTTTCTCGCGCGCCTCGCGCACGAGCTGCGCAACCCACTGGCGCCCATTCGCATGGCGCTGCAGATCATGCAGGTCTCGGAGGACGATGTGGCGACGACGCGCGCCGCGCGCGTGATCATCGATCGGCAGCTCCGGCAGATGCAGCGTCTGATCGACGACCTCAACGACGTCGCACAAGTGACGCGCGGCTCGATCCCGCTGCGCTGTGAGGAAGTCGCGCTTTCCAGCGTCATCCAGGCGGCGCTCGCCATCGCGCGACCGCAGCTCGAGAGTCGCCAGCATCTCCTGAACGTCGATCTGGGACGCGAGCCGCTCTGGCTGTTCGCCGATCCCGTGCGCCTCTCGCAGGCGTTCGCGAATCTGCTGAACAACGCGTCCAAGTATTCACCGGCGAGCGCGCCGATCACCATCCAGGCGACGGTGGACGGCGACGCGATCATCGTGACCATTACCGATGTCGGCATCGGCATTCCGCCGGACATGCTGGAGCGAGTCTTCGAGCCGTTCGTGCAGGTGGATCGCTCGGGCACCGGCACGCACGAAGGGCTTGGAATCGGGCTCACGCTCGTGCGGCGGGTCGTGGAATTGCACGACGGCACCGTATGGACGGAAAGCGAGGGCCAAGGCACCGGGACGCGCCTCGTCGTGCGGCTGCCGCGCCGCACGGCATCGCCGGTCGAGGCACCGCCGGCGGAGACCGGCGATGTGGCGGCGAACGCGCGCAAGCTCCGCATCCTCGTCGCCGACGACAATCGCGATACCGCGCAGACGCTCGCCATCATGCTGCGCTTCGAAGGGCACGAGGTGCGCACCGCTTACGACGGTCTCGAAGCGCTCGCGACCGGCAAGCTGTTCCAGCCCGAGCTCGTCTTCCTCGACATCGGCATGCCGGTGCTCGACGGCTATCAGACGGCGCGCCGGATTCGGGAGCAGCCCTGGGGCAAGGACGTGCACCTCGTCGCGCTCACCGGCTGGAGTCAGGAGACGGATCGCCGGCAGGCGGCCGCAAGCGGCTTCGAGGACCACATCGTCAAGCCCGCCGATGCCGACCAGCTCAAAGCGGTCATCGATCGCGCGCGTGCCACGAATGCCGCGTGATCCAGCGCCCGCAGTCGCGACTCGGCGGCGACAGAGTGCTAACGTGTGCGTGCGGTTGCGGTGCCTTGCTGCCGCAGCGTGCAGGCCCTCGAAGACGAACAACAGTGGAGGCTAATGTATGACTGGATTTGTTCGGCAGACCGCGCTTGCGACCTTGCTGGTCGCGGCAATCGGAGTCGCAAGCGCTGAGGATGTTTCCGTCAAGCTGACCGGTGCGGACGAGACGCCGCCGGTGACCACCTCGGCGAGTGGCGAGGGGAAGATCACCATCGGCAAAGACATGTCGGTCAAGGGCAGTGTCACGACGAAGGGCCTCATGGGCACCGCCGCCCACATCCACGAGGCGCCGCCGGGAAAGGCCGGCCCGCCGATCATCACGCTGACCAAGAGCGGCGAGAACACCTGGACGGTGCCCGAGGGCTCGAAGCTGACCGAAGAACAGTACAAGGCGTTCAAGGCGGGCAACTTGTACGTGAACGTGCACTCGGCGGAGCACAAACCGGGAGAGATCCGCGGGCAGCTGAAACCCTGACCAAACACCGCGATCGCGGCTCGGGGCGAGTCCCCGCACACCGCCCGCCCGGCGCTCGCGCCGGCGCGGGCGGTCTCGTCTCGCGCGCCGCGAACCGTGGGCTGGTTGCCGCCGCGACTGCCGGCCAACGCCCACACACCTTTCATGAAAATCTTGAGGGAAGCTCACTTTTCAGTGGCTTAGCATCGCGCGGCCGTTCCCGGAAGTATCAGGCCGATGCGTATCTCGCTGCTCTCTCTGACCCTGTTGACGCCCCTCGCCGCGCTCGCGGCGCCGGCGACATCGCCGGACGATATCGCCGAGGTCGTCGTCACGGCCACGCGCGTCGCCGCGTCGCCCTTCAATGTGCCCGCGGCGATCAGCTCGGTGCCTGCGGAGCAGCTCCGCACGGACGCGCTCGGCGTGAACCTCGCCGACGACATTGCCACCGTTCCGGGCCTGCTCGCCCGCAACCGCAACAATTACGCGCAGGACCAGCAGATTTCGATTCGCGGCATCGGCGCCAATTCGGCGTTCGGGATTCGCGGCGTGCGCGTCTACCAGGACGGCATCCCGGCGACGGGTCCGGACGGCCAGGGCCAGGTCTCGCAGTTCAACCTCGACTCCGCGGAGCGCGTGGAGATTCTGCGCGGGCCCTTCTCCGCGCTATACGGCAATTCCTCGGGCGGCGTCATTCAGATCTTCACCGCCGAGGGCGAAGCACCCGGTGAGCTGCGCAGCTCGCTCGCGTACGGCAGCTTCGGCACGTTCCGCGCCGGCGTGGTCGCGAACGGCGAGTCCGGCGATCTCGCTTACAATGCCGCGTTCACACACTTCATCATCGACGGCTTCCGCGCGCACAGCAGCGCGCGCAACGAGTCGTTCAACGGCAAGTTCGACTACCGGATAGACGATCGCAGCAAGTTGTCCCTGATCGCGAACATCGTCTCGCGGCCGGACGCGGAGGATCCACTCGGCATCACGCCGCAGCAGTTTGCGGCCAACCCGAACCAGACGGCTGACGCCGCCCTGCAGTTCAACACGCGCAAGAGTCTCAGCCAGCAGCAAGGCGGGCTCGTCTACGATCGCGAGCTGACCGATACGCAAGCGATCCGCCTGCTCGGCTACTACGGCCATCGCAGCGTCGAGCAATACCTCTCCATTCCCGTCGGCGCGCAGACGCCGCCGACGAGCGCCGGCGGCGTCATCGACTTGAATCGCAAGTTCGGCGGCGCCGATGCGCGCTGGTCCTGGAAGGGCTCGTTCCTCGACCGCGACCTCACGTGGGTGGTCGGCATGAGCTACGACCGCCAGAACGAGCTGCGGCGGGGCTATAACAACTTCAGCGGCACGACGCTCGGCGTGAAGGGCCTGCTCCGGCGCGACGAGAACAACATCAGCTCCAACATCGACGAGTACACGCAAGGGACGTGGGACTTCGCGAGCCGCTGGTCGGCGACGCTCGGCGTGCGTCACAGCGAAGTGAAGTTCGACTCGCAAGATCACTTCATCACGCCGACGAA
>DASZSS010000397.1:0-2962 GCA_035548535.1 Steroidobacteraceae bacterium
CCAAACCGTTGACGTATCCGCGACACACCCCCTAAACTCGCCGCCACTCATCGAGACCGGCTGAGGGAAAGGCCCTTTGAAGCCGGGGCAACCGCCGAACCTAACCCGTTCGGAAAGGTGCCAACTCCTGCGGTCCAGCGCGAAACAGCGGCTGGGTCGGCAGATGAGCAGGTTGTGTAGCCCTCGCGGAGCTCGATCCGGGCGCGCGGGTGGATGGACAGAACCAGCCCGCCTCACCCGCGGGTGCTCTGTGAAGTTGCCGATGAGCCAGTGTGGCAGGTGACTGCGGAGCATCCGATGAACGCCTCGGTCGATACGGTTCCTTCCAAGACGCGGCAGCGCCTTGCGCGCGACGCCGTGCCCGCGTCCGATCTCACGGTACGCGAAGGCGTCCTGGAGTTGCCGGGTGAGCTCTCGCTGCACCATGGCGGAAAGCTCGGTGGCATCCACGTCGCGTGGCGCATGGTCGGACCGGCAAGCGCCCCTGTCGTGTGCGCGCTCGGCGGCATCTCGGCCAATCGTCGCGTCTGCCTCACCGAGGACCCGCGCCAGAGCTGGTGGTCCCAGATCGTTGGTTCCGGCGGCGCGCTCGACGTGGACCGCTTCCGCGTTCTGAGCTTCGATTACCTCGGCGGCAGCGGCGACACCACCGGACCGAAGGAAGGCGCAACCTTTCCAAGCATTTCGACGTACGACCAGGCGGAAGTGCTGGTCGGGCTCCTCAATCATCTCGGCATCAAGTCGCTGCGCGCGATTGCCGGCGGCTCTTACGGCGGCATGGTCGCGCTCGCCTTCGCGGAGCGATATCCCGAGCGCGTGCTGCAGGTTCTGACGATTGGCGCGGCGGATCGCGCCCACCCGATGGCGACGGCCTGGCGCACCGTGCAGCGGCGCATCGTCCGTTTCGCCGCGCAGACCGGCAATGCAAAGGAGGGACTGCAGCTCGCGCGCGCGCTCGCCATGTCCACCTATCGCAGCAGCGAGGAGTTCGCCGCGCGTTTCGCCGGCCTGCCGAGCCAGGACGACAACGGCTTCACGTTTCCCGTCGAGAACTATCTCTTCGCGCGCGGCGCCGACTACGCCGCGCGCCATCGTCCCGAAGCGTTTCTGTGTCTGTCCGAATCCATCGATCTGCATCGAGTCGATGCCGCGCGCATCTTCGTTCCGGTCGCGGCGGTGGGCATTCGCGAAGACCAGCTCGTGCCGCTCGCCGAAGTGCGCGGCATGGTGGCGCGTCTGCCGTCGGGCCGCCTGCACGAGATCTCGTCCATCTATGGTCATGATGCTTTCTTGAAGGAGTCGGAACAGTTGCGCCCCATATTCAACGTCGCCATCGGGAGCACGCCATGAGCACCGATCGCAAGGCGTCCGCAGCGCTCGGTGCTGCCCAGGAAGAATGCGAGTTTCAGCAGAGCACGCTGGCCGTGCGCGCCGGGCTCGAGTGCGACGATCACACCGGCTGCGTCGTGCCGCCGATTCATCTGACGTCGACGTTCGCGTTTCGCGGCTTCGGTGAGAAGCGCGCGTACGACTACACGCGCTCCGGCAATCCCACGCGCGATCTGCTGGCGAACGCGCTGACGGAGCTGGAAGAGGGCGCCGGCGGCGTCGTGACGTCGACGGGTATGTCGGCGATCACGCTCGTCGGCTATCTCATTCCCGCGGGCGCTCGCATCGTGGCCCCGCACGATTGCTACGGCGGCACTTACAGGTTGTTCAATGCCTGGAACCAGCGTGGCGAGCGCAAGGTCGAGTTCGTCAACTTCAACGATGAGGCCGCGGTGCGCGAGGCGCTCTCGACCCCGTGCGCGTTGCTCTGGATCGAGACGCCGAGCAATCCGCTGCTGCGGATCACCGACATCGAGAAGATCGCCGCGCTCGGACGTGCCGCCGGGGCCATCGTGCTCGTCGACAACACGTTCCTGTCACCCGCCTGGCAGCAGCCGCTGAAGCTGGGTGCGGACCTCGTGCTCCACTCGACGACGAAATACCTCAACGGTCACAGCGATGTCGTCGGTGGCGCCGTGGTGGCGCGCGACAAGGCGCTGCACGAGCAGCTCGTGTGGTGGGCGAACTGCCTCGGCGTGACGGGTGCGCCGTTCGATAGCTTCCTCACGCTTCGCGGCCTGCGCACGCTGCATGTTCGTCTCCAGCAGCATGCGAGCAACTCGCTCGCGCTCGCGCAGTGGCTGCAGGCGCAGCCCAACGTGAACAAGGTGTATTACCCGGGACTGCCGTCCCATCCGGGGCATGACGTCGCGCGACGCCAGCAGCGCGCGTTCGGCGCAATCGTGACGTTCGATTTGGCCGGGGGGCACGATGCCGTGCGGGCGTTCGTCAGCGATTTGAAGTGCTTCTCGCTTGCGGAGTCTCTCGGAGGTGTGGAGAGCCTCGTTGCGCATCCCGCGACGATGACGCATGCGGCGATGGATCCGGTGGCGCGTCAGAAGGCGGGATTGGTGGACGGACTGCTACGGCTGTCGGTCGGCATCGAAGCGCTCGAAGACTTGCAGGCGGACCTGGCCGCCGGGCTCGAGCGCGCCGCGGCCGTGCTGCCGAAGGAAGCAGCCCGCGAGCCGAAAGAAATCGCGGTAGCGGCGTACTGCTAAAGGCACCGAGACGAGCCGTCACACCTGATGGCTCGTCTCGGACCGGCGGTGCTCAGCGAGTCCGCGCGGCGGGCTCGCGGCCCTCAGTGAGCCGCGGTTCTCAGCGGGCCAGTGGCCCGGAGTGGGGCCAGCGCTGCTCGCTGGGCAGCGGTCCCACGGGGGCAGCGATCCCCAGTGAGGTAGCGGTGCTCAGTGAGGTAGCGGTGCTCAGTGAGGCAGCGGTCCTCAGTGAGGGATCGGTCCTCAGTGAGGCCAGTGGTCCTCAGTGAGGCCAGCGGTCCCCGTGAGGCCAGTGGTCCCCAGTGAGGCCAGTGGTCCCCAGTGAGGCCAGTGGTCCCCAGTGAGGCCAGTGG
>DASZSS010000398.1:0-13752 GCA_035548535.1 Steroidobacteraceae bacterium
AACGGCATCGAGGTGCGGGTCGTGGCGAAGGAATCCTGCTGCGGCATGCCCAAGCTCGAATTGGGCGATCTCGAGGCGGTCGCGGCCGCCAAGGAACGCAACATCCCGCAGCTCATGAAGGCGATCGAGGACGGGTACGACATCGTCGCGCCGATCCCCTCGTGCGTGCTGATGTTCAAGCAAGAGCTGCCGCTCATGTTCCCGGACGATGCGGCCGTGCAGACCGTGCGCTCGCGCATCTTCGATCCGTTCGAGTACCTGATGCTGTGGCATCGCGCCGGCCGCTTGCGCACGGACTTCAAGCAGACGCTCGGCAAGGTGAGCTATCACGTGCCGTGTCACCTGCGCGTACAGAACATCGGCCTCAAGACGCGCGACCTGCTGAAGCTCGTACCGGACACGACCGTCGACGTCATCGAGCGCTGCTCCGGCCACAACGGCACCTATGCGGTGAAGAAGGAGTTTCGCGCGGCGTCGGTGAAGATCGGCCGGCCCGTCATGACACGGGTCGAGAACGCGAAGGCCGCGTATTACGCGAGCGACTGCCCCATGGCGGGTCGGCAGATCGAGAGCGGCCTCACGGAACCGAAGCCCCCGACCCATCCGTTGAAGCTCTTGCGCATCGCTTACGGAATCTGACCCGGACTGCCGCCATGGAAAAGCTTGCCTCTTCGGACCTCATGTCTCTCGAACAGTACGCCCGGCAGCGGCCGGCGTTTCGCGCCCGCGTGCTCGAGCACAAGAAGAATCGTGCGCTGCACGTCGGGCCGCACGTCACCTGGCTGTTCGAGGACCGGCTGACGATCCAGTACCAGATCCAGGAGATGCTGCGCGCCGAGCGCATCTTCGAGTCGGAGGGCATCGAGGATGAGCTGTCCGCGTACAACCCGCTCATTCCCGACGGCAGCAACTGGAAAGTGACGCTGCTCATCGAGTTCCCGGACGAGCACGAGCGGCGGGTGCAGCTCGCGCGGCTGAAGGGCATCGAGGCGCGCTGCTGGGTGCAGGTCGCGGGGCACGAGCGCGTGTTCGCGATCGCGGACGAGGATCTCGAGCGGGAGAACGAGGAGAAGACCTCGTCGGTGCACTTCCTGCGCTTCGAGCTGACACCGGCGATGGTGGCGGCGTTGAAATCCGGCGCCGCGCTCGCCGCCGGTGTGGATCACGAGCTCTATCGACACGCGGTGGAAGCCGTGCCGCCGGCGGTTCGCGACTCGCTGCTCGCGGACCTGAGCTGAAGTCCGCGCGCGGCGCGGACGGCACCCAGTCGGAATTTCCGCACGCGAAGCGGGTCGAAGTCGCGCGCGGGCCGCATCCACGCGCCGTCGAGCGGCGCGCGAGCCCACGGCTCGGGGACTCACGCTCATCGAGTGCTCACTGCATCGCGCAGGCCCTCAGGGCTGCCGCGCGCCTGCGGGAGCGCCCGAATGAAGTGAGTGCTCGCTGTAGATTTCTTGCTATATTCCCGGCCCGCGTGTCTGACAGCACGCGTCTCTTTTTTCTTTTGCGTCAAGTATTTGAGGCCGGATGAGCCAGTCGTACACCGCGTCCGACATCGAAGTCCTGAGCGGCCTGGAGCCCGTGCGGCGCCGGCCGGGCATGTACACCCACACCTCGCGCCCGAATCACCTGGCGCACGAGGTCATCGACAACAGCGTCGATGAGGCGCTCGCGGGCTACTGCAAAGAGATCAGCGTCACCCTGTACAAGGACAACTCCCTCGAAGTGGCGGACGACGGCCGCGGCATGCCCGTCGACATCCATCCGAAGGAGAAGGTGAGCGGCGTCGAGCTCATCCTCACGCGCCTGCACGCGGGCGGTAAGTTCTCCGACAAGACCTACCAGTACTCCGGCGGTCTGCACGGCGTGGGCGTTTCCGTCGTGAACGCGCTCTCGAAGCACCTCGAGTGCAACGTCAAGCGCGGCGGCAAGGAATACAACATCAGCTTCAAGGACGGCAAAGTCGCCTCGAAGCTCGAAGTGGTCGGCACCGTCGGCCAGCGCAACACCGGCACGACCGTCCGCTTCTGGCCCGATCCGAAGTTCTTCGATTCGGACAAGTTCTCCGTGCCGCAGTTGAAGCACGTGCTGAAGGCGAAGGCGGTGCTCTGTCCCGGCCTGCGCGTGAAGTTCTTCAACGAAGCGACGGGTGAGAAGGACGAGTGGTTCTACTCGGGCGATCTCGGCGCGTACCTCCTCGAGGAGCTCGGCAAGGTCGAGCGCATTCCGGCCGAGCCCATCGCGGGCAAGACCGAGCACGAGAACGACAACATCGACTACGCGATCTGCTGGGCGCCCGACGCGGAGAACGTCGTCGCGGAGAGCTACGTCAACCTCATCCCGACGATCGAGGGCGGCACGCACGTGAACGGGCTGCGCGCGGGGGTGACGCAGGCGGTGCGCGACTTCTGCGAGTTCCGCA
Organism: Steroidobacteraceae bacterium; assembly: GCA_035548535.1. Lineage (GTDB taxonomy): Bacteria > Pseudomonadota > Gammaproteobacteria > Steroidobacterales > Steroidobacteraceae > JADGHX01. Next base: position 2,423 of record DASZSS010000398.1, read on the forward strand.
ATCTCATTCCACGCGGCATCAAGCTGACGCCGGAAGACGTGTGGACGAAGGTCTGCTTCGTCCTGTCGCTGAAGATTCACGAGCCGCAGTTCGCCGGCCAGATGAAGGAGCGCCTCGCCTCGCGCGATGCCGCGCCGCTCGTCGAGACCTACGCGCGCGACTCGATGACGCTCTGGCTGAACCGCCACCCGGATGCCGGCGAGAAGATCGCGCAGTTCGCCATCGAGAACGCGCAGGAGCGCGTGAAAGCCTCGCAGAAGGTCGTGCGCAAGCGCATCGCCGCGGGTCCGGCGCTGCCGGGCAAGCTGGCCGACTGCGTGAACCAGGATCCCAAGCGCAGCGAGCTGTTCCTGGTCGAGGGTGACTCGGCCGGCGGCTCCGCGAAGCAGGCGCGCGACCGCGATTTCCAGGCGATCATGCCTCTGCGCGGCAAGATCCTGAACACGTGGGAGCTGGATCATCACGCCATCGCGTCGTCGCAGGAAGTGCATGACATCAGCGTGGCGCTCGGCATCGAGCCCGGCTCGAGCGATCTGTCGAACCTGCGCTATCACAAGATCTGCATCCTCGCGGATGCGGACTCCGACGGGCAGCACATCGCCACGCTCCTCTGCGCGCTGTTTCTGCGGCACTTCCGTCCGCTCGTGCTGCGCGGGCACGTGTACGTCGCGATGCCGCCGCTCTATCGCATCGATGCCGGCAAGCAGGTGTATTACGCGCTCGACGACACCGAGCGCGATGCGTTGCTGAAGAAGATCGAGGCGCAGAATCCGCGCGCGCGCCCGACGGTCACGCGCTTCAAGGGACTGGGTGAGATGAATCCCGCGCAGCTGCGCGAAACGACCATCCATCCCGCGACGCGCCGACTCGTGCAGCTCACCGTCGATGCGCAAGACGAGACCGATCAACTCATGGACAAGCTGCTCGCGAAAAAGCGGGCGTCCGACCGGCGCGAATGGCTCGAGCAGAAGGGCAACCTGGCCGACGTGCAGGTGTGATTTTCTTTTGGGGCGGTTGCACCACCCCGGGATAGACGATGGACGAGCAAGAACTGAACTTCGAAGGCATCGAGAAGCAGCCGCTCCGGGCCTTCACCGAGAAGGCGTACCTCGACTACTCGATGTACGTCATCCTCGACCGCGCGCTGCCCGCGCTCGGCGATGGGCTCAAGCCCGTGCAACGTCGCATCATCTATGCGATGAGCGAGCTCGGGCTCGCGTCCGTCAACAAGCACAAGAAGTCGGCGCGCACCGTCGGCGACGTCATCGGCAAGTTCCATCCGCACGGCGACAGCGCCTGCTACGAAGCCATGGTGCTGATGGCCCAGCCGTTCTCGTATCGCTATCCGATCGTGGACGGGCAGGGCAACTGGGGCTCGCAGGACGATCCCAAGTCGTTCGCGGCCATGCGCTACACCGAGGCGAAGCTCACGAAGTACGCCGAGGTGCTGCTCTCGGAGCTCGCGCACGGCACGGTCGATTGGACGCCCAACTTCGACGGCACGATGGAAGAGCCGGCGTTTCTGCCGGCGCGCCTGCCGACTCTGCTGCTGAACGGCACGTCGGGCATCGCTGTCGGCATGGCGACGGACATTCCGCCGCACAACCTGCGTGAAGTCGCGGCGGCGTGCATTCACCTGCTCGAAGAGCCCGAAGCGACGACGCGCCAGCTGATGAAGCACATCAAAGGGCCGGACCTGCCGACCGGGGCGGAGATCATCTCCCCGCGCAGCGACCTCGTTGAGTTCTACGACAAGGGCGTCGGCAGCTTCAAGGCGCGCGCCACGTACGAGATCGAGGACGGTAACGCCGTCATCACCGCGTTCCCGCATCAGGTCTCCGGCAGCCGCGTGTTCGAGCAGATCGCCGAGCAGATGCGCGCGAAGAAGCTGCCGATGATCGAGGACGTGCGCGACGAGTCGGATCACGAGAATCCGACCCGCCTCGTGATCATTCCGCGCTCGAGCCGCGTGGACATGGTGGAGGTGATGAACCACCTCTTCGCCACCACCGACCTCGAGCGCAACTATCGCGTCAACCTGAACATCATCGGGCTCGACGGCCGGCCGAAGGTGATGGGCCTGAAGGGCATCCTGTCCGAATGGCTCGACTTCCGGATCGCGACGGTCACGCGCCGCCTGCAGCACCGCCTCGAGAAGGTCACGAAGCGCCTGCACATCCTCGCCGGCCTGCTCGCGGTCTATCTGAATCTCGACGAGGTCATCAAGATCATCCGCCGCGAGGATGAGCCGAAGCCGATCCTGATGAAGCGCTTCAAGCTCTCCGAGGAGCAGGCCGAGGCGATCCTCGAAACGAAGCTGCGCCACCTCGCGAAGCTCGAAGAGATGAAGATCCGCGAGGAGCAGAAGGCGCTGTCGCAGGAGCAGGAAGAAATCGAAGCGCTGCTGAAGAGCAAGGCCAAGCTGCGCAAGCTGGTCGCGAGCGAGATCGCCGCGGACGCGGAGAAGTACGGCGACGAGCGGCGTACCCGGATCATCGAGCGCGAAGCGGCGGTCGCCATCGACGAGACGGCGCTCATCGCGAAGGAGCCGGTCACCGTGATCCTGTCCACCGGCGGCTTCGTGCGCTCCGCGAAGGGGCACGAGATCGATCCGCGCGCGCTGTCCTACAAGACGGGCGACGGATTCCAGGGCGTCGCTCGCGGCCAGAGCCTGCAACAGGCCGTGTTCCTCGACAGCACCGGGCGCACGTACGCGCTGCCGGCGCACTCGCTGCCGTCTGCGCGCGGCAATGGCGAGCCGCTCTCGGGCCGCTTGAATCCGCCGGACGGCGCAAAGTTCGTCGGCGTGATGATGGGCGAGCCCGATGACTTGTGGCTGCTCGCGAGCGATGCCGGCTACGGGTTCACGGTGCGGTTAAAAGAGCTCATCACCGATCGGCGCGCCGGCAAGACCGTGCTGAACGTGCCGGAGAGCTCGCTCGCCTTGCCGCCCGCGTTCGTCGCTTCGCCGGATTCGCTGGTGTGCGCCGTGAACAGCGAAGGCAAGATGCTCGCCTTCGTGGTCAAGGATCTGCCCGAAATGCCGCGCGGCAAGGGCAACAAGATCTTCGACATTCCGGGCAAGAAGGCTGCCGCCCGCGAGGAGACGCTCAAGGCCGTGGCCGTGGTGCCGCCGAACGGGAAGCTGGTGCTGTGGTCGGGCGATAAGCAGAAGACACTCGAGTGGGGAGATCTCAAGGAGTACAAGGGTCAGCGCGCCCAGCGCGGTGCCGTGCTGATGCGGGGCTGGCGCGATATCGATCGCCTGGAAGGCTTGCCGGCCTGATGCGGGGAGCGCCCGCGCGGCGCTCTCCGAGACTTCGGTCGTCCCTCTGCCCGCTGCTCGTGGGCTTCGGGCTTGCCGCCGCTGCGGCGGGAGCGCGCGGCCGAGCCGCTCGCTCTGCTCCACGGCAACCTCTACACCGTCGCACATCCAACATCGACCCGATCGTTGCCGATCGCCCCGATGGCTTCGCCGACGCGAGCTGGCATCGCGAGCAGCGCGTCTCGCGCGCGCAGGCCTTGAAGATGCTGACGCTCGCGCGGGGCTACGCAGCGTTTCAGGAAAATGAGCGCGGCAGCATCGAAGTGGGCAAGCAGACCGATTTCACCGTGTTCGACCGCGATCTGATGACCGTTCCCGACAGGGAGATTCTGCGAGCTCGCGTCCCGATGACGATCATCGGCCGCGAGATCGCGTACTCCGCGCCTCGAGGTTCCCGATGAAAAGAATATTTTGCGTGATGGTATGCGCGGCCCTCGTCGCGGCGTGTGCAACGCCGCCCCAGCAGGGCGAGGGCTCCGGTTCGAGCGCAGGCAAGTCGGTTGCGCGCGGTGCGAAGAAGGGGCCGCCGCAGCCGCTCGCGCCGCCCTGGACGTTGCCCGCCGATCCGTATCCCTCCACCTACAAAGTGCCGCAGAGCCCGCCGACGCTGATCCGCGGCGGCGTCGTGCTCACGGGCACGGGCGAGCGGCTCGATGGAGCCGACGTGCTCATCGTGGACGGCCGCATCCGGGCGATCGGGAAGAGTATCGAAGCGCCCGCCGGGGCACGCGTCATCGACGCGCGGAATCGCTGGGTGACGCCCGGGCTCATCGACGTGCACTCGCATCTCGGCGTCTACCCCAGCCCGGCGATGGACGGCTTGTCGGATGGTAACGAAGCCACCGCACCGGTGACCGCGAACGTATGGGCCGAGCACTCGGTGCATCCGCAGGACCCTGGATTCCAGAAAGCGCTCGAAGGGGGCGTCACGACGCTGGAAATCCTGCCGGGCTCGGCGAATCTCGTCGGCGGGCGCTCGGTGGTGCTGAAGAACGTGCCCGCCGCGACGTATCAGGGCATGAAGTTTCCGGGCGCGCCGTACGGCCTGAAGATGGCCTGCGGCGAGAATCCGAAGCGCGTGTACGGCCAGGGCAAGAAGACGGCGCCGTCGACTGAGATGGGCAACATGGCCGGCTATCGCGCAGCCTGGATCGAAGCGCAGGAATACATGCGCGATGTGCGGGAGTACCAGGACAAGCTCGCGCGCGGCGACAAGGACGCGAAGCCGCCGAAGCGCGATCTGAAGCTCGATACCCTCGCCGGCGTGCTGAGCGGGCAGATTCGCGTGCAAATGCACTGCTACCGCGCGGAGGAGATGGCCGCGGTCATCGACATGTCGAAGGAGTTCGGCTACCACGTGGCCGCGTTCCATCACGGCGTCGAGGCGTACAAGATCGCGGACCTGCTGGCGGAGAACGGCATCTGTGCGGCGCTCTGGGCCGATTGGTGGGGCTTCAAGATGGAGGCGTACGACGGCATCCAGGAGAACCTCGCCCTCGTGGATGCCGCGCCGAACGGTTGCGCGATCGTGCATTCGGATTCGGAAGAGGGCATTCAGCGGCTGAACCAGGAAGCCGGCAAGGCCGCCGCACGCGGCGTGCGCATGGGATTCGCCGAGCCGCCCGAGCACATCATCAAGTGGGTCACGTCGAATCCCGCGAAGGCGCTCGGGATCGAGAATCAGACGGGCTCGCTCGAGCCGGGCAAGATGGCGGACATCGTGGTGTGGAACCGCAATCCGTTCAGCGTGTACGCGCTCGCGGAGCAGGTGTTGATCGATGGCGCCGTGGTGTTCGACCGCTCGCAGCCGCCGCCGAAACCACGATCCGACTTCATGCTCGGTCAGCCGCAAGGGAGCGCGCCATGAAATCGTCGTGCTCCGTCTGCATCGCGGCGCTGATCGCCGCGCTCGAGCTGGTTGCCGGCGCGAAGGCCGTGGCCGCCGACACGCTGATCCGTGGGGCGAAGGTGTACACGGTCGCCGCGCAGGGCACGCTCGATAACGGCGACGTGCTCATCCATGACGACAAGATCGCGGCCGTCGGTACCGGGCTCACCGCGCCGGCGGGTGCCACGGTCATCGACGCGAACGGCCGCGTGCTGACGCCCGGATTCTTCGGCGGTCTCACGGCCATCGGGCTCGAAGAAGTGCAGCTCGAGGAATCCACCGTCGAGGAGACGCTCGATATCAAAGCGCCCTTTCACGAGGCGCAGCTCCGTCCCGAATTCGATCCCACCGTCGCGTTCAATCCGCGCTCGACCGTCGTTCCGGTGACGCGCATCGAAGGCGTGACATGGACGGTGCTCGCGCCGGGCACGCCCGTGTTCGGCGGCGGTAACTTCGTCACAGGGCAGGGCGCGGCCGTCACGCTCGACGGACGTTTCGATGCGGAGCTGGCGGGCAGTCGCTCGCTGTTCGTGAGCCTCGGCGCCGCTGCGTTTCCGATTTCGGGCGGCAGCCTCGCCGCGCAGCTCATGCTGCTCGATCAGGCCGTGCGCGAAGTGCGCGCGCCGGCATCCGCGGGCAAGCACGCGTTGCTCACGCCGGCAGGCCGCGAGGCGCTGGGCCGCTACCTGAACGACGGCCGCGTCGTGTTCCATGTCGATCGTGCCGCGGACATCCGGCAGGCGATTGCTTTCGCCAAGCGCAATCACATGAAGCCCGTCATCGCGGGCGGCTCCGAAGCGTGGGTCGTCGCGGCCGACCTGGCGCGGGACAAAGTGCCGGTGATCCTCGTTGCGCTGGCCGATCTGCCCGGAGACTTCGACCGCGTTGGCGCGCGGCTCGACAACGCCGCGCTGCTGCAGAAGGCCGGTGTGACGATCAGCTTCATGCTGGACGACGAGCCGACGCACAACGCGCGCAAGCTCCGGCAGACCGCGGGTGTCGCGGTCGCGCACGGCTTGCCTTTCGATGCGGCGCTCGCCGGACTCACTGCGAATCCCGCGGACATCTTCGGGCTCGGCGCGACGCGCGGCCGCATCGCGCGCGGCCAGACGGCCGATGTGGTGCTCTGGACGGGTGATCCGCTGGAAGTGAGCACGCTCGCCGATCAGGTGTGGATTGCGGGCCGGCCGGTCGAGATGCGCTCGCGACAAACGGAGCTGCGCGACCGGTATCTCGAGCGCGTGAAGCAGCACCAGGCGCGGTGATCAGCCGCCGCGATCGGGGCAGGGCGCTACCGGCACTCTGCCCGCGGTCGTGCGCGACGCGCCGGTCGGGCACTTGCCAGCGCGCGGCGGGTCGGGCTAACGTTCGCGCATGGTCATTCGGGTTCTCACGCGCAAACAACAACAGCACCGTCACTTTGCGGCGGTGTTCGCGCGCGTGCGTTCCGAGCCCGGGACCTGATCGGTCCCGCAAATCGACGGATCACTCTCGCAAACCCCGCCTCGGCGGGGTTTTTCATGTCGCACGTCGCATGGCGCCTCGTCGGGGCTTCACCGTAAGGAGCTCACCATGAGGCACTTTTCTTCGGACGCCGAGATCGAGCGAATCGGTCGCGGGCTGGTCGAGCGCACGCTGCCGAAAGCGGAGTGGACGCACGCCGCCCATTTCGCCGCGGCGTTCTGGTTGTTACGCCGCGCGGACATCAATGCCGTGCGCGAGATGCCCGGGTTCATCCGCGCGTACAACGAGGCGACCGGCACGCCCAACACGGACACGGGCGGCTATCACGAGACCATCACGCTTGCGTCCTTGCGCGCCGCGTGTGCGTGGCTCGCGCGCCGCCCGCGCATGCCGCTGCACGAGGCGCTGAACGAGCTGCTCGCATCGCCGTACGGCCGCTCGGATTGGCTGCTCGCGTACTGGTCCAAGCCCGTGCTGTTTTCGGTCACGGCGCGACGCGCTTGGGTGGAGCCGGATGTGCAGCCGCTGCCGTTCTAGGCAATGCGTCGGCGATTGCTCCGCTGTCACCCGCGGCTGTACGACCAGCTCTGCATGCGCCCGTCGCGATAGGGCATCACGCCATGAAACGGGCGCGGGTCGTCATCGAACACGAGCGGGAGAAATCGGCGATCGCCTTCCCAGAGCGGCAACGCGAGCACATCCTCGAGGGCGATCCACTCGAGCGCGCCCTCCGCGTTGCGCTCGAGCGGCGTCCCGCTGAAGCGCGTGACGAGAAACAGGAAGCCGAACCAGTCTTCGCCGTGCTTCCCGAACCCGGGCCAGCTAATCGTGCCGCGCAGGGTGAGATCGAGGCACTCGATGCCCGCTTCCTCGCGGATCTCACGGCGCATGCCGCTCGCGACATCTTCGTTCGCTTCGAGCTTGCCGCCGAGGCCGTTGTACTTGCCGATGTGATGATCGTTCTCGCGCGCGTTGCGATGGATCATCAGCACGCGCTTGCGGTCAGGCGCAAGCACGTAGCCGAGCGTCGCGAGAATCGGGGTGTAGGGCATGACGGCCGGCAGTTTACGCCAGTCGTGCGCCAAGGCGCGCTGAGCACCCAAGCGCGCCGGACTTCGACGCGCAAACCCGGCCCGTGTGATTCGCGAGCTCGTGCGTCGGCCGGCGTGAGCGCCGGCGCCGGCATGATCTTGATCCTCGCGAGCAGCGGCGCGGCCGCGAATGGGGCCTCAGCGGCCCTCGGCCCGCAGGACCACCTCTTCGGGCGCGTTCACGAAATATCCCTGGATGAACTGCACGCCGAGCTGCCACAGCACGGCCATCGTGTTCGCGTTCTCGACGCGCTCGGCGATCGTCTGCACGTTGCGCTTGCCGGCGGCCTCGACGAGGCCGCGCACGCGGTCCTGCAGGTCCGCATCGCCGGCGAGGTTCTGCACGATCGCGCCGTCGATCTTCACGAAGTCGAGCGGGAACGTGGCGAGGATGCCGAGCGGATCACGCCCCGAGCCGAAGGCTTCGAGCGTGAACCGGAAACCGCGCTGCCGCAGGGACTTCGCGAGCGTGGAGGCTTGATTGAGCTGCGTGGCCGCGACGGCCTCGGGAATCTGGAAGCTGATGCGCTCCGGATCGGCGCGGCTCGCACGAATGTGATTGTCGAGCCAGTCGAGGAAGGAGCCGTCACGCACCGTGTCCTTCGACAGGCGCACGAACAGGCATCCCGGCTTGCGCTGCGCGGCGAAGGAGAGTGAGGCGCCGACGACCCAGCGATCGATGTTCTTGAGCAGATCGTTGCGCTCGGCGGCGGCCATGAACTCGGCCGGCAGCACTTCCTTGCCGTGCCCATCGATCATGCGCACGAGCACGTCGAACATGCTCGGATCGTCGCCCTGCAAGCTTGCCACCGGCTGCTGCACGAGCCGGAAGCGGTTCTCCATGAGCGCGGCCTTGATGTGTTTGACCCACACCTTGTCGTAAGACTGCACGCGGGCGTCGTTGTCCGCTTTGTCCGAGCTGACGACCTGATTGCCTCCGCGCCCGCGGCCGCGGCGGCAGGCATCGATCGCATCCGCGATCGCCGCATCGAGATTCGCGCCCACCGGCGGCACCACGCTCAGGCCAACGGTGCATGTCACCGCAAGCTGCTTGTCGCCGATGCGCACGACGTGCTTTGCCGCTTTCGCGATGAGCTGCTCCGCCCACGCCTCGACGTCGCGCTCGTTGCCGCGCTCGAGCAGCACGAGGAAGCTCACGCCGCCGAAGCGGCCGGCGATGTCCTTCGGATTGAGCTGCTCCTTGAGAAGCCCGGCGAACTCGACGAGAAGCTGCTCGCTCGCCGCGACGCCGACATCGTGCTCGACGCTCGCGAACTTGTCCGGCTTCACGAGCGCGAAATAGCGCACGCCACCGGTCGGCGGCGTGGCGAGGCGCGCCGTCAACGCCTCGATGAGCGGACGGCGGTACAGGAATCCGGTCGACGGATCGCGGCGAACCGCATCCGCCAGATCATCCGCCAGCGCGCGCTCATCGCGCGGCCGTGCCGGCACGACCATGCGCACGCACGGCTCGCCATCGTGCTCGCCGAGCGTCAGCACCATTTCCATCGGCAGCGCGGAGCCGTCGGCGAGCACCGCGTTCAGCTTCAGCGTGTGATCGCTCCACCGGCCCTGCAAGCAGGCGGCGAGCGCGCCCTTCAACGCCGAGTGCTTCGCCTCTTCGAACAGGTCCATGATCGGCTGTCCGACCAGCTCGGACTCGTTCACGATGCCGAAGAGCTCGAGCCACGAGGGATTCGCGTCGACGATGATGCCTTCCTGCACCTGGACGATCGCATCGTTCGAGCGCTCGAGCACGGTCTCGAGCTGCTTGCGTGCGTCGCGCGCGGACTTCAGCGTGGTTTCGAGTGCGCGCTCGAGACGGAACGAGCGCAATTCGCGGCTCATCACCGCTTGCAGCCGTGCGGGATTGCCGAGCGAGACGACGTCGCGCGCGCCATGCGCCATGTCCACTGCGATGCGGCTCTCATCGAACGTCTCGGCGACCACGATGATCGGCACCGTCGGCGCGAGTTGATCGCGCACATTGACCACCGGCGCAAGCTCGTCGCCACCGGCATCCACGAACAGCAGCAGCTCCGGATTGATCTGCGTGAGCGCATCCCCGAGATCGCGGAGCGAGGGAATCCACGTGCAATGAACGGGGTGGCCCGCCCGCCGCAGAATGCTGTTGATCGTCTCAACAGGCTCGCGGCCGCTGGCCAGGACGATGAGCGGAACGGCGTTCTGCTCGGTCAACGTGAACTCCATCACAAAGTCAGCACGGTGAAACGGTGCGAATTCTAGCCGTCGCTTCCCGGGCCGAGCATGCGACGCCGCTCACTTTTGGGCGAAGCGCGGGGGCAGAGTGAGCTTCGCGGGCGCACCTTCCACTTCGCGCACCAATCGCGGGACGAGATAGCCCGGGAGGGTGGCGGCCAGGGCGCCCGCGATCTCCTGTGCGCGCTCATCCGGCAGCGCAAAATGCGCGGCGCCGGACACATGGTCGAGCACGTGCAAGTAGTAGGGCAGCACGCCTGCTTCGAAAAGAGTGCGCGACAGCTCGGCGAGCACCGCGGGATCGTCGTTCACGCCGCCCAGAAGCACAGTCTGATTGAAGAGCGTGACGCCCGCGGAGCGCAGCCGGGCACATGCCTCGCGCACATCCGCGTCGATCTCGTTGGGGTGATTCGCGTGCAGCACGAACACTTTCGGCAACCGGATTCCCTGAAGCCACGCAATGAGGCCGGCATCCACCCGCGAGGGCAGCACGATCGGCTGGCGCGTGTGCACCCGGAGCCTGCGGAGGTGCGGAATCCGGCCCAGCGCGTCCGTGAGAGCTGTGAGCCGCGCGTCGCTGAGCGACAGCGGATCGCCACCGCTCAAGAGCACTTCTTCGATGGACGGGTCGCGCGCGATCTCGGCAACGGCCTCGCTGAAGCGGGGCCCGTCGCCGGTTTGCTCGGCGTACGGAAATTCGCGCCGGAAGCAGTATCGGCAGTGAACGGCACAGGCGGAGGTCGTGATGAGCAGCGCGCGTCCCCGGTACTTCTGGAGCAGGCCGGGGGCGCGCAGCGCCGCCCGCTCGCCGAGCGGATCGGCGCTGTAGCCGGGCGCGGAATCCAATTCCTGTGCGACGGGCAAGACCTGCCGCAGCAGGGGATCGTGCGGATCGCCGCGGCGCATGCGCGCGACATAGCCGCGGGGAACGCGCAGCCGGAACGTGCCCGCGGCCGCGCGCGCGGGCTCGATCAGTGCGGGGTCGAGACCGAGAGCGGCCACGAGCGCCTCGGCGCTCGTGATGGCGTCGGCCATGTCGTGTTGCCAGCGGGCGGGAGCCGGGTGGCGAGCTTCGGAGGATGCCGTTATCATGCGCGGCCTTTCACGGGCTGCGCCCGGGACCCTATGCGTGGCGCGGAATGCGCCGATTTCAAAGAGGCCATTTTGCGGGCCTCACTGCGAGAATTGAATGGCGAGCTATACGACCAGCGAAATCCGTGGCGGCATGAAGGTGCTGATCGATGGCGAGCCGTATGCGATCGTCGAGAACGAGTTCGTGAAGCCCGGCAAGGGGCAGGCGTTCAATCGCATCAAGATCCGCAATCTGAAGACGGGTCGCACG
>DASZSS010000399.1:0-9883 GCA_035548535.1 Steroidobacteraceae bacterium
GAGCGTGAAGACGGTCAGTACGTACCGCACGCGAATCCTGGAGAAGATGGGCATGAAGACGAACGCGGACATCACGTACTACGCCATCAAGAACAATCTGCTGCAGTGATCCTGATGAGCCCCGATGAAGCTCGCGCCGGATCCGTGACCGCTCTCACCGACACCGAGCGCCGCATTCTCCTGATCGAGGACTCGGACGTGCTCTCGCGACGGCTCGTCGACCTGCTCTCCGAGCCCGGCCGCCTGTCCGTCGCCGCTCAGGCGGCGACTCAGTCCGAGGCCCTGACGCGGCTCAAGGAGGCGATGTTCGACGTGCTCGTGGTCGACATCGAGCTCGCCGAGGGCAATGGCGTGGCCGTGATCCGGCACGCGCGCCAGCTCTATCCGCCCGAGGGCCAGCCGCTCATCGTGGTGCTGACGAACTACGCGTCGGATTTCGTGCGCGATCATTGCTTCGCGGCCGGCGCGGATTACTTCCTCGACAAGATGCGCGACATCTCGCTGCTGAAGGGCATCGTGGCGGACGCGCAGTCCAAGTGGGCGCCCGCCCGCCAGCCCGGACACTGAGCGTTACGGACTCCGCGCCGTGAGCTGCGGCGACGGCGCCGCCGTGGTGCGCGTCTTCGGCAGCTCGATCCGCAGCGTCGTGCCCTCCGCGGGGCTCGACTCGATGGCGAATTGCCCGCCGAGCGCCTGTACACGCTGACGCATGCCGGCAAGGCCGTGCGACCAGCGGAACCGTGCATCGTTGAGCTGCATGCCCCGGCCGTCATCGATCAGCAGCAGGAGGAAGCGCTTGTCATCGCTCGTCAATGCGAGCCGCACCTGGCGCGCGTGCGCGTGGCGCACGATGTTCGTGAGACCTTCCTGGACGACGCGAAAGAGCGCGATGGCGCACTCCTTCGGAATGGACTCCGCGTCCTCCGACATCGTCACTTCGTATTGCAGAGACGCCTTCGTGCACACCGACTCGACGTGCGCGCGCAGCGCCGTCGGCAAGCCGAAATGATCGAGCAGCGAGGGACGGAGCTGCTCGACGACGCGGCGCTTCAGGTCCATCGCCTCATCGAGCACCGTGCCGAGCTGCGCGAGTCGCCCACCATACGGCGCGTCCGGCAGTCGCGACTGCATCCACGACAGGTCCATCTTCGCGGCCGTGAGCAGTCCGCCGAGCTCGTCGTGCAGATGCCGCGCGAGCTCGGATTTCTCCTTCTCGGCCAGCTCCTGCAGGTGCGTCGAGAGCTCGGAAAGCTCGCGCGTGCGCAGCTCGAGCAGCTTCTCGAATTCCATCCCCTGGCGCTCGGCGGCCACACGCTCGCGCTCCCGGTGCGCCGCGTTCGAGATGAGGAGCCCGGCGGTCGCGGCGAGCAGCGCGAGGCTGACGAGAGTCAGGGCCATGAGCGCGCTAGTGTGCTCGCTCGTCGCGGCGATCAGGACGATGACGGCCAGCGCGAGGAGCAGCGCGATGCGCACCGGCAGGGCCAGCAGTCCGAACGACGCGGCCCAGCCGCGAATCGGTCTTCGCGTGAGGTCTGCTCCGGCACTTACCATTCGTCCCCTCAGGCGTCCCCCAAATCGACGTCCACTTTACCGCGCCCACTTGCGCTTGACTCCATCGCCGCCGTGTCATGCAACGTCGTCGCCGGCGCGGAGTGCGCGCGTGAGCCAGGACCCTAGCGTCAGGCCGAGCGCCAGCGCGCCACCCACGACCGTCCAGGGATTCTCGCGAGTGAAGGCCTGCGCGGCGACGGAGGCGTGCCGCGCGGCCACGCTCGCTTCCTGCTCGAGCGCGCCGACATGGTCCTTCGCGGCATCGAGGGCGGCGTACATCCGCTCGCGCAATACGCTCAGTGCTTCGTCCTTGTCGCGCGCGATGGCCTCGAGGAGTGCTTCCGCCTGAGCCACGACGTTGCGCAACTCGTCCACGAGAGCGGCGCCGCGTTCGGCAGTGCGCTCCATCATGTGCTCTCTCCCTTCGCGCTCACGTCGCCAGCAGAACGAGCAGCACTCCGCACGTCAGCGCAAACAAGGATGCCAGGTCTCGTGCGTTCATGAGCTTGGACGCTATCGGCAACGCAACCGGCCCCCAATCGCCGAAGCGCCTCGCCAGGACGCGGCGCCGGCTGACTCCGGCGTCAGACACGTCCTACATCGGCGCATGCCCGCCATGCGTTAGGTATCAGTGCTGCACATTCCCGTTCACGGGGGAGAGTCGAGATGCCGAAAGTTCAGGGTGAGGGTGACTACGAGGCCGCGCGCCGTTACGACAAGCGCACCCGCGACTTCGTCAAGAAGGCGGGCGCCGGCGCGACCAAGCGGGCGACCGGCGGGGTGGATCAGACCGCGCTACGCAAGGCGAAGAGCAAATCCAAGGGCGGCGGACAGGATGCGCGCGACGCGGCGGTGTTGCGCACTCTCGAGGCCAAGCGCGCCAAAAAAGCGACGCGGACGAGCGCGCGCAGCCGCGCACACTGAGCTCAGAAGCTCAGCAGCGTCCGCACCGGCACGCCGGCGGCTGCCAATTTCCGGGAGCCGCCGAGCTCGGGCAAATCGATGACGAAGCACGCGGCGAGCACTTCCGCGCCGCGTTGGCGCAGGAGTCGCACCGCGGCCTCGGCGGTGCCGCCGGTTGCAACGAGATCGTCGACGAGGATGAGCCGCTCGCCCGGACTCACCGCGTCGAGATGCATCTCCATTTCGTCGAGCCCGTACTCGAGCGAGTAGGCGACGCGCACGGTCGTGTGCGGCAACTTGCCTTTCTTGCGGATCGGCACGAAGCCGGCGCGGAGCTGGTGCGCCACGGCACCGCCGAGTATGAAGCCGCGCGCTTCGATGCCCGCGACGCGATCGACGCGAGCGTGCGCCCATGGTGCGACCAGCTCATCGACCGTGAGCCGAAAGGCGCGCGCGTTGCCGAGCAGCGTCGTGATGTCGCGAAATTGAATCCCGGGTTTCGGATAGTCCGCGATCGTGCGGATCGCGCTCTTGAGCTCTTCGCGAGTGGCGGCGTCCATGCGGCGATCTTAGCGCGGGCTGAGCGGGCGTGCGCGCACGCGCCGCGCACGTTCACGCCTCGAGATAGTTGACGCTGAACCAACCGTGCGGATCGAGCCAGTGCTGGATATGGCTCCAGCCTGCGCGCGCGGCCTGCGCCGCGAATCCCGCCACCGTGTACTTGTGGCAGTGCTCGGTCACGATGGCCTCGCCGGCGGCAAGCTCGATCACCTCGCCGGCCAGCGTCGGGCGCTGCGCCCGCGTGCTCACGAGATGCATCTCGACGCGGCTCGCGGCTGCGTTCCACACCGCGCGATGCTGGAAGCTCTGCAGATCGAAACCCGCATGCAGCTCGTGATTGAATCGGCGGAGCACGTTCAAGTTGAACGCCGCCGTGACTCCGCGTGCATCGTCATACGCGCGCACGAGCATGGCGGGATCCTTCACGAGATCCGTGCCGATCAGGAGCCCGCCGCCCGTGCCGGCGATGCCGCGCATCACGCGCAAGAGGCTCAGCGCCTGCGGCGGATCGAAGTTGCCGATCGTCGACCCCGGAAAGAACACGACGACGCGGCGCGCCGGGCGATGCGGCTTCGGCAGCGCGAACGGCTGCGTAAAGTCCGCGCACACCGGCAGCACTTCGAGCCCCGGATACGCTGCGGCAATGCCGTGTGCGGCGTTCAGCAAATGGCTCCGCGAGATGTCCACGGGCACATAGGCCGCGAGGGTCGGGAGCCGATCGAGCAGCAGTCGCGTCTTCAGGCTGGAGCCGCTGCCGAGCTCGACGAGTAGCGCGTCCTCGCCGATGTAGCGCGCCATATCGTCGCCATCGTCCGCGAGAATGCGCATCTCGGTGCGCGTCGGGTAGTACTCCTGCAGCTCGCAGATCTGATCGAAGAGCTGCGAGCCGCGCGCATCGTAGAAATAAATCGGCGAGATCCGCTTCGGGTGCTCACGCAGGCCCGCGAGCACATCCGCGGCGAACGGCTCGTACGCCGATTCCTTGGAGCTGCCGTGCCGCAGTCGGACCGGCGCGCCGCCCGCCGGGCTCATCCGACGACATCCGTGGCGAGCCGCACGCCGCTGAACTGCCAGCGAGCGGTGGGATAGAAGAAATTGCGGTACGTGAGCCGAATGTGACTGCGCGGCGTCGCGCACGAACCTCCGCGCAGGACCATCTGATTCACCATGAATTTCCCGTTGTATTCCCCGAGTGCCCCGTGCAGCGGCTGGAAGCGCGGGTAGGGCGCGTACGCCGAGCTCGTCCACTCCCAGACGTCCCCGAATAATTGCTGGAGCGGCACATGGTTCCGCTGGGTTCCCGCTTCGACGGGCGCCGCGGCCTGCGGATGCCACGCGCCGTCTTCGACGAAATTGCCGAGGAGCGGCGCGCCGGACGCCGCGTACTCCCACTCGAACTCGGTCGGCAGGCGGGCCCCGGCCCAGCGCGCGAACGCGTCCGCTTCGTAGTAACTCAGGTGGCACACGGGCGCGTGCGGATCGAGATTGCGCGGCCCGGTCAGCGTGAATTCCTGCTCGAGCGACTCGGCCCAGTAGAGGGGGCGCTGCACGCCTTCCTTCTGCACCCACGCCCAACCGTCCGCAAGCCAGAGCTCGGCGCGCTTGTACCCGCCGGCACGGATGAACTGCAGGTACTCGGCGTTCGTCGTCAGCCGGTTGGCGAGCCGGAAGGGCTCGAGATAGACGCGATGGCGCGCGAGCTCGTTGTCGAAGCAGAAGCCCGTGCCGACGTGGCCGATCTCGACGAGCCCGCCCGCGAGCTCGCGGAATACGAGGCGCGTCGGAGCGCTGCGCTTTGCCGCGCCCGGCAGCGCCACGTACGCGGGCTGCAGCGGATTGCGCGAGAACATGTGCTTGAGATCCGTGAGCAGCAGCTCCTGATGCTGTTGCTCGTGATGCAGCCCGAGGACCACCACCTCGCGCAGCTCCGGGGGCAACACGTCCCGCTCGAGCAGGTGCTGCATCTCCTCGTCCACGTAGCCGCGATAGGCCCACACCTGCTCGATGGTCGGCCGCGAGAGCAGCCCGCGCTCCGGGCGGGCGTGCCGCGGACCGACGGCTTCGTAGTACGAATTGAAGAGATAGCGGAAAGCGTCGTCGAAGAACGCGTAGCCCTCGATCGCGTGCTGCAGCACGAATTCCTCGAAGAACCAGCTCGTGTGCGCGATGTGCCACTTGGCGGGGCTCGCATCGGGCATCGACTGGATCGCGTAGTCGTCGGTTGCGAGCGGGCGGCAAAGCGCTTCCGTCGCCGCGCGCACCTGGCGGAAGCGGGCTGCGAGCGAAGCGGCCACGGTGTTCGGCGGCGCTTCAAGCGATGGGCGTGCTCGGTTCGGCAGCATCGGGCCGGGCATTCTAGGCCCATGCCGGGGCGTGGCCTATAACCCGATCGAGGGAAGAGCCCGGCTTGCTCAGCCGCCTGACTCCGAATGCTCGGTGACGTGCAGCGCAAGCTGCGCGACCGCCTCTTCGAAGCGGCCGATGTGCGTCCAGTCGCCGTGCCGGGCGCGCCAAAGCGGGGTCCCTCGAAGCGGGCTCACGGTGGCATCGTGCTCAGCGCGCGTCAGCTGGTTCAGCACGTCCTGCGCGACCTCGTGGGGGTGGCGCGGCCAGCGTGCCCAGATGCTGAGGCCGGGCAGCCCATTGCCCGGGCCGGCGCTGATGTCCGTCGGCACGCCGAGACGGCGCGCGGCGCTCAACAGCAAATCACTCATGTAACACTCCATCCGCCCTCGACAGAAACCCGCCGCGCCCACATCGCGGGGGCCGCGGGCTCGGGCTGAACCCTGCGCGCGCGGCCTGAAATTTCCGCAAGAATTAGTCCCGCAGCGCACAAGAGGTGGCGGTCCCAGTACGCCGGATGGCCGTCGATGTGGGACGAGCGTGCGCCGGCGCGCGGCGATTTCGACGAGAATTCGACCAATCGAGTGCGAAAGCGTCTGCCCCCCGCGACGAGGCCGCTATCATGGCCGCCTTCTCGCGCTTTCCGGATCGCATCGCATGAAGCTCTCGTTCCTCGCCGCGCTCGCGCTCGTCCTCGCCGCGTGCACCTCCACACCGATCGAGCAGGCCGCCTCGACGCCCGGCTCACCGCCCGCCGCTGCCGCCTCGGCGCCTGCCCCGGCCTCGCCGCCGCCTGCGCCAAAGCCGGAGATCGGGACCTTCGGGCTCGACCTCACGGCCGCCAAGCCCTCCGTGAAAGCGGGCGACGACTTCTTCGAGCATGCGAACGGCACCTGGTACGACACGTATTCGATTCCGGACGATCGGGCGAGCTTCGGCATCTTCACGCGCCTCGACGAGCAGTCGCAGACCCGCGTGCGCGAGATCATCGAGCAGGCCGCCGCGTCCCATCCGGCCCCCGGCACGCCCGAGCAGAAGATCGGCGACTATTACGCGAGCTTCATGGACGAGGCCGCCATCGAGGCGAACGGTCTCACGCCCGTGCGCGCCGAGCTCGATCGCATCGCTGCCGCGAAGTCGAAAAAGGACATCGCAACGCTCTTCGGTTCGCCCGGCTTTCAATCGACGTTCGAGATCGGCCTCGGTCCGGACCTGAAGAATCCCGATGTGTACACCGTCGGCATCGGGCAGGGCGGGCTCGGGCTGCCCGATCGCGACTACTACCTGAAGGACGACCCGCAGCTCGCGACGATCCGCGCGAAGTACGTCGAGTACATCGCGACGATGCTCGGGCTCGCGGACGTGCCGGACAGCAAGGCGCGCGCGCAGAAGATCATGGCGTTCGAGACGGCGATCGCGAAGGTGAGCTGGCCGATCGAGCAGCGCCGTGATGTCGAGAAGGTCTACAACCCGCGCACCATGGCGCAGGTGAAGGAGTACGCCAAAGGCTTCGACTGGCAGGCGTTCATGGATGCGGCGGAGCTCGGCAAGCGTCAGGACGTGATCGTCGCCGAGCTCACGGCGGTGCGCGACATCGCGAAGCTCATCGGCACGACGCCGCTCGATACGCTGAAGGACTATCTGACCTTCCACCATCTCGATGCCTACGCGGCATATCTGCCGAAGAAATTCGACACGACGCGCTTTGGCTTCTACGGCGTGACGATGCGCGGGCAGCCGAAGCAGCGCGATCGCTGGAAGCGCGGTGTCGATGCCGTGAACGGCGCGCTCGGCGAGCAGGTGGCGCAGGTCTACGTCGCGAAATACTTCCCGCCGTCATCGAAAGCGAAGATGCAGGTGCTGGTGCGCAACCTGCTCGATGCGCTGTCCGAGCGCATCGACCAGCTCACCTGGATGACGCCGGAAACGAAAACACGCGCGCACGACAAGCTCGCGACCTTCGTCGCGAAGATCGGCTATCCCGACAAGTGGAAGGACTACTCGGCGCTCGAAGTGAAGCGCGGCGATCTCATCGGCAACGTGCGCCGCGCGTCGCTCTGGGACTGGCACCGCCAGCTCGCTCGGCTCGACCAGCCGGTCGACCGCTCCGAGTGGCAGATGCTGCCGCAGGAGATCAACGCGTACTACAACCCGCAGAACAACGAGATCGTGTTCCCGGCGGCGATCCTCGAGCCGCCGTTCTTCGATCCGAATGCGGACGACGCGGTGAACTACGGTGCGATCGGCGCCGTCATCGGCCACGAGATCGGGCACGGCTTCGACGACCAGGGCCGCAAGTTCGCGCCCGACGGCAGCTTCAACGACTGGTGGACGAAGGTGGACAGCGACGCCTTCACGCAGCGCGCCCAGAAGCTCGTCGCGCAGTACTCGAGCTACGAGGCGCTACCCGGGCTCAAGGTGAACGGCGCAAACACGCTCGGCGAGAACATCGGCGATCTCGGCGGGCTCAACATGGCCTATCACGCGTACCACTTGTCGTTGCACGGCAAGGAGCCGCCGGTCATCGATGGGCTGACGGGCGACCAGCGCTTCTTCCTCTCGTGGGCGCAGGTGTGGCGCGCCAAATATCGCGACGGGGTGATGCGCGAGCTCGTGATGTCCGACGTGCACAGCCCCGCGTACTTCCGCGTGAACGGCACGGTGCGCAACATGGAGGCCTGGTACAAGGCGTTCAACGTGCAGCCGGGCGACAAGCTCTACTTGCCGCCGGACCAGCGAGTCTCGATCTGGTGAGCGCCCGCGTCAGGTCGACCCGGCGCTCGAGGGCAGGTTCGGGTCGCTGACGACGGCGCGCTCTCCGAGCGCCTGCGCCTCGCGCTCGGCGATCGGCAGTTCATCCGGCGGCCGTTCGAGCAGATGGCGCACGCGGGGCGGCCCATCGCCGCGATGGAAGGCGTGGGCCCGGCGCTCGATCTCCTGATCCGCGACGGTGAAGCGGTGATAGCGGCGCTGGTGCTCGACCCAGCTCGGGCTGTGGAAGCGCTCGACCCAGATCTCCGGGTCGCTCAAGTCTTGCATCAACATCCACCGGCGGGCGCCGTCGCGCCGTCGGATGCGCTGCAGCTCCCGCATGGCCTGGGCGAAGGCGGCCTGGTCCTTCTCGGCGACGCGATACTCGATCGTCACGATGACCCGGCCGCTCTCCGGTCCGAGCTCGATCGCCGGCGTGAACTTCATGGGTCCGCGCGAGGGCGCGAGGTTCAGCCCCTCGGTCTGCGGTAAGCGCGCGATCAGGCCGACGAGGGCGGATGCCCAGAGCAGCACGGCCGACACGGCGAGCGCCGTGCGCAGGCCGTACG
The DNA here is from genome assembly GCA_035548535.1 of Steroidobacteraceae bacterium. Lineage (GTDB taxonomy): Bacteria > Pseudomonadota > Gammaproteobacteria > Steroidobacterales > Steroidobacteraceae > JADGHX01. The sequence continues at coordinate 8,679 of DASZSS010000399.1, forward strand.
CCTCCGCGATCTCGCCCCACATCCAGCTCCCGATCGCCATGCCGCCGAACACGGCCATCTGATACACGGCGAGCGCCCGGCCGGTCACCCACTTCGGCGACGACAACTGAATGGTGATGTTGAACGACGTGAGCATGATGACCCACGAGGCGCCGCCGAGGAGGAACGCGAGCAGCGTCGGCACCATCCACGGGCTGATGGCCGACACGCCGGCCGTGAGCCCGAACGCGATGATGCCGGCGCGAGCGAGTGTCTCGTTCGTGAAGCGCTGGCGAGCCGTGGCGCTGGTCAGCGCGCCGATGACGGCGCCGCAGCCGAAGGTCCCGAAGAGCACGCCATAGGTCTTCGCGGTGCCGTGCAGGAGGTCGCGGGCGATCAGCGGCATCAGCGCCCAGATCGAGCTGCCGAGCGCACCGAGCAGGAATCCGCGCAGGAGCACGGCGCGGATCGGCGGCGAAAGCCTGCAGTACCGCAAGCCCGCCCGGATCGCCATGAGCATCGATTCGGGTGGCAGGTGCGACTCGGTCCGCGGCCGCTTCCAGGTCGCGAGCGTGACGATGAGCCCGACGTAGGTCATGGCGTTCACGGCGAACGCGAACGGCGCCCCCGCGATGGCAACGATGAGCCCGCCGATAGCGGGCCCGGCGGTCCGCGCCAGGTTGTACGACATCGTGTTGAGCGCGACGGCGGCGGGGATGTGTTCGCGCGGGACCTGTTCGCCCACGGAGGACTGCCATGCCGGCCCGTACAGCGCCGTCCCGCAGCCGAGCAGGAATGTGAGCAGCAGCAGGCTCCAGGGCTCGATGTGCCCGCTGTACGTGATCACGGCCAGCAGGACGGAGACCGAGAACATCGCGCTCTGGGCGATGAGCATGATCTTGCGGCGGTCCCAGATGTCCGCCACGGCGCCCGAGGGCAGGGCGAGCAGCATGATCGGCAGGGACGTCGACGCCTGCACCAGGGCCACGTAGTTGGCCGAGGGGGCGAGCGAGGTCATGAGCCACGAGGCGCCTACCGCCTGAATGAGGCTGCCGAAATTCGAGACGATGCTGGCCGACCAGATCCGCAGAAACGTGCGCGAGCGAAACGGCGCCAGCGTCGAAGCCCGCCAGGATTGAGCCACCCGGTTCAGCCTTACCTCGTGAGGGGAGGCGCGGATGATACCGCGCCTTACGCCGACGCGACCTTCGTGCGCAGGTACTCGA
>DASZSS010000400.1:0-2081 GCA_035548535.1 Steroidobacteraceae bacterium
ACACATCGCGCTGTCGCTCAAGCGATCCGCCGAGGCGAGCACGCGGCGCAAAGGGACGCCGTATCAGTCCGCGATGTCGATGCTGAACTTCTACATCAACCGCGGCGGCCGCAATCTCTCGAAGAGCCGTAAGGCGATCCTGGAGCGCGCGAAGCCCGAGCTGCGCAAGGCCTTTCACCGAGACTCCTCAACGTAGCGCCTCGGCGATGCGCTGGATCGCATGAGCGGCGCAGTCCGTCGCCGGCGCCGCGGGCGCGCAGCTCGTGAGCTGATCGCGAATCTGGTCTTGCACGTGCTCCGACAGCACCCAGCCGAGCGGCAAGTCGGATTTCGCGCGATACAGCGTGGCCGCGACGAATGTGAGGCGGTTGTCGTCCGCCCCATACCTCATGAATTCGATGGATTGTCTCGCATGCGCGCTGCGCGCAGCCAGCAGCGCGCGCAGCGGCGATAGCGATTCGGAGAGGAGCTCACGCCCGTTCAGCACGCTGCCGCGCGGCACCGGCGCGTTCGGCGGATCGTTCGGGATGTGCAGCAATATGATGCGCATCGGCCGCTGCCCTTCCGGCAACCGTGCACGGGCACGACGAATCGCCCGTGCAATCTCCTGCAGCGTTGCCATGCCCGAGTTGTCGAAGTAGCCGCCGTCGACGAGCCGGATCCATCGGTCGCGACCGCTGCGATGCGTGTCGACGAGGCCGGCCGGGCTCACATACGTGAAGCGTGCGCTCAGATGCGCCGCCGTGCTCAGCGGCAGCTCGGTGCCGAGAATGCCGCTCACGTCCAACGCGTCGCCGAGCGGGCCGAGCTGCCCTTCCGGATACGCGCCGAGCGGATGAATCACGGCCCGCTGGCCCGTCTCGACGACCGTGCTGTTCAGGAACAGCAGCGGCACGGCGTGCGGCTCGATGCTCCACAGGTCGTGAAAAGGATTGCGGAATCGCGCGTCGTCGTCGGGATGGGCCCGTGCCCACGCCCGCTCCCATGATCTCTCGAGCGCAATCGCCCGATCGTTGAAGACCGGCAGCGGAATGAATCGCTGCAGCAGATCCGGGAACAGCATCGTCGCGAGCGTCGGGGACAGGAAGTCGCGACCGAGAACGTCATCGACTTCGGCGACGCGCGTGCGTCCGCTCGTATCATGATGCTGCACACGGCGCGCAACGATGGCCGCAAACGTAGCGCCGCCGAGCGCCCCGCCCGACACTCCGCTGATCGCGAACACGTGACGCGAAAACGGCACCGGCTGCCCAGCCGTCTCGTCTTCGAGACGTGCGAGAACCGATGCGCTCCAGTACGCCGCGCGAATGCCACCGCCTTCCGCGGCGACCAGCACGACGGGGACGGGCCCGGTGCCGGGCGTCTTCGCAGCCAGCTCGGTCCACCATTCGGTGAAGTATTGATCGAGCGTTCGATCCCCCAGCGGCGAGCGCGGCAGCGAGCCCGCGACCGGCTGCGAGGCGCGGCTGAGAAAGCCGTGTGAACGCATCGTTGGGGTGGCGCGAACCGCATGGTTGTCGTTGAACGGACTGATGATCACGACCCAGCTGAGCAGCAGCACCAGCACCGGCACGTCGTAGTGGTTGCCCATGTAGACGAAGGTGCTGCCCACGACGGCGATCAATCCCAACGCCAACACCAGGATTGCAGGCGCGCCGATGGCCGCGACGGGTTGGACGACATAGAGGAGCATCAATACCGCGTTCGCGATGAGCAGCGCCACGATGACGACTCGCGTCGTACGCGGCAGGTCTCTCCACGACCGAAGGTCCCGTCGCTCCGTGCTCTCCTGCTCCGCCAACACACCGAGGCGCCGGTGGATGCGCGCGAAAACGCGGCGGCCATGCACATAGACGCCCACGACTACCGCGATCGCGAGCAGCGCCGCCGCGAGCACGTACACCGCGGCGGGGTACGCCAAGCCCTTCGCGAGCAGCAGGACTCGCACGCCGATCGCAGTGGGCACGAGCACCGCGAGCCATCGCGGGAGATGACGCTTGAGGTTCGGTAGCACCGACGCCTGCGATGCCGGGATGCTTTCGAAGTTGAACCGCAGCATCGTGCGCGCCGTGTACCACACG
>DASZSS010000401.1:0-2686 GCA_035548535.1 Steroidobacteraceae bacterium
AGCCCGCGCTGGACCATGAGCTCTTCGGCGATCATGTCGTCGAGCACGCGCTGCCGTTGCGCCTCCGTGGATTGCGCGAACGGCACGCCGAACTGCGTCTGCACTTGCGTGACGAAATCCGTGCGCAGGATCAGCCGCCCGTTCACCGTCGCAATGGCTTCGGGCGGCATGCGCCGGGTCGCGGTCCCTTGCGCCGTGAAGAGGCCGTAACCGGCGATGACAAGGCCCACGAGCGCGCCGATGGCGAGGAGAGTCAGCGAGCGGCGCGTGTGTGCTTGGGAGAAATCGAGAAGCGACAAGCGGTAATCCCCTTCGCCAGCCTTTCCGGCTATTTGTCGGGCGGCGGCGGCGCGGCGTGACGCGCCACCTCGTGCAGGTAGATCGCGAGCTCGCGCACGTTTGCCGGACCGAGCTTGTCGATCCACGATGGACACAGTCCGTGCCGCCCGTCATCCACCGACCGGCGAAGGTCGGCGCGACTGCCGCCGTAGAGCCAGGCGGGACCCGTCAGCGCGGGCGCGCCGTAGTCCGGATTTCCGAGCGCATCGGAGCTGTGGCAGTCGAAGCAGTTGCCCTTGTTCTGGTAGAGCGCGGCGCCTCGCTGCGCGGCGGCCGGGTCGTGCGGCTTCTTGCTGATGCTGAGCACGTACTCGACGACGTCGTCGATCTCCGCGCGCGCGAGCTGGCCGCTCCGCAGAAACGCCGGCATGTCGGTGACGTTGTGCGCCTTCGGATGGCCGGAGCGGATGCCGTACAGGATGGTGTTCTCGATCTCCGAGATCTTGCCGTCGCCGTAGAGCCAGATCGCGTCCTGCAAGTCCGGAACGCCGCGCCGGGTGTCGCCGCGCATGTCTTCGCCGTGGCACGACGCGCAGTTCTCGACGAACAGGTAGGGGCCACGCGCCGTTGCGAAAGCCACGAGGGTTTCGTCGGCGGAGATATCGTCCGCGGGCAGCGCGAGCAGCCGCGCCTCCACGCGGGCCGTGCGAATCGAGCCGTACACGAAGCCCGCGGTGACGAGCGCGGCGAGGACGAGCACTGCGATGACGACCGAGCGGCGTCCGGTGTTCATGACGGGCCGTACCTTGCCCGCCTTCGCTCGGCCATGCATCGGCTGCCGAGAAGATCACCGCTGTACGGGCGTCGCCGTCCCCGCCGCGCGCCTTCCCGGCAGGTGCCCGGATCAGCGTCGCAGGGGAATCCAGATTTCCAGGCCGCCGTTGCCCGTCTGCGAATCGAAGCGCTCGTCGTAGCGCTCGAAGGTCGGGCCGTCCGCCGGCTCGTGGCCGGAAGAGGGGAACCACGCGCTCCAGATGGTCGCCCACGTTCGGCGGATACCCGAGACGTGGCCCGGATGATCGAACACGACGTAGCGCTGTTCCGGCAGCCGGATGCGCGCCCAGTCCGCCGGCACGCGCGAGAAGTCCGGCACCTCGACCCCGGTGAGATAGTCCATGTTGCCGGCCTCATCGGTGTTGTAACAGACGCCGTAGGCGACCTTGCCTATCTGCCCGGGCACCCGGTTGAAGTGCGGCAGAAGGCGCTGCCACTGCGCCGGAATGCCCGCGCCGGTCTCGCAGGTGTAGCGCTCGCTGATGCCCGTGATGAGCAGCGGCTTGCTGTCGACGAAGCGGGGAGACGGCAGGCAATCGAGGGGTGTCTGGTCCATACGGATGGGCTCCACCAGATCGAGGTTGGCGAGATCGCCTTGCGCGCGTACCGCCTCCGGCGTGGTGCCGAAGTGGTCGACGAAGGCGCGCGTGAAGGCCTCGTGCGATCCGTAGCCCGCATCCAGCGCAAGCGTGAGAATGTCCGGGGCGCCGTTCGCCAGTGCGCGCGCCGCCGTGCCGAGACGGCGTGCGCGCACGTAGCGCATGAGCGGCTGGCCGGAGACCGCCGTGAACGTGCGCGTGATGTAGTAGCGCGACGCGCCCGCGGCGGCGGCAATCTCATCGAGCGACAGCTCGCTCGCGAGGTGACTCTCGACGTACCAGAGCGCTTTCTGCACAGGTGTCATGTGCGGTCATGAATCCTTGCGAGGCACGCTTCGCAGGATGCGCGCGCGAGCGGCGGCACGTTTGATCGAAATTGCGCTTTAGCGCAAGCGAGAGCGGGCGGCGAAGGTTCTTGGCCGCCAGCCGCGCCGGCTGAGGTCGAGGCAAGTGGCTTCACCCCGCGCCCGTGACGGGCTCCACGAGAGGCTGGTTGGGCGGGCCGACGGTCGCAGGCAACGTTCGCGGCGCTGTCGCCGTCATCGGGCAGGTCGGAGCTGAGCTCCCTCCTGGGGGGCCGCTCTTAACCTTGAGTCGGCGCGATGCCGTATGCACCCAGGCGCTGGCGCGTTCCTTGCGGATTCCGCGCTCTTCCGATCAGGAGCAGTCGCATGCAGAAGCCAAGCATTCCTCACGATGCGCTCGTACTCGTCGGTGATGGTGCACGCGCGATCTTCTTCAGAAACAAAGGCACCGTGCAGCGGCCCGCGCTCGTCACCGAGCGCATCCTCGAGCAGCAGAACCCGGCGACGCGCGAGCAGGGGACGGACCGCCCAGGGCGCCGCGCCGGCGGCGATTCCGAAAGCGTGCGCGGGGCCATCGAGCCGACCGACTGGCACCAGCTCGCGGAAGATCGCTTTGCGAGCGACATCGCGGGCGCCCTGTACCAGCAGGCGCACGCCAATCGCTTTCAA
>DASZSS010000402.1:0-3104 GCA_035548535.1 Steroidobacteraceae bacterium
CCGAGGAAGACTCGGCCGGCGTCGTACGCGGACGCGCGGCGGCGGCTCCGGAGGTCGCGTTCCTATTCACGGGGCAGGGCTCGCAGTACGTCGGCATGGGTCGCGAGCTGTATGCCACCGAACCTGTGTTCCGCCGCGTCATCGTCGAGTGCGAGCAGGCGCTCGCGGGACTGCTGCCGAAGCCGCTGACCGCGCTCCTGTTCGAAAGCGATCGTGCAGAGCTCGAGCAGACCGCGCATCTGCAGCCGGCGCTGTTCGCGCTCGAAGTGGCACTCGCCGCGCTCTGGAAGTCTTGGGGCATCACACCGTCGATCGTCACGGGCCACAGCTTGGGTGAGTTCAGCGCCGCCTGCGTCGCCGGTGTGTTCGACGTGGCGACGGGCGCGAAGCTCGTCGCGATGCGCGGCCGCTTGATGCAAGCGGTGAGCGGGCAGGGCCGCATGGCTGCCGTGATGGCGGACGAGGCAACCGTGCGTCGTGCCATTGCCTCGCGCGCGCATGACGTGGCGATTGCGGCGATCAACGGGCCTACGCAGCTCGTGATCTCCGGTTACGCCGCCGCGATCGACGAAGTCGCTCGTGAGCTGGAGGCGGCCGGCGTGCGCGTGCGCATGCTCGATGTCTCGCACGCATTCCACTCGCCGCAAATGGACGCGATGCTCGCAGAGTTCGAGTCCGAGGCCCGCCGTTTCAGCTATCGCGAGCCGCGAATCGACATCGTCTCGAACGTCACGGGAAATCTGTGGGGCGCAGCGGAGATCGCGGACCCCGCAGCGTACTGGCGCAGCCATGTGCGCGCGACCGTAGAGTTCGCGCGCGGTATGAGCACGCTCGCGGCACACGGTTGCCGCGCCTTCGTCGAGATCGGCCCCAACCCGGTCTTGCTGGGTATGGGGCGTCAATGCATCGCTGCCGAAGACGCGCAGTGGCTGCCGTCTCTCAAGCACGATCGAGGCGAACGTGAGCAGATCATCGACACGCTTGCGCGGCTGTACAGCGTGGGCGTGCGCATTGATTGGCAGGGCGTCTACGCCTCCGGCAAACGTCGTCGCGTAGTGCTGCCCACCTATCCGTTCCAGCCGCGACGATTCTGGACGAGCGCGTCCAGCGCTACGCGAGAGTCGCGACCTGCTGTTCTGGATTCGGATAGCGCTCACCCGCTGGGCGGCGCACGACTGGATACTGCGGTGGCGACTTTCGAGATCGGCCTCGATCTCGAGCGCCTGCCATACCTGGCGGACCATCGCATCGGCGGACGGATCGTGGCACCGGGTGCGTTGCTGCTCGAAGCGACGCGGACCACCGCGGCTCGGTTCTTCGAGAGCGAAGACGCGCGCGTCGAAGAGGTGCGCTTCAGAGAGATGCTCGTGGTGCCTGAGTCCGGACAATGCCGCGTGCACAGCTCCTTCGTGCGCGGCACTGACGGCACCGTCCACTTCCAGATTCATTCGCGGCCCACGGACTCGCAGAAGGCAGAGTGGGTGCATCACGTCGAGGGTCGCGTAGAGCCGATGACCGGCCCGTTCGCGGCGGAAGCGACGTTTGCGGAAGCGCGCCGCCGCTGCACTGATGCGCTGAACGTCGATGAGTTCTACGCGCAGCTTCCAGCGAAGGGCATCGAGTTCGGGCCGGCGTTCCGCGGCATCCGCGAGCTCATCGCCGGGCCAGGCGTGGTGATGGCGCGGGCAACGCTGCCGCAGGCTAGCGGACACGACGGCTCCACGTGCGCGCCGTATCACATTCATCCGGCGCTGCTCGATGCCGCATTTCAGGTGATGGGCGCAGCCATCGTTCGCAGCGGCCGGCGCGAGACGTTCATGCAGGTGGGGCTGGGTGCGCTCAATCTTGCGAAGACCGCGCCCACCGAGTTGTGGGTGGCGGCATACCTTCGGGACGACCCGACGAGCGATGAGCTGAGCGGCGACATTCGGCTTTACGACAGCACCGGTGCGTCGGTGGGCGCGTTGGATGGCGTCATTCTCAAAGTCGTACCGGCGGCGCTTCTCGGTAGCACGGCCAATGTGCCGCATCCCGACTGGCTCTACGAAGTGGTGTGGCGTGAGTCGATCGCCGCCTCCGCAGACCTGCCAACGCTCGCTGCGAAGCTGCGTGCGTCGCTGGCGCCGCTGTCAACGCGGTACGGTCTCGTGGACTACGATGCGCTCTCGCCGCAGATCGACTCCGTCGGCGCGCTGTTCGTCGCACGCGCGCTCGAGCAACTTGGCGTCACGCTCGAGCCCGGTACGACCGTCGCGGCGGAAAGCATGCGCGCCCAGGCACGCGTGTTACCCGCATTCGGTCGTTTGTTCGATCGCATGCTGCAGATTCTCGCGGAAGAAGGGGTCTTGCGAGCGGAACGCGCGGGCTCGTGGACAGTCCTGTCGCGTCTGCCTGCAGGCGATCCGGCCGCGCAATGCCAGCGGCTCCTCGACGCGCATCGCTCCTATGATGCCGAGCTGACGTTGCTGGCACGGTGCGGTGCGCATCTCGCGCAGGTCCTGCAAGGCAATCAGGACCCGCTGCAGTTGCTCTTCCCGGGCGGTGATACGGCAGTTCTCGAAGGGCTGTATCGGGACTCACCGAGCGCGCACGTCTTCAACTCGCTCGCGCGGGACGCCGTGGCAGACCTTGTCGCCCGCTCGGGCGGGGCACCGCTGCGCGTTCTCGAAATCGGGGCAGGTACGGGCGCGACCACTCACTACGTGCTACAGGTACTGCCGCCCGAGACGGAGTATGTGTTCACGGACCTGTCGCCGCATCTCGTCTCGCGTGCGCAGCGCGCCTTCGCGAATCGCCCGAACGTCGTCTGCAAGGTTTTCGACGTCGACGACAAATCGCCGCTGGAGCAGGGCTTCGTACCGCAGACGTTCGACATCGTCATTGCGGCCAACGTCCTGCACGCGACACGGTACCTCGAGCGCACCGTCGGCCGCGTCGTGGAGTTGCTGAAGCCCGGCGGCACGCTCGTGCTGCTCGAAGGCACGCGCAAGCTGCGCTGGGTCGACCTGACGTTCGGCATGACGGAAGGCTGGTGGCGTTTCGCCGATCACGATTTGCGACCGAATCACGCGTTGCTGCAGCCCTCGCAATGGGCATCGCTGCTC
>DASZSS010000403.1:0-17492 GCA_035548535.1 Steroidobacteraceae bacterium
GCCCCGCAGCGCCGAGTGCGAGGAGCGCGCGTTCGTGCTCACCGCGGTCGGCATTCCGAACGTCATCGATTTCGACGGCTTTCAATATGTCATCCGCGTCGAAGCGTCGCTCGCGGAGCCGGCGCTCGAGCATCTCGAGCGGTATGCCGTCGAGAGTCGCCCGGCCCCGCCACCACCCCCGCCGCCGCGCCTGAATCCGTTCGCCTGGGTCGGGGCCGCGCTCTACGTCGTCGTGCTGCTGCTCGTCGGGCTCTCCGTGTCCGGCGGGCTCTGGCGGCTCGACGCGTTCGATCTCGGCGCGATCGATGCCGCACGCGTGAAGAGCGGTGAATGGTGGCGCGCGATCACCGCGCTGACTCTGCACGTGAGCGGCGAGCACCTCGCCGCGAATGTCGCCGGCGGCGTTTGGTTCGCGTACCTCGCGGCACGCCAGCTCGGGAGCGGCGTGACATGGCTGCTCACCGTGCTCGGCGCCGGCCTGGCGAATCTTCTCGAATCTTTGCTGGGCCCGGCCACGCATCAGTCCGTCGGCGCATCCACTGCGGTGTTCACCGTGCTGGGAATTCTCGCTGCGTATTCATGGCGCACGCGCTTCAGCTACCCGCAACGTTGGGCGCGGCGCTGGGCGCCGCTCGTTGCGGGCGTTCTCCTGCTGGGCTGGATGGGTTCGGAGGGCGAGCACACCGATGTGGTGGCCCATGTCGTGGGATTCGTCGTGGGCACGGGTCTCGGGACGCTGGTCGCGATCCCGCGCGTGCGAGGCGCGCTGATGGCCGTGCCGCAGTGGGTGACTGGAGGCGCGGCGCTCGCATTGGTTGCGATTGCTTGGACGCTAGCGCTCACGAGCTGACGCCAGCGCGATAACGCGCCCCGCTATTTTGCGTAGCCCACCAGCTCGACATACGCGCGGCCCGCCACTCTCGCGTCCGCGCGTGTGCCCTGCACCGTCGCGGCCCCTTCCCAGTATCGCGGGCTCGTGTCGAGCTCTTGATCTGCGAGGCGCGGGCGCACATCGACATCGAGCTGCAGCGAGGGTACGCGGAGCTGCCAGCGAGCGGGGTAGCGCCCGCCGCGCGGGCTGTTCCAATAATCTTTCACATCGATGAGCACATCGTCGCTCGACAGCGCGCGCGTCGTGCCGTCGGGCGCGAGCCAGGTGCCCGCGCTGTGCGGATCGCGCTCACCCCCGCGCTTGCGGAGTGCGTAGAACATGAGCGTCGCGCCGTCGTCGAACTGCAGCGCGAACCAATCCCAGCCCTGCTGATCGGGCCCGAGCGATCCACTGCCCCATTCGCGATCGAGCCATGCAAGGCCCTGCACATCGAGCGGTTTGCCGTCGCGATCGATCCGACCCATCACGGCGAGGCGCGGGATGGAGTAGTAGTAGCTCGCGGCGCCGGGCGCGCTCGACTTGCGGCTCAGCCCGTCCTCGCCGTTCAGCACGGGTCGCGTGACGGGGCGGAGTTGCAGGTCGAACGTGTAGCCCTTCGCGGCTGCGTGCAATTGCCAATACGAAGAGCCCTCGGGTCCTGTTTCCGCCGTCGGTGTGCCGAGCGACCAATTGTCGAGCCACACGCGGAACGGCTCGGCCTGCGCACCGGCGAGCTCCAGTGCATCGCGTGCGTACCGCTCGGATGAAAAGAATTGTCCGCGCTCGAGATCGGTGACGGCGAAGTGCGCCATGTAGATCTGGCGCGTGCGCCATGCCGAGCGCGGCTCGGCACGATCCGTCAGCGTGGCGTGGGGCGGTGCCAACGCGAAACGGAAGAAGGTCAGCTCGAATCCAAAGTGCTGGCCGCTGGTCGCGTCGAGGTGGCCGGTGACATACCACCATTCGTGACGAAACGCCGGGTGCGGGCCGTGATCGCGCGGAAACTCGAACGGACGCGGCTCGAGCGCGAGAGCGAATCCCGAGGGCATTCCCTCGCTACTGAGGGCATCGAGTCGCGTCGCCTGCGCGGGCGCCGCGGCGTTGCCTGCCGGCGGCGCCGCGTTGTTGTCGGCCGCGATGTTCGCGGTGACCGTGTCATGCGAGGCGCGGTCGCTCGACGATCCTTGCCCGCATGCGGCAAGGGTGAACAGCGCCAAGACAGCCAACGCAAAGAGCGCAGCCCGCAAGAGCGAGGCTGGCATGCGCGACTGGCAGCGCATCGCCGCGTAAATCCTCTCATCGCGCCGCCTAGACATTGCCGCCCCTGCGCGAACGGCGCGTGCGCTCACATCTCGCCGGCACGCCCTTCGGTGCACCAGTGCCATCATTCTTCCCGGATGTCGCTCGCGAGCGGCGCGCGCGCCGCGCGCCACGCTGGATAAACGCCCGCCACCAGCGCGGCGGTCATCGCCACCGCGAACGCATTCGCGAGCTGCGTGCCGGTGATGTGCAGATCGATCATCCAGCCGAACGCACGCCGATTGATCACCGTGATCAGCAACACGGCGGTCAGCAAGCCGCCGGGGATTGCCGCGAGCCATGCTGCCAATCCCATGAATCCCGTCTGCGCTTCGATGACTGCCGCCGCGCCGCGCGGCGTGAGGCCCAGCGCCCGCACGATCGCGAGCTCGCGCGATCGCTCCAGCTCCCACGCGAGCAACGCACTCACCAGACCGATTGCGGATACGCCCGCCGTCAGCCAGTACAGCACGCGCGTGATCACGAACGTGCGATCGAAGATGCGCATCGAGAGCGCGCGCACGTCCGCGTTCGACGTGAGCGCCAGCGATTGCCTGCCGCGACTGATCGCGCGGATCTGCTCCTTCGCCGCCGACACGTCGCTGCCCGGTCGCAGATACAACCCCATTGCCGTGATGGCGTCGTCGTGCCACAGCTCGCGATAGGTCGCGCGGCTCATCAACACATTGCCCCGATCGTTCCCGTATTCGCGATACACGCCGGCGACGGCGAAATCGCGCGGACCGCCAGCCGTCTGCAACGTGAGTCGCTCGCCCACGCCGATCTGCAGATGCCAGGCGAGCGGCTCTGAAACGATGATCGCGCCCTGCTCGAACGCCGCCCACACCCGCTCGCGATCCCCCTGGGTGAGGGGAATCGACGAGTAGCTCGAGCGCGCGAGGCGCAGCGCATCGATCGGCACCGGCCCGCGAGGCGAGTCGACGACCACGCGGCGGCTCTCGGTATGGTCCGCGATCGCCGGCATCGCCAGGATCGCCGCCACGATGCCCTCGTCGAGGCGGCGCTCGGGCCGGCCGAAGCCGGGCCCCGGCGCGGTCACGTAGAGATCGGCGCGAATCGTGCGCTCGAGATACGCGCGCAGACTCTCGCGAAAGCTCTCGACCATCACCGAGACGCCGATCATCGCGGCCACCGCGAGACCGAGGGCGGAGACGGCAACGCCCGTGCGACTGAGCGACGCCGAAATATCGCCGAGCGCGAGCCGGGCCATCGGGCTGAAGCGGCCCGCAACGCGGGCCGCGCCTCGTGCGAACGCGCGAAGCATCGCCGGCGTGATGGCCGCCACGGCGAGCAAAAGCAAAAACAGCGCGATGAAGCCCGCAAGCAGACTGCGCTCCGAGAGATACACGATTGCGGCAACCGCGCCGCCCAGCACCGCGCCGGCAACCAGCAGCCAACGAGACGCATGCGCCGCGCGCTGCTCGATCACCGAGCGCCGCAAGCCGAGCTGCGGCGCGCTGTTCGCCACTTCGAGCGCAGGCACTGCCGCTGCGAACAACGCCACGCCAAGCCCGGCGCCGAGCGCCTTCGCGATGGCGAACGGCGGGATCAGCACTTTGTTCACGGCAACGACGAAGTAGAGGTCGTTGATGGTCCGCGACACGAGAGCGACGAGCTCACGGCCGATGGCGATGCCGAGCAGCAGTCCAACTGCTGCGCCGGCAACGCCGAGTATCGCGGCTTCGACGAGGATCATCAGTAGCACACCCGTACGCGTAGCGCCGAGCGCGCGCAGCACGCCGATGGTTCGCCGGCGCTGAACCACCGCGAAGCTGATGGCGCTGAAGATGAGGAACACGCCAACGAGCAGCGCGAGCAGGCTCATCGCCTGCAGATTCGTCGTGAACGCGGCGGTCATGTCCAGGCTCTGGCGCGTGCGCCGTTGCGCCGGATGCAGCTCGAGGCCACTCGGCAGGCTCGCGCGCAGCCGCGCGAGGGCGCGCTCACCTTCCGCGCCCGCGGGCACGCGCACGTCGATGCGCGAGAGCTTGCCGACGAGCCCGAGCCACTCCTGCGCTTGCGAAATGTCGGTGAGGATCAGCGTTTCGTAGCCGGCCATCGTGCCTGCGAGCTCGCCGAGGAGCGTCGCCGTGTAATCGCGGCCGCCGATGGCAAGCGTGAAGCGTGCACCGGGCGTGAGCCCGAGTCGCTGCGCCGTGGACGCGGCGAGCACGACCGTGCCGGGTTGCGTGAACCAGCGCGATGCGACATCGAAGCTCGCGCGTGCGGGCGCCTGCTGCGCACCCGATGCCAGGCGTGCGAAGTTCTTGTCGCGCTCATCGGAGTCGCGCGTAGTCGGCGCGTCCGCGCCTCGTACGACTGTTGGCGCCGAGCCGCCGCCCGCCGGCACGGCCGTGCTGGCGCGGTCCGCGCGCGCCGGTTCGAGACGCACGTTCCCGAGGCTCGTCGTGTCGCCTCGTACGGCCGTGTCGACGAGCGGATCGACGCCGATGAGCTGCATCGTCTGATCGCTCACATCGACATAGCCTTCGACGACCGGCGCGAGCGCGATTGGACCGGCCGCGCGCCGGAGCGCGAGATATGCCTGCTCATCGATTCCGCCAGGTCCGCCGGAGATCTCGTGCGTTGCGGCTCCGTTCACCGCGTCCATCGACAGCTCGAATGCTTTCCCCGAGCTCGCGACGGCGATGTCCACCGCGACGATCGTCGCGACCCCGAGCGCCAATCCGAGGAGTGCGAGACCGAGCTGCGCCGGATGCCGGAGCAGATGCCGCGCGCTCGCGGCCCACAGGGTCGGTGCGCCGATCGCGCTCACGATTCGAGCGCCGCGGCCGCGGGTCCGAGCAGCCGGCCGTCCCGCATCACGAGCGTGCGGTCCGCGGTAGCGGCGAGCGTACGGTCGTGCGTCACGAGCACGAGCGTCGCGCCGCGCTTGCGTACGAGCGCGAGTACGAGCGGAAACACCTGCCGCGCGGTTTCTTCGTCCAGATTGCCCGTCGGCTCGTCCGCAAGCAGCAGCCGCGGCTCGTGCACGAGCGCCCGCGCGATGGCGACGCGCTGCTGCTCGCCGCCCGAGAACGTGTCGATGGCGCTGCCGAGGCGATCGCCGAGCCCCACTTCCGCGAGCATGGCGGCGCTGCGCCGGCGCGCTTCGGCGCCCCGCACGCCATTCAGCTCGAGCACGAGACGCACGTTCTCCTCGGCATTCAAGGTCGGCACGAGATTGAAAAACTGGTAGATGAACCCGATGTGCCGACGACGAAAGCGCGTGCGCTCCGGCTCCGCGAGGCTCGACACCTCGCGCCCGTCGAGCTCGACCCGGCCCGAGTCGGCGCGATCGATTCCGCTGATCACGTTCAGCAATGTCGATTTGCCCGACCCGCTGCGTCCGATGATCGCGACGGATTCGCCGCTCGCGATGCGCGCGCTGACGCCGTCCAGCACCCGGTGCTCGCGACCGCCTTCACGGAAGCTGCGTGACAGGTTCTCCAGGATCAGCACTGTGGGATGCCCGGCTGCAAAGTCCGCGTAATCTACCGTGCCGACGCGTCGCGCGCTGGCGCGCAACGATGGGCCGATCGGCGGTATTCTCAGGCCCGGCGGCTAGAGCGATGTCCAAGCCTCATTCACACCACCATTCTCATCCCACGGACGACGCCGAACGGCGACGCGGCCACGCGAGGCATTCCCACGAGCCGCACCCGCACGCCGACGCCGCGCACGGACATTCACACGGAACGCACGCACATTCCGGCCCCGCGCACGGGCATTCTCACGATCTCTCCGGCAAGTCGCGTCGGCAGCTCCTCGTCGCGCTCGCGCTGACGTCGTTCATTCTCGTGTTCGAGGCCGTCGCCAGCTTCGTGACGGGCAGCCTCGCACTGCTCTCGGACGCCGCGCACATGGCGACGGACGCGGCGGCGCTCGGCATCGCGTTGCTCGCCGTGCAGCTCGGCGCGCGCAAGGCGGATGAACGCCGCAGCTACGGATATCGGCGGCTCGAGATCGTCGCGGCCGCCGTGAATGCCGGCACGCTCTTCATCGTCGGCGGCTACATCTTGTGGGAAGCCGTGGGCCGCTTCCGCAATCCCGAGCCCATCGCGACCCTGGGCGTGATCGCCGTGGCGGCCGTCGGCCTGGTGGTGAACGGCGTGGCGATGTACATCCTCCACGGCGGGCGCGAGCACAGCCTCAACGTTCGCGGCGCGTACCTCGAAGTGTGGGCGGACTTCATCGGCTCGCTCGGCGTGCTCATCGGCGCGGCCCTGATCCGCTGGACCGGCGCGCTCTGGATCGATCCGCTCATCGCGATCCTGATCGCGCTATGGGTGTTGCCGCGAGGCTGGGCGCTGCTGAAGTCCGCGCTGCACGTGCTGCTCGAAGGCACGCCGGAGGGCATCGATTACCGCGCCGTGTCCGCGTCGATGCTCGCGGTGCCGGGCGTTTGCGCGATTCACGATCTGCACATCTGGTCGCTGACGAGCGGCATGCCGCTCCTCACCGCGCACGTGGAGATCGACGAGGTGGCGGAGTGGAGCGGCACGCTCAAGGCGCTGCGCGAGATGCTGGCGCGGGATCATCGCATCGAGCACGTCACCATCCAGATCGAGCGCGACGGGCAATCGTGCGGGGGCACGCATTGCGCCGGCGGCGACTGCTGATCGAGGCGCACAATTCCTGAGTTGCCCTCGGTGCGCCGGTCGAGCACTCCCGGCCGGGGCCATGCTTGCGCGGGTCCGGTTACGTGCAGCACAGCGCGCGCGGGCTCCGAGCGGCGCCGCGAGTTTCGTCAGGCGTTCTCGTCAGGCGTTCTCGCCCGGGGAGAACCGCATGGGTTTCGTCACGCCCATGCGACCGAGCTCGCGTCGCAGCGATTCCGCAAGATCCTGCATCGCGGCCCGATCGAAAACCGGAGCCGCGTCCCAGTCGTACGCCCACGGATGCGCAGCGCGCTTGTCTTCCGGCTCGTCGACATAGCGCGGCACCACGTGGGCATGCAGCGCCGGCTCGACGTTGCCGAAGATCGCGTAGTTCACGCGCACGGCACCGGCCACTTTCATCAGCGCATCGCCGACCTTCGTCATGTCCAGCAGGAACTGCGAGCGCTCCTTGGCGCCGAGCGCGTTGATCGTCGGCACCACAGGGTCGGGCAGCAGCAGCGCATAGCCGCGCACGAACTGCTGCTTCCCGAACAGTACCCATCCCGAGTACAGCCGCGTGATGACGCGCGGCTCACGCCCCTCGCGCGCGGCGTGCACCATTTCGTGGATGACGGTTTCCGGCTCGATCTTGTCGTTTTTCATGATGGGCCCTGTGAGCGGAACACGAAGTAGATCGCCCCCAC
Organism: Steroidobacteraceae bacterium; assembly: GCA_035548535.1. Taxonomy (GTDB): domain Bacteria; phylum Pseudomonadota; class Gammaproteobacteria; order Steroidobacterales; family Steroidobacteraceae; genus JADGHX01. The sequence goes on from DASZSS010000403.1 coordinate 7,497, forward strand.
CATGCACAAGCCCGCCCACAGGTAATCGAGCTTCACGGGCTTCTGCATGTAGAACGCGGCGAACGGCACGAACACCGAGAGTGTGATCACTTCCTGCAGCATCTTTAGCTGCGGCAGCGAGAGCTGCGTGTAGCCGATCCGATTGGCGGGGACCTGCAGGAGATACTCGAACAGCGCGATCCCCCAGCTCACGAACGCGGCGATGTACCAGGGCTTCTGCGCGAGATTGCGCAGGTGCGCGTACCACGCGAACGTCATGAAGACGTTGGAAGCGATCAGCAGCAGGGTCGTCGGGATGATGGCCGGCATGCCGATGACATTAGCACACGGTCTTTGCGCGCCGTGTGATCAGCCTTCCCAATAGCGGACGCGCGCCGTGTCGACGTGCACGAAATCGGACTTCGGGTAGTACCCCACGCCGCCCCGTCCCAGGGCAACCGCCAAGTCGCGCAGGCGCTCGGTGCTGACGCCCTTCAAGCGCACGTCGATGGCTTTGCCCTGAATGTGCTGGCTTTGCTTGGCCTGCCCGCCCCCGTTCAAGCGCAGCCTCTCGTTCGTGGCGGCGGAGCGGTATCCGGAGATGATCTCGTAGCGCGGCTCCACTCCGGCGGCCGCCGCGAGGTCCGCGAGCAGCACGAAGAGCTGCGGGTCCATCGCGCGATGCTCGCCGCTGCGGTGATCGAACAGGATGCGATCGAGCCGCGCGAGCGCGGCGGGAATGAAGCCCGCCGCGTTCCGGAACGTGATGCGCAGGGTCTCGTCCGTGTGCGTGTTGTGGAGCTCCAGCCAGTCCAGGGGCGCGGCGGCAGCCTGCGCCCTCGGCGCCCGCAGCAGGCTTACCGGGAAGACGCACGCGAGCAAGAGAAAGGCGCGACGCGTGGCGGCGCTCGCGGCGGTGCGGGCCGCGGCGGCGCCGGCTGCTCGCGTGCGCTCCATCGCGCCCGCCGTCAGAGCGGAAACGGGCTCACGCTTCCCGTGTCGCCCGGCTGTGTATTCACCGCCACGACCGTCGCCTTCGGAAAGAAGTTGAACTCCGATGCGCTCGCCCACGTGTACGCGCCCATCGCGCGCCCGACGATCAGGTCCCCGGCTTTCAGCTCCGGCAGCATGAGATTCTCGGCGATCACATCGATGCTGTCGCAGGTCGGGCCGGCCAGCACCGAGGGCAGCTTCTCGTCCGAGTCGCGCAGCGGCTCCACCGGATAGCGCGCGTGATCGTAGAGCTGCCCGCTGTAGGAGCCGTAGAGCCCATCGTCGAGGTAGTACCACCAATGCCCCTCACGCTGCGCGCGACCCATCACCGAGGCGACGCCGATCGCGGACGGCCCGGCGATGAAGCGCCCCGGCTCCGCGATGATCCGCACCCGCTTGGGCAGCTTCCCGAGCGCCGCGCGGATCGGCGCGCAGAAGCGGCCGATGTCCTGCACGGGGCTCATGTAGTCGATCGGAAAACCCCCGCCGATGTCGAGCGTATCGCAGGTGCCGAGCTTTTCCTTGCGCGCCGTCGCAAGCAGCTTCGCGCACGCGTCGATCGCCTCGACGTGCTTCACGGCGTCCGGCGCCTGCGAGCCGACGTGGAACGAGAGCCCCCGCACGTTGATGCCCAGCTCCGCGGCGAGCTTCGCGAGCGCCACGGCGCTCTCCGGGTCGCAGCCGAATTTGCGGGAGAGGTCGCACACCGCGCCCGGCGCGCGGAACGACACGCGCAGCAGCAGCTCGGCGCGCTCCGCGTACGGCGCGAACTTGCGCACCTCGTCCGGATTGTCGGCGACGAAGGTGCGCACGCCGAATTCGAGCGCGTTGCGGATGTCCTGATCGCGCTTGATCGGGTGCGTGTGGATGCAGCGCTTGGGATCGATCCCCAGGCGCCGCGCGAGATGGACCTCGCCGCTGGTCGCGAGATCGAGGAACGCGCCCTCCTCGCACACCGTGCTGACGACTGCCGGGTGCGGCAATGGCTTCAGCGCGTAGTGCAGAGCGACGCCGGGCAGCGCCTTGCGCAGCTTGCGCAGCTGCACCCGGACGCGCTCGCAGTCGACGATCAGGAGCGGCGAGCCGAACTCCTTCACCAGCCGGCGGATCTCCGTCGGCTGGAAGGGATCGATGAAGCGGCTGCGGCGAGCCGTGCGCGGCATGAGCATGGAGACTGGTTTTCCCGGGGCCCGAAAGGATAAATGGGCGCGGATTCTACTCGGCGCTCGCCGGATTGGGGACGCGGCGCCGGAAAAACCCCGTGCGCGGCGCGCTCACCGCCGTTGCGCGGTGAGACCCTCGCCTCATCGGCGACGCCCGAGCATCTGCTAATTTCCCGCGCGTGGCACCGCCATCCGTCACCCCGGACCCGCGCCGCGAGCTGGAAATGCTGCTCGCCTCGCGATTCGCGCTCATCGTCATCGAGTCGCGCGAGGAAGCGCGCGTGCTGCAGCTCGTGCGCGAGGCCGGCATGAAGGCCGGGCGTGGCCGCGGATGGGGCATCTTCCAGTGGACCGTCACGGAAGGGCTGCGCCGAGTCGACATGGATTTCGGCGCCGCGCAGAAGACCCTCGCGGACCCGGCGCAACTGCTGCGGCATCTGAAGGCGACGCCGACCGCCGGTATCTACGTGCTGCTCGATTTCCACCCCTATCTGTCCGACCCGATCCACGTCCGCATGATCAAGGACATCGCGCAGGGCTACGGCGAGGTCCCGCGGACGATCGTGCTCATGAGCCACGAAGTCGTCGTGCCGCAGGAGCTGGAGCACCTGACGGCGCGCTTGAAGCTCGGCGCACCCACGCGCAACGAGCGCCTCGCCGTCGTCACGCGCGTCGCGCAGGAGTGGGCTCAGGCCAATGCCGGCCGCGCCGCGCCGATCGACCCGCAGGCGCTCGATCACCTCGTCGACAATCTCGCGGGCCTCGAAACGCCGGATACCGAGCGCCTCGCGCGCCAGGCCATCGTCAACGACGGCGCGCTCACGATGGCGGATCTGCCGGGCGTGCTGGCCGCAAAGTATGAGCTGCTGAACCGCGGCGGCACGCTCTCGTACGAACCGGACACCGCGAAGTTCGCCGACATCGGCGGGCTCGCGCGCCTGCGCCAGTGGCTCACGAGCCGCAAGCCGGCCTTCGACGGGAGCGCGCCCGAGCTCGATCCGCCGAAAGGCGTGATGCTCATCGGGGTGCAGGGCTGCGGCAAGAGCCTCGCGGCGCGCGCTGCGGCCGGCATCTTCGGGGTGCCGTTACTGCGCCTCGACTTCGGCAGCCTCTATAGCAAGTGGCACGGCGAGTCCGAAAAGAATCTGCGCGACTCGCTGCGCGCGGCCGAAGGGCTCGCGCCGTGCGTGCTGTGGGTCGACGAGATGGAGAAAGCGCTCGCCGCAGGTGACGGCGACAGCGGCGTCTCCCGCCGCGTGCTCGGAACCTTTCTCACCTGGCTCGCCGAGCAGCGCGCGCGCCTCTTCGTCGTGGCGACGGCGAACGACATCCAGGCACTGCCGCCTGAGCTCGTGCGCAAGGGCCGCTTCGACGAGATCTTCTTCGTGGATCTGCCGAACCGCGCGGCGCGCGCGGCCATCTTGGCGATTCACGCCCGCAAGCGCGGCGTGAAGCTCACGCCCGAAGAGCTGGGTGCGCTCGCCGCTCACAGCGAAGGCTTCTCGGGCGCGGAGCTGGAACAAGGCATCGTCGCCGCGCTCTACACGGCGCACTCGACGAAGCAGCCGATGTGCGCGGCGCTCATCCTGCACGAGCTGCGCGCGACACAGCCGCTGTCGGTCGTCATGGCCGAGCAGATCAACGGCCTGCGCGCGTGGGCGCGCGATCGCACCGTGCCGGCGAACTAGCGAAGATCTTCGATCGCGCCCGGCGCGCTCGTCTTCCGAACCCTATCGACACTGTCGAGAGAATCACGCTTCCGACCTCGGAGTCGCGCGCAGCGGCGACGATGCATCCATGCGGAGCGCGAATTGTCCCGGGCGGGTTGAACCAGGCGAGTCCCTCGCGCTCGAGTCTCCGAGCCCGCCGCGGCCGACGGATCGCGACCGCGGCGAGACCCGTGCGGCGCGCTCAGAACTTCACACTGAACGACCCGAAGTAGGCGCGGCCGAGCACATCGTACGTGCTCGGATCGCTGTTCTGGTCGATGGCATTGTCCATCTGCGGCGGCTTGCGATCGGTCAGGTTGCGCACGCCGAGCGCCACCTCGATCGCATTGGTCGCACGCCAGCGCGCGCTCAGATCGTGATACACGCGCGTGCCGGGGCTTACGTAGGGCCCGGGGTCCTGGAAGGCCGGGATCAATCCCTGATTCAGCATCGCGTCGATGTACTGGATGTTCCAGGTCACATCCACCGGGCCCCAGCCGTACGAGAGGCGCGCGTTCGCCTTGAAGCGCGGCCACGAGCCCGTGATGTTGTACGCGCCGCTCGTGCCCGCGTAGTCGATGCCGTCGAGAACGTAGCTCTTCAGGTACGACACGAGCAGGTTCACGTTCAGGCGCTCGTGCCCCCGCGCGAACGCGAACGGGATGCCGTAGTCGAGCTGCAGATCGATGCCGGAGGTCGTGAGCTTCGAAGTGTTGACGAGCGGCACGCGCGCCTTCAGCTCGCCGGTCTCGTCGCGGAAGATGAGCGGCTGCTGCAGCAGATCGCTGAAGCACGCCGGGCTGTTCAGATCGTTCGAGGCGAAGCAGTTGTTGATGATCCCCTGCACGCCGCCGGCGAGCGAGTTGATGTAGTCGTCGACTTTGATGTGCCAGTAGTCCAGGGAGAGCTGCAAGGTCTCGATGGACTGCGGCCGCACGACGAAGCCCGCGGTGATCGTGTCGGAGCTCTCCTGCTTCAGATGCGGATTGCCGAAATTGAACGCTTCGATCTGCACGTTCGGCTGCTGATACGTATCCGGGTGCGGCACGCCCTGCGCGCGGCAGAAGGCGACGGTCTGCGGGTCCGTCGCTCCGGCGCACGGATCGCTGTAGAGCGGGAAATTCTGGTCTCCCGCCTGAAACAGCTCGAACACGCTCGGCGCGCGCGTCGCCGCCTGGAACATCGTGCGGAAGCTGAGCGCGTCGACCGGCGCCCACGTGAGGCCGGCTTTGTATGAGCTCACACTGCCGACGGTGGAGTAGTCGGACGCCCGCGCGCCGAGCGACAGGTCCAGCTTCTTCGCAAAGGTCTTGTCGGCGAGGATCGGCACGAGGCCCTCGACGAACACCTCCTTCACATTGAACTCGCCGGCGATCGGATGCGCGGCGTTGAAGCCGAGGATGTCACCGCGATCCTTGGCCTGATCGGGCGTATACGCCGACTGATCCTGACGCCATTCGACGCCCGCGGCGAACCCGACCCGGCCCGCGGGCAACGCGAACAGATTGCCGTTCACCGAAGCGTCGACGAGCTGCCGCTCGAAGACCAACTGGTCGCTGAAGTTCAGGCGCACGAAATCCGCCGCGGCCTGCGACATCCGGTTCGCCCCGAAGATGTCCGCCGGCACGCAGCCGGGCACGAACCGCGTGAACTCCTCCGGACAGCCGTTGATCGCGGCTTCGAGGCGCGAGCGCGACACGTCGTTGCGCGTGAGGCTGTTGAACTCCGTTCGGCCGTATTCGTAATACGCGTCGAACTTCCAGCCCTCGAGCGGCAGGTCGCCGCGGGTGCCGAGCGTGATCTGCTGCAGCTTCGAATCAAAATCCTGAATGCGCGGGCCCATCTCCGTCATGCGGCGGCGGAAGATCGCGGGCAGATTCGGATCGGACGGCAGGCCCGTATCCGCGTTGATGCGGCTCGCGAGCAGGTCGCGCACATCCTGGCTGAGCAGCGGGCTGCTCGGCAGGACGTGCAGGCCGGTCGCGGGCGTCTCGGCGAGCTGATGTGAGTTCTTGCTGTCCACGTAGAGCAGCTCGGTGTACGCGCGCACCGAGTCGGAAACGTCGAAGTGTCCGAGGGCGCCGATCGAGACGCGCTCGGCGGGCGTGAGCAGATTGTTCACGGGATTGAAGTTGTAGCGGTCGCCGACGCCGGGCGGCGCGAGTCCGTCGTTCGCTTCGGGAATCAGGCCGACGAACGGGCGCACGCTGCCGTCGGGATTCACGACGCGCGAGCCGATCGGGTCGCCGTTCGCGTCCGTGAAGAAATCGTTCGGCTGCACGTCGAAGCGGCCCGCCGCGCCCGTCGCTGAGCCGCGTGCCGCGGGATTCGTCGCGAAATTGACGCGCGTGTAGTCGCGCGCGGACTGCAGCACCTGCTCGCGGTCGTACCAGCTCGCGTACGCCGTCAGGTTGCCGCGGTCGTCCGCGAAGTTTCCGCCGGCGAGCAGATCGATCTGCCGCTCGCGGCCGTCGTTGCGCGCCGACTGGCTGAGCTGAGTGCTGAGATCCACACCCTGGAAATCGTCTTGCAGGATGAAATTCACGACGCCCGCCAGCGCATCCGAGCCGTACACGGCGGACGCGCCGCCTGTGACCACTTCGATGCGCTTGATCAAGCGCGTCGGCACGTTGTTGAGATCGACCGTGCCGTTGTTCACGGACGGATTGAGACGCCGCCCGTTCACCAGCACGAGGGTGCGAGTCGGGCCCAGCCCGCGCAGATCGACCGTGGCGGTGCCGTCGCCGGGATTGTTGGAAAACGCGGTGAATCCCGGCACCACCTGCGGCAGTGTGTTGAGCACGCCTTCGGTGTTGAGACGGCCGGTCGCCTGAATCGCGTCGGCCGTCACCGTTGCGAGCGGGCTCTCGGCCTCGTAGTCGTGCCGTTGAATGCGCGAGCCGGTGACCGTGACGACCTCACCGGTGTCGACGGGAGCAGCCTCCTGCGCCATCGCGGGAATGGCGCCGAGCGTCGTGAGGCTGGCGAGCAACGCGCGGCGCACCGCGCGCCGAATGCGGAAATCGTGCGACATTGGAAAGGCCCTACCCTGTGGTTTATGCAGGGGAGGACGCACGCTGCGCCTCTAACCGGACAATCGGCGCTGTTGCTTTTACGCCCCGCCGGGCGTGTACAGATGGCTTTCCTGCCCTTCGGGCGAGTGGATCATTTTCGAGAACCGCAGCCCGAGCTTCTCGAGCACGCGTTGCGAGCCCGTATTCCACGGCGCCGTGATCGCCACGACGCGCGCGATGCCGCGGCGCTCACGGCCCCACGCGATCACCGCCGCGGCGGCTTCCAAGGCGTAACCCTTCGACCAGTACTGCGGCAGGAACGCGAAGCCGATATCGACGTCGTCGAGCCAATCGCGCTTCAGCAGACCGCACATGCCGATGGGCTCGTGCGTGTCCTTCAGCTCCGTGCGAAAGAGCGCAATTCCGTGGCGCGCGTACATCGCGACCGGGCCGGTCTCGATGTAGCGAGCGGCGTCGGCGAGCGTGCGCGCGCCGCGATCGCCGATGTTCCGGATGAACGACGGTTGATTGAGCAGATCGAGGATGAACGCGGCGTCGGTTTGCGGAGCGAGCAGGCGGAGGATCAGCCGCTGCGACTCGCAGACGATCACGGCACGGCGCTCGCGCTCAAGGCAGCACGGCCATCGAGCCCGTGTCGTCGCTCTCGCTGATGCTGCTGGCAGCGCGCACGAGCCGATCGCGGATCGCGTCCCAGCGCTCGTCCTGCGGCACATCCTGCACCAGAATCTTCTGGCAGCCCGCCTTGTCGAGCGTGCGCAGATTCGCGTACAGGTCGTGCGCGAACTGATCGGGGCGGCGCCCCGCGTTGATCCACGTGACGTACTTGTGCGACTTCAAGGGCAAGCGCTGCGCGAGCACCGCGATGCGCACGCCGCCTTCGCTGAGCGCGGCGGCCTGCGCGTCGATCTCGCCCGGCGGCACGATGACCATCGGCGTGCTCGGCGCGTAGTGCGAGGGCGTGCTGCCCGGGGTGCGCGGCGATTCGAGGTCCGCGCCCATCAGGAGATCGCCCACGACGCTCCTGAGCTGCGCGGCCGTGACCGCGCCGGGACGCAGGAGCTGCACGTGCTCGCCGACACAGCTCACGATCGTCGACTCGAGCCCGATCTGGCTCTCGCCACCGTCGAGCACGACGCGCACGGCATCGCCCAGCTCATCGCGCACGTGCTCCGGCCGCGTGGGGCTCAGCTTGCCGTACTTGTTTGCGGACGGGGCCGCGATGCCGCCGCCGAATGCAGTCAGGAGCTGCTGCGCCATCGGGTGCGAAGGCACGCGGATCGCGACGGTGTCCTGGCCACCGGTGACGATATCGTGCACGTTCGGGCCGCGCTTCATCACGATGGTGAGCGGCCCAGGCCAGAACTTCTCGGCCAGCTTGCCGGCCACCTCGGGCACTTCCGCGACCCAGCGGTGCAGGAAGCGCGGCGTATCGAGATGGACGATGACCGGGTGCGAGTGCGGGCGGCCTTTCGCCGCGAAGATCTTCGCGACCGCCGCGGGATTCTGGGCGTTCGCCCCGAGCCCGTAGACCGTCTCGGTGGGAAACGCGACCAGCTCGCCGTCGCGCAGCGCCTGCACGGCGGCTTCGATTTCGACTTGTGTTGCTCGGACGATGCGGACCATGAGTGAGCGCGATTCTAGCAAGGGTGCCGGGGTCCGCCGGGCACGAATATGCTCAATCGCGAACCGCGTCGCGTGCGCGATACAGCTTGACAGGAGGTCGCAGGGGGCCCGAACGGTCTCGCGGGCTCGGCCGCGCGACCGTTCGGGCCCTCGCGGGCTCATTCGAGCGCCTTGCGCTCCCACCCGTTCGGCGTCCGCACGAGCTCGTACGCGGGCCAGTAGTGCTTGTCGAGCTTCAGGGTGATGACCTCGGGCGCGTTGTTCCAGGTGATCGTGCGCAGGCGCACGGAGGAACGGTCCGGACGACCCGTCACCGCCGCAAGGAACGCATCGAGGTTCGGCGTCGGCACGCCATCGACCTCGACGATGCGGCGCCCCGGGTACAGCCCGTAGCGCGTTGCGGGCGAGCCGTACGAGAAATAGCCGACGTACACGCCGACCGGCGGGATGCCGCGCTGCTCGCTCATCGCCCGATGCGGCGCCTGCAGCGTGGCTCCGGCCCATTCCACGATCCGGTCGATGTCCGTGTTGGGCAGCTCCACCGTGTCGACCTCGATGTTCTGCTCGGCATGCCCGCGCCACACCGTGACCTGCACGTGCTTCTTGTCCGCGGTCGCGCGCTCCACTTCGCGGAAGCGCGTCACCACCTGACCGTCGATGGCCAGGATCAGGTCGCCCTGTTTCAGCAGGCGCGAGGCGGGGGAGCCGCCGACCATGCGAACGGCCGTCAGCACCTCGCGCTTCGAGGGGCTGTGCGCCGTGAGCTTCTTCACCCACTCCTCGCTCAGCCCGAACTCGCGCGCGCTCGCGAGAGGCGAGGTCGCAAGCTCCACTTCGAGCGAGTGCATGGGCGCGTTCGTTTGCACGCGCTTCAGCATGTCGTCGACGAGATCGATCGGCACGCCGCGGTTGTCCTGCGTGAGCTCGCGGCCGTTCTCGTACGCGAAGCTCGACCAGAGCCCGATCACGCGCCCGGATTTCTCGACCAGCACGCCGTCGTAATCCGTTGGCGGGTTCACGAGCTCGATGGCGTCGAGGTTGCTGTCGCGGAACCGCATGGTGCGGGACAGCGGCAGGACGAGCGGCTCGACCTCCGCGATCTCGGTGCTGCGCGAGCGCAGCTCGGCATCGCGCCCGAGCCCGATCACCCAGACCTGCTCGCCGGGCGAGATGTCACGCGGCGCGAGCCGCGCGGCTCTCACCGGCGTCGTGCCGATGAGCTTCGGGTCGTACTGCACGATCGCGAGATTGTGGAGCGGATGGATGTACTTCACCGTGCCGGGCACTTCGAGCGTGCCCGCGAACGTGATGGTCACATCGCCCACCGAGACCGGCACGGTGTTGCGGTCGACCACGACGAGCCCGCGCTCCGCGTCCACGACGAGGCCGGTGCCGTGATAGTTGCGCTCGGTGATCCCCGACACCGAGTACGGCATATCGAAGCTCACCTGCACCAGCGACGGCGCGATGTAGTTCATGCGCGGATCTTTGAAC
>DASZSS010000404.1:0-7080 GCA_035548535.1 Steroidobacteraceae bacterium
CATCGCGAGCTTCGATCCGGACGATCCGGACCTCGCGCTCGCCGCGGAATCCGCACGCCATTTCGGCACGATTCATCGCGAGATCATTCTCGCGCCGGATGATCTGCCGCGCCTGCTCCCGGATCTGGTGTGGGCGATGGAGGACCCGTGCGCGCGCGAAGAGATGCTCGTGTATCACGTGCTCGCGCACGAAGCCGCGGCCGACGTGCCGCTGGTGCTCTATGGACACATGTCGGACGTGCTGTTCGGCGGCATGCCGCGCCACCTGCTCATCAAGATGGCCGCGACACTTCCGCTCGCGCGCGCGCCGCTGATCGAGTTCTACAACTACACGCAGACCGGTGTCATGCCGGAATCGCTCTCCGCCCGGATGCTCATGGCGGCTTACTATCGAGGCAAGAGCGTGCGGCCACCGCGCGTGCTCGGTGCCGTGAGTGCAGCGGAGGAGGCGTTCCTGCACCTTGCAGAGGTAGAGCCTCTCAACACCGCGTTGCTGGAAGCTTCGCAGCATCCGACCGAAGTGGCCGCCATGGAGCGCCTGCATGCTCGCGCGGGCGTGCGCTTCGCCTCGCTGTTCCACGACGAGCGCGTCGCGCGGTGCGCGTTTCGCATTCCGGATCGCCTCAAGATCCGGGGTCGCCAGCGGAAATACATCTTGCGCCGCGCCGCGAGCGGGTTCTTACCGGAGCGCTTCGCCCTGCGGCGCAAGGGGATGATCCGCATCAACCAGGATCGGCGTCTGTGGCGCATCGTGAATGCGATGGCAACCGAGCTGCTCGCGCCCGAGAGCGTGCGCGCGCGCGGCCTCTTCGATCCCGAAGATGTCGCGCGGTTGCTGCGCGAGCCCGCGCGGCGCCGCGTTCGCGAAGAGCAGTTCTACCGCGTGTGGACGCTGCTGCTCACCGAGCTCTGGTGTCGCACGTTCGTGGACGGCCGCGGCACGCGGTACCGGTTGTTGACGAATCCATACAATTGGCGCGGCGCTAGTGTCGATGGGCTGCGCGGAGCACTTGCGACAGGTGGAGCGCTTGCCGGGGCGTTTCCTGACGGATCTGTTCACGACAGCTAAAGCCGTCCGCAATGATCAGGGTTTCCGGCGAGGCGGCGCGGATCGCGGGGAACAGCACGCGCTCGCCGGCCTGCCGCGACACCGCGTAGTGCCGCGCCTCAAACCCGAACTCGCCGGCCATGCCGCAGCAGCCCGAATCGAGCACGTCGAACTGCATTCCGAGGCGCTTCAGTACCGCGGACTCCGCGTCCGCGTTCAGCACGGAGCGATGGTGGCAGTGGAGATGAACGACCGCGCGCTCCTCGAACCGCGGCGGCTCGTAGTCGGCGCGCTCGAGGAATTCACTGAGCAGCCACGTGTTGCGCGCGAGGCGCTGCGCGCGATCGTCGGCGGGGAATAGCTCGAGCAGCTCATCGCGCAGCGCGCTCACGCACGCGGGCTCCAGGCCGACGAGCGGAACGTCGGCCGCGATCCAATGATCGACCTCCCGCAGCACCTGAAGGAGCAGCCGCCGGGCGCGCTGCACCCAGCCCCACGCGTAGAGCGGCCGGCCGCAACAGAGCCGGCGATGCGGGACGATCGGCGTGTATCCCGCGGCGCGCAGCACCTCGACGGCAGCGTGCAGCGTGTCGGGATCGAGAAAGTTGTTGAAGGTATCGGGCCACAACAGAACCGGGCGCTCGCCGCGCTCGGGGGCTTCCTTGGTGTACGCGCTCGTGAAGGGGCGCACCGCGAAGCGCGGCAGGCGACGCGGCTCGGCGATGTCCGCCATGGTCTTGAGAGCCGATCCGCCCCAGCGCGATTGGCTCACTGCGTTCACGAGCTGCGGCATGTGAGACGCGGCGCGCGCCCACCAGTAAATGAGGCCGAATGCGTAGGCGGAGCGCGGGCGCAGGCGCCCCTTGTAATAGTGCGCATGAAATTCCGCCTTGTACGTCGCCATGTCCACGTTGACCGGACAATCGTGCTTGCAACCCTTGCATGCCAAGCACAGATCGAGTGCATCGTGGACCGCGTCGCTGTGCCAGCCCTTCCGGAGCGCGCCTTCGTGCATCATCTCGAAGAGCAGCCGCGCGCGTCCGCGCGTCGAGTGCTTCTCCTCGCGTGTCACCATGTAGCTCGGGCACATGAGGCCGCCGCTCGTGCGCCGGCACTCGCCCACGCCGACGCAGCGGAGCGCGGCGTGCGCGAAGCTGCCGTGATCCTGGCGATACGCGAACTGCGCCCGCGGCACGAGCGGCACTTCGGGTGCCCGCAATCGCAGGTCCGACGTGATCGGATACGAGTCGATCGCCTTGCCGGGGTTCATGCGGCCGAGCGGGTCCCAGAGCGCCTTGAACTCGCGGAACGCTTGCACCAGTTCCTCGCCATACATCTTCGACAGCAACCGCGCGCGCTGCTGACCATCGCCGTGCTCGCCCGAGAGCGACCCGCCGTAACGCACGACGAGATCCGCGGCGTCGTCGAGGAACGCGCGCCACTTGCGCACGCCGGGCTCGCTCTGCAGGTCGAAGGTGATGCGCGTGTGCAGGATGCCTTGACCGAAATGGCCGTAGAACGCGCCCTCGTACTGATACCGCAGCAGCAGCTTGCGAAAGTCGCGCAAGTAGTCGCCGAGCCGATCGGGCGGCACCGCGGAGTCTTCCCACCCCGTCCAGGTGTCCGCCTGCCCCGGGACGAAAGCCGTCGCGCCGAGACCCGCTTCGCGCAGCTCCCAGAGCTTCGCCTGCTGTTCGTGCGAGCACAGAAGCCGCGCCGATGGCGCATGCTCTCCGGCCGTCAGCGTGGCTTCTGCCTGCTTCGCATGCTCGACCGCTTCCTGATACGTGTCTGCGCCCATTTCCACCATGAGCCAGCCCGCGCCTTGGGGCAGCAGCTCCGCGTCGTCCGCGTGCAGGTGTTTGCGACGCATGTGGTCGATGAGCCGCCGGTCGAGCCCTTCGACTCCGATGGGATGCGTTTCCATGACGCGAGGCACCGCGTCGGCCGCGCTGTACACGTCCGGGAAGCCCAGCATCAACAGCACGCGGCTGCTCGGACTCGGCACGAGTTGCAGCTCGGCTTCGAGGATCGTGACGCAGCTCGCCTCGGTGCCGACGAGCGCGCGCGCCACGTGAAAGCCATTCTCCGGCAGGAGCTCGTCGAGCCCGAAGCCGGAGACGCGCCGCGGAATGTGCGGGAAGCGCTTGCGAATGAGATCGGCGTAGCGATCCCGGAGGCTGCGCAGCCCGGCGTAAATCGCGCCACGCCGGCCGCCCGCGGCAATGATGCTTTCGAGCTCCTGTTCCGGCGTAGGCCCCACTGTCATTCGCGTGCCGTCGTAGCAGAGCACGTCGAGCGAGTGGACGTTGTCGGACGTTCGCCCCGCCATCACGGAATGCACGCCGCACGAGTTGTTGCCCAGCATCCCGCCGAGCGTGTTGTGATCGTGCGTGGCCGGGTCCGGACCAAATGTGAGGTGATAGCGCTCGGCAGCATCTCTCAGGTGATCGAGCACGCAACCCGGCTGCACTCGCGCACGGCGCCGCGCCGGGTCGAGCTCGACGACGTCGCGGAGATACTTTGACGTGTCGATGACGACCGCGACGTTGCAGCATTGCCCCGCGAGACTCGTGCCGCCCCCGCGCGGTAACACCGGCGCATCGTATTCGCGACAGGCGGCGACGGTTGCGACGACGTCGTCGACAGTGCGTGGGATCACCACGCCGATCGGAGTCTGACGATAGTTCGACGCGTCCGTGGCGTAGAGCGCGCGGCTCCCGTCGTCGAAGCGCACTTCGCCGCTCACGCTTCGCGTGAGGGCCGCGGCCAGCTCGTGAGCCCGATTCGTGGGAAACGTTGCAGGGGTCTGTCGTGGACTCATATTGCGAAACGTGCGGCGTCGGCCTCGCGCAGCGTCAGGCCGTGACCCGGGCGCGAGAGGTCCGGCGCGAGCGCGCCGTTCTCCGGTTGGACCGCGCCGTCGAAGATCATCTGCTCGATGCGGACGTGATCGTGAAAGTATTCGAGGTGCCGCAGCGAGCGCGCGCAACAGCAGGGATGCAGGTGCAAGGCGGGGGCGCAGTGCGCGGAGAGCGGCATCCCTCTCGCGGTACACAGCGCATCCGCCTGCAGAAAGCCGGTGAGTCCGCCGCATCTCGTTGCGTCTGCCTGCAAGACATCCACGGCATTCGCGTCGAGCATGCGCCGGAAGTAGAACGCGTCGTAGCCATATTCCCCGGCCGCGATGTCCATATCCGCGGGTGCGCGGTCGCGCAACAGGTGCAGGCCATCAAGATCGTCCGAAGACACCGGTTCCTCGAACCAGCGCACGTGGATGCCGGCGAATTCGTACGCGAATGCGAGCGCCTGCTTGCGCGAGTACGCGCCGTTGGCATCGACGAAGAGCTCGGTGCCACTGCCGATCGCGTCCCGCGCGGTGCGCACCCGTTCGAGATCTGCAGCGGGATCGCGGCCGACCTTCATCTTCACCCGCGTCACACCGGCGCGCGCCCAGTCGCTCAATTGGTCGGCGAGCTGGTCGAGTCCGTAGGAGGTGAAGCCGCCGCTGCCGTAGATGGGCACACGCGCACGCGTCGCGCCGAGAAGCTGGACCAGCGGTAGCTGCACGATGTGCGCTTTCAGATCCCAGAGCGCCGTATCCACGGCGGCGATGGCCATCGAGGCAATGCCCGGCCGCCCCTGATTGCGAACGGCATGCACCATTGCGTCCCATGCGCCTTGCACGTCCAGGGCATTGCGATCGCGAACACTCTCGGCGAGCAGCTCGTCAATGAGCACGCCGGCGGCGCGGCTCGCGTACGTGTAGCCGAGACCTTCCTGATCCGCGGCGCGCGCGCGCACTACGACGACGGTGGTCGCGTTCCACTCGAGCGTCCCATCCGACTCGGGCGCGTCCGTCGGGATGCGATACACGTTCACGGCGAGGTGCGCGATGCGGGGAGCGGAGCTCATGCGCATCGCGCTCTCAGGTGAGCTCGCGCACCTTGTCGGACATCACCGTGAGCGCGATCTTGCCGCGCTTCGCGGTGCCGCGCGCGAGGGATTCCGCGAAGTTCTTCGCCTGCTCGAACGTGATCTTCGGCGGCAGCGGCGGCTCGTTCGGATCGATCACGGCTTCGATGACGGCCGGCCCGGGCTCGTTCAGCGCCCGCTCGAGCATGCTGCCGCACGTGGCCGGATCGTCGATCGTGTAGCCGACGCCGCCGCAGGCACGCGCGAACGCGGCGAAGTCGATCGGCTGCAGGTCGCAGCCGTACTCCGGATTGCCCTCCATGCCGATCTGCTCCCACTTGATCTGGCCGAGCGAGTTGTTCTTCAGGATGACGACCTTCACCGGCAGCTTGTATTTCACGCACGTCACGAAGTCGCCCATCAGCATCGTGAACGCGCCGTCGCCGACGAAGGCGACGCACTGGCGGTCCGGATAGGCAATCTGCGCCGCGATTGCATACGGGAAGCCGTTCGCCATCGTCGCGAGATTGCCGGAGAGCGTACACATTTGCCCGGCGCGCACGGGGATGTGCCGCGCGTACCAGGTCGCGGCGGTGCCCGAGTCGGCGGTGAAGATGGCGTCATCGCGCAGCAGGCGGCCCAGCTCGTGAGCGACGACTTGCGGCTTCATCGGCTTGTCGCGGCGAGTGGCGCGCTCCTGCATGCGCTCGCGCCACTCGGTCATTCCCTTCTGCGCGCTCGTCAGGAAGTCGCGGTTCTCGTTCCGTTTCAGCAATGGCAGCAGATGCCGCAAGGTCGCCAGCGCATCGCCGACGAGCGCGACCTCTATCGGATAGCGCAGCCCGATCCGCAGCGGATCAATGTCGATCTGCACCGCGCGCGCTTGCCCCGGCTCCGGGTAGAACTCGATGTACGGGAAGCTGCTGCCGACGATGAAGAGCGTATCGCACCGTTCGAGCGCTTCCTGCGAGGGCTTGGTTCCGACGAGCCCGACCGATCCCGTCGTGAACGGCGAGTCGTCGGGCACGGCGGCTTTGCCCAGCAGCGGCTTGACGATGACGGCGCCGAGCCGATCCGCGATCTCCTCCAGCTCCGCGCCCGCGCCGATGGCGCCGCGTCCGGCCATGATGACGATGCGCTTGCCGGCGTTCAGAACGTCGGCCGCTCGTTGCAAGCCCGCTTCGCCGGGCAGACGGGGAATCGGCGCAAAGACATCCGAGCCATGACCGGGCACGTTGCGCTTCGAGCGCTCGTCGTCCTGCACGCTGAGGTCTTGCATGTCCTTCGGTACGGTGACGTGCGCGACGCCGCGGTAAGCAAGCGCTGCGCGGCAGGCCAGCTCGGTGACGTTCCGCACGTGCGCGGGACCCATCACGCGCGAGTTGTAGACGGACACGTCCATGTAGAGCTTGTCGAGCTCCACATCCTGCTGCTGCATCGTGTGCAACAGATCGTGATACTGCAGACCGGTGATCGCGAGCACCGGCTGGCCATCGAGCTTCGCGTCGTAGAGGCCGTTGAGCAGATGCACGCCGCCAGGGCCGGAAGTCGCGAGGCACACGCCGAGCTTGCCGGTGAGCTTGGCGTAGGCGCAGGCCATGAAGGCGGCAGACTCCTCGTGCCGCACCTGGACGAAGCGCACCTCATCCTGGCGCCGTCGCAGCGCTTCCATGATGCCGTTGATCCCGTCGCCGGGCAGCCCGAAGACGACTTGCACACCCCAGTCGCAGAGTGTGTCGATGAGAACATCCGCGGCGGTTCGTGTGGCCATGCTGCATTCCTCTCGGCTGTGCGCGAACAGCCGCAAGGACCATGCCGCGCGTTCGGAGCGTTCAGTTCGAATTGAACGTCAGGGCCGCGTCAGGAAGTCCGTCAGGCTGAGCCCTGCGAGCAGCGCGAGCCAGAAGAAGCCTGCAGCGGCAGCGAGGCGCACCAGCGACGTGCTTCGCGCCAGGTCCATGAATACGATCATTACGAGCAAGGTCTTGAGCACGGCGATGCCGAGGTTCACCAATAGGTTGACCGTGCCCATGTGCACGTAGGCGCTGCCGAACGTGAGCGCCAGCAGCGCCAGCAACGCGAGCCAAGTCCAGAGGTAAGTGCGAAACGCCGCGGGT
>DASZSS010000405.1:0-7568 GCA_035548535.1 Steroidobacteraceae bacterium
CGTCGAGAAACTGGTGATACTGGATCTCGAATTCAGCGACGGTTTTCAACGTGTGCCCCTCACGCGGCGCGCGATTATACATGACCGTTTCGCAGCAGCGGCGGTCACTTACGCGCGAATGCACGGGTCATTGCACGGGACGGGGCGGGCACGCCGTCGAATGCAACGATGGTTTCATCCGTAACGTTCGCGCGGCCGAGTTCGAGCCGCCGCGCGGGGCTCAGGCGCGATGCTCGCGCGCGAGGTATTCCTCGGTCTGCATCTCGATCAGCCGACTCACCGTGCGCTGGAACTCGAAGGTGAGGCGCTCGCCGCGATACAGCTCGTGGGCTGCCGCGGCGGCCGACACGATGAGATTGACGTTGTGATCGTAGAGCTCGTCGACCAGCGCGATGAAGCGCCGGGCCGCGTTCTCGCGCTGCGCGGTCAGCAGAGGGACGTTGGCGACGATGACGGATTGGTAGTTGCGCGCGATCTCGATGTAGTCGTTCTGGCTGCGGGGGCCTTCGCAGAGGGCTTCGAAGTCGAACCAGATTGCGTTGGCGCTCTCCCGCACGACGGGAATCGCGCGACCTTCGACTTCGATCGTGGAGGTGGCACGAGGGACCACCGCATCACGCGCACCGGCCGCAACACGCGCGTCTGCAGAGCCGCTCGCTTGCGCGTAGTAGCTTTCCAGGTCGCTGTCGCGCTCGCTGCCTTCGAGTGACGCGCGCGTTGCGTAACCCTCGCCGTCCGCAAGCTCCGCGAACAAGGCGGCCAAGCGGCGCGGCGTGTCGGGCGCGGCGGATTGCAGGTACGTGCCGGCCTTCGTGAGCTGACGCAAGCGATAGTCAGTTCCGCCATCCACGGCCAGCACGCGCGTGTTGCGCTCGAGCAGGGCGATGGCGGGCAGGAAGCGCGCGCGCTGCAGCCCGTTCTTGTAGAGGTCCTTGGGCGGGACGTTGGAAGTCGCGACGAGCGTCACGCCACGCCGGAACAAGCCTTCGAAGAGCGTGCCGAGAATCATCGCGTCGGCGATGTCCGTCACGAAGAATTCATCGAAGCAGATGACGCGCGTGTCGCGGGCGATGCTCTCCGCAACCTGCTCGAGCGGCGCCTGCTGATCACGCAGCTTCTTGAGCTGCGCGTGCACGTCGTACATGAAGCGGTGAAAGTGGCGGCGACGCTTCTCGGGGAACGGCAGGCTGTGGAAGAAGAGGTCCATGAGCCACGTCTTGCCGCGCCCGACGCCGCCCCACAAATAGAGGCCGCGCTCCGCGTGCGGCCGCCGCGCGAGCCCGAGTCTGGCGAGCAGGCGCGCAGCGCCCGAAGGTGCCGCAGCGGCGGCGTGGATCAGGCGCGTGCGAACGTCTTCGAGCGCATCGATGGCGAGAAGCTGCGCAGGATCTCTGCGAAAGCCGCGTTCCTCGAGCGCGCGCTCGTATGCGACGCGTAAGCCATCGGGTGGCGCTGCCGACTGCTGAGTTCGCACTACCTGCGGCTTCGCTTGGCGGTGGCCCGGGCGCTCAGCTCTCGAGCTCCGCGAGATTGCGGAAATGTTCGAGCGCTTGCGGATTGGCGAGCGAATCCACGTTCTTCACGGGCAGCCCGTGGATGACGTTGCGCACGGCGAGCTCGGTGATCTTGCCGCTCAGGGTGCGCGGCATGTCCGGCACGGCGATCACCTTCGCGGGCACGTGGCGCGGCGTGGTGCCGGCGCGGATGCCGTCCCGAATCTTCTTCCGCAGCGGCTCATCGAGCGTGACGCCCGGCTTCAGCCGCACGAACAGAATGACGCGCACGTCGCCCTTCCAGTCCTGCCCAACCGCGAGCGCTTCCGCCACTTCCTCCATGCTCTCGACGACCGCGTAGATTTCCGCCGTGCCGATGCGCACGCCGCCGGGATTCAGCACCGCGTCGGAGCGGCCGTGGATGATGAGGCCGTCGTGCTCCGTGAGCGTGGCGTAGTCGCCGTGGTGCCACACGTTCGGAAAGCGCTCGAAGTACGCCGCGTGGTACTTCTTGCCGTCCGGGTCGTTCCAGAACCCGACCGGCATCGACGGAAAGGGCGCCGTGCAGACGAGCTCGCCCCGCTCGCCGCGCACCGGCCGGCCTTCGTCGTTCCACACTTCCACCTTCATGCCGAGACCGCGCGATTGCAGCTCGCCGCGATACACCGGCTTCACCGGATTGCCGAGCGCGAAGCAGGACAGGATGTCCGTTCCGCCGGAGATCGACGCGAGCAGCACGTCGCCTTTCACGTGCTGATAGACGTAGTCATAGCTCTCGGGCAAGAGCGGGGAGCCCGTCGACAGAATGGTGCGCAGTGCACTGAGGTGGAGCTGGCTTGCGGGATCGAAGCTGCTCTTCGCGGTGGCCGAGATGAATTTCGCGCTCGTGCCGAAGACATTCAGTTTTTCCTGATCGGCCATCTGCCAGAGCGAGCCCGGCTCGGGATGGAACGGCGAGCCTTCGTACAGCACGATGGTCGCGCCGGTCGCGAGCACGCTGGCCAGCCAGTTCCACATCATCCAGCCGCACGTCGTGAAGTAGAAGACGCGATCGGTTCGCTGAATGTCCGTGTGGAGCAGGTGCTCCTTCTGATGCTGGAGCAGCGTGCCGCCGGCCCCGTGCACGATGCACTTGGGAACGCCGGTCGTGCCCGACGAGTACAGGATGTAGATCGGATGATCGAACGGGAATTGCGGCAGCTCGAGCGGCGCGCCGCGCGTGCCGAACTGGCTCCAGCGCACGGCGATGCCCGCGCCGGCGGGACCCAGCTTCTGCAGATCGGGATCGGCGTGCACGTAGCCGACGACCAGCACCTTGCGGATGCTCGAAATCTGCGCGACGACCTGCGCCATCTCGCCGAGCGAGTCGAGCGTCTTGCCGCCGTAGAAGTAGCCGTCCGCGGTGACCAGCACTTTCGGCGCGATCTGTCCGAAGCGGTCGAGAACGCCGCGCAGGCCGAAGTCCGGCGAGCACGAGCTCCAGATCGCGCCGAGGCTCACCGTCGCGAGCATCGCGACGATCGTCTCGGGCAGATTCGGCATGAAGCCGGCGACGCGGTCGCCCGCGACCACGCCCGCGGCGCGCAGCCCGGCGGCGATGCGCGCCACCTCTTCGTGCAGCTCGAGATACGACATTTCGCGCCGGCAGCCGCGCTCGTTGCGGAACACGATGGCGGGCTGGCGATCGCGGAAGCGCAGCAGGTTCTCGGCGAAACTCAGGCGCGCCGCCGGGAAGAAGCGCGCGCCCGGCATCCGCTCCGGGCTCGCGATCGCCGGGCCCTCGCCCCAGCTCGCGCGCACGTCGGCGAAGCGCGCCAGCTCGGGCCAGAAGTCAGCGGGCTGCCGGATGGACCAGTCGTAGAGGTCCTCGTAGCTCGCGAGCTTCAGGCCCTTGCGAGCGTTGACGCACTGGATGAAACGCGTGATGTTGGCGGCGGCGATGCGATCGGGTGATGGCGACCAGATGGGCTGCATAAGCCGTTAGCTTACCGCCTTTGCCTAGAGGGTTTGGTAGTTGGGCCCGGAGCCGCCTTCCGGAGTAGTCCAATTGATGATCGCATAAGGATCCTTGATGTCGCAGGCTTTGCAGTGAACGCAATTCGCTGCGTTGATCTGCAGGCGCCGCTTGCCTGCGCCGTCGTCGACCATCTCGTATACGTTGGCCGGGCAGAAGTTCTGGCAAGGATTGCCGTACTCGCGCGTGCAGCGCTCCGTGCACACCGCGGGGTCAAGAATCTTCAGGTGCGCGGGCTGGGCCTCGTCATGCGTCGTCGACGCGAGAAACACCGAGGCGAGCCGATCGCGCGGCGGCAGCGTGCGCTCCATCCAGCCCCGGTCGGGTGAGGTGTACTCGTCGAGCTGTTTCAGCCGCTGATAATCCGCGGGCTGATTCTTCAGAGTCCACGGCGTGCGGCCACCCGTGACGACCTCGAGCGCCGAGTTCGCCATGCCGAACCAGAGGCCCTTCTTGAATCCGGGCTTGAAGTTGCGGACCTTGCGCAGCTCCTGACCGCCCGGCGAGGCGCGCCAGCGCGCGTCGAAGCCGACCGTCGTGCCGGTCTCGACCAGATGCTCCGCCGCGAGCATGCCGGAGCGGATGGCCTGATGAACGCCTTTGATCTTCGGCAGATTCACGCCGCCGGCCGAATCGCCGATCAAGAGGGCGCCGGGCATCTCGAGCTTGGGGATCGATTGCCACCCGCCCGCCGCGATGGTGCGCGCGCCCGCCGCGACGATCTCGGCGTCGGCGAACAGCGGCTTCACTTCCGGATGGTGCTTGAACTGCTGAAACGCCTCGAACGGCTTCAAGCGCGGATCGATGTAGTCGAGCCCGACGACGAAGCCGACGTACACGCGGTCGTTGTCCAGGTGATAGATGAAGCTGCCGCCATACGTCGCGGGATCCAGCGGCCAGCCGAGCGAGTGCTGAATGAGGCCTGGCTCGCCGCGCCCTTGCGGCAGTTGCCATAGCTCCTTCATGCCGAGCGCGTAGGTCTGCGGATCGCAGTTCGCGTCGAGCGCGAAGCGCTTGATCAGCACCTTCGCGATGCTGCCGCGTGCGCCTTCCGCGATCACCGTGGTGCGCGCGCGCACCTCGGGACCGGGCGTGAAGTTCGGACCGGGCTCGCCGTTCTTCTCGATGCCCATGTCGCCGAGCTGCACGCCGGCGACCGAGCCGTCGTCGTTGAAGAGCGGCGCCGCGGCCGAGAACCCCGCGAAGACATCGACGCCGAGCGACTCGGCCTTTTGCGCGAGCATCGGCGTGACGAGGCCGAGCGAGGTGATGAAGTTGCCGTGATTGTGGAGCTGCGGCGGGAGCGGCAGCCGCATGCTGCCCGTGCGCGTCAGGAGGCGGAACTCATCGCGCTTCGCGGGGACGCAGATCGCGGGCGGCGACTGCCGCCACTCGGGCATCAGTGCATCGAGCGGACCCGGCTCGATCACCGCGCCGGAAAGGGAGTGCGCGCCGATCGACGAGCCTTTCTCGAGGACGCAGACGTTCAGCTCCGCCCGCAACTGCTTGAGGCGGATCGCGCACGACAGGCCCGCGGGCCCACCGCCCACGATGGCCACGTCGTATTCCATGACATCGCGTTGAACCGGCTCGGCGCTCACGGGCTCCTCACTTCGGCGCCATGCGAATGGCGCCATCGAGGCGGATGGTCTCGCCGTTCAGCATGTTGTTCTCGAAGATGGCCGCCACGAGCTGCGCGTACTCTTCGGGCCGGCCGAGCCGCTTCGGAAACGGCACCTGCTGGCCAAGCGACGCCTGCAGCTCCGGCGACATCATGTTCACCATGGGGGTATGGAAAATGCCGGGTGCGATCGACATCACGCGAATGCCGAACTGCGCCAGCTCGCGCGCCAGCGGCAGCGTCATGCCGGCGACGGCGGCTTTCGTCGCCGAATACGCGACCTGACCGATCTGGCCTTCGAACGCGGCGACCGACGACGTGTGAATCAGCAGACCGCGATCGCCGTCGGGCCCGGGAGCGTTGCTCTGCATGATGGCCGCCGCGGCCTTGTCGCACAGGAACGTGCCGATGAGGTTGATGTGAATGACCTTGGTGAAGAACTCGCCGGGCATCGGCCCCGTCTTCGCGAGCATGCGCCCGGCGCCTACGACGCCAGCGCAGTTCACGAGAAGGTTGATGGCGCCCATGCGCTCGCGCGCTGTGTTCATCGCCGCGTTCACTTCCGCCTCGGAGGTGACGTCGCACTTCACGAAGCTCGCCGCCGGCCCGAGCTCGGCGGCCGCGGCCTGACCCGCGGCTTCCTGTACGTCCAGCAGAGTGACGCGGCCGCCGCTCGCGGCCACGAGGCGCGCGACCGCATTGCCGAGCCCGGATGCGCCACCGGTGACGACGGCACGTGCTTCTGAAATCTTCATAGCCAGTCCTCTTACATTCGGAACACGCCGTAACGCTCGGGCTCGGGGGCGGGTCCGCGCGCCGCCACGTGCAGCGCGAGGCCGAGCACGCGTCGTGTGTCCAGCGGGTCAATGATGCCGTCATCCCACAAGCGCGCCGTCGCGTAGTACGGATGGCCCTGGGTTTCGTAGGTGTTGCGAATTCCGTCCATGAACTTGCGCTGCTCGGCTTCCGGCCAGTGCTCGCCACGCGCCTGCAGCCCATCGCGGCGCACGGTCGCCAGAACTTGCGCCGCTTGCTCCCCGCCCATCACCGAGATGCGCGCATTCGGCCACATCCACAGAAAGCGCGCCCCGTAGGCACGCCCGCACATCGCGTAATTGCCCGCGCCGAACGAGCCGCCGATGATCACGGTCAGCTTCGGCACGGTGGCGCATGCCACCGCGGTGACCATCTTGGCGCCATCCTTGGCGATGCCGGCGTTCTCGTACTTCTTGCCGACCATGAAGCCCGTGATGTTCTGCAGGAAGACGAGCGGGATGCCGCGCCGGTTCGCGAGCTGCACGAAGTGCGCGCCCTTCAGCGCCGACTCCGAAAAGAGAATCCCGTTGTTCGCGACGATGGCGACGGGCGCGCCCCAGATGCGCGCGAACCCGCACACCAGCGTCGCGCCGTAGGCGGCCTTGAATTCGTGGAAGTCGGATGCGTCGACGAGCCGGCCGATGATCTCGCGCACGTCGAACGGCTGCCGCGTGTCTTCCGGCACGATGCCGTAGAGCTCGCTCGGGTCGAGCGTCGGCTCGCGAGGCTCGTCGCAGTGGAGCCAGCCCGGGCCGCGCGCGGGCAGGCTGGCAAAGATCGAGCGCGCGATGGCGAGCGCGTGTGCATCGTTCTCGGCGAGATGATCCGCAACTCCGGATATGCGCGTGTGCACGTCGCCGCCGCCGAGGGATTCCGCGTCGACTTCCTCACCCGTCGCGGCTTTCACGAGCGGCGGGCCGCCGAGGAAGATGGTGCCCTGATTGCGCACGATGATCGTCTCGTCGGACATCGCCGGCACGTACGCGCCGCCCGCCGTGCAACTGCCCATCACCAGCGCGATCTGCGGAATGGCGCGCGCGGAGAGGCGCGCCTGATTGTAGAAAATGCGGCCGAAGTGCTCCTTGTCCGGGAACACTTCATCCTGCAGCGGCAGAAATGCGCCGCCCGAGTCGACGAGATAGACGCAGGGCAGGGCATGCTCGAGCGCCACTTCCTGGGCGCGCAGGTGCTTCTTCACCGTGATCGGGAAGTAGGTGCCGCCTTTGACCGTCGCGTCGTTCGCGATGATCAGCGCTTCGCGCCCGTGGATGCGGCCGATACCCGTGATGAGACCGGCCGCGGGCGCTTCCCCGTCGTACATGCCGTGCGCGGCAAGTGGCGAGAGCTCGAGGAACGGGCTGCCCGGGTCGATGAGCGTCTGCACGCGCTCACGCGGCAGGAGCTTGCCGCGTGCCGTGTGCTTGCGCCGCGCATCCTCTCCGCCGCCGAGCGCTGCGGCTTGCACTTGCGTGCGCAGGTCCTGCGCCAGCGCGCTCATGCGCGCGTGATTGGCCCGAAAACGCTCGCTGGACGAATCGATTTCGGTCTGGAGTTGCGGCATGGCGCGGGGAGTTTACCCGATACGCTCGATCGCGAGCGCCACGGCTTCGCCGCCGCCGATGCA
>DASZSS010000406.1:0-2528 GCA_035548535.1 Steroidobacteraceae bacterium
GAGTCGCGAAAAACCGGTCCGAGCGCCCTTCTCCGTCAGGAGCGGCGCCACCACCAAACGTGCAGTACGGTGACCAGTTGCGACATCGGGCGGCGAGTATCACCGGGCCGAGTCTGAGGCGTCAAGGCGAAGTCGCACCTCCCGTCGCGGCGACCGATCGATGGCGCCGGCGTCGCCGGACGCGCCGCCGAGTCCGCGCGCACGCCGCGGGATGCCGGCAACAGTCTTGGCCGGGTCCGCGCGCACGCCGCCGGATGCCGGTCATAGTCTTCGCCGGGGTCGAAATCTAGAATGGCGGCCCTTCGTTTGGACCCGCCGGAAAGGTACGCAAAGTGAAATTCAAAGAGCTGCTCGATTCGTGGCGTCAGAGTGCGGCGGGCCCGCGGACGGCGGCGGAGTACGCGGTTCGCTTGCCGGTGGACGATGCCGCGCGCCTGCATGCGCTCGCCGAGATGTTTCCCGGCCGCACGCGCGAGCAGATCATCACGGACCTGCTGAGCGCCGCGCTGCAGGAAGTGGCCGCCGTCATGCCCTACGTCCAGGGCGCGAAAGTGATCTCGACGGACGAGCAGGGCGATCCGATCTACGAAGACGCCGGCCTGACGCCACGCTTTGCGGAGCTGACCCGGCAGCACAAGAAGAAGCTCGAGGCCGAGCTCAAGAAGTCCTGATCGCGAGCGCGCACGCCACGCGCCGCCGTCGAGCTTCACCGCCGCTTCGCAAGGCCCACCGCCGCGTTCGCGTGCCGCATGCGCTGCGGAGGACAATCTCGGTGAATGCGAGCGGCGACACGTCACGCCCGCACGCCGGCGCGAACGACTGCTGCGCGCATGGATGTGTCGCACGATCGGGTTCCGGTCAAGGCGGAGCGCAGCCGGTTCACGCTCTCGACGCTACCGGCCGCCGAGTTTCCCGTGGTCGATGAGATCAATGCTCAGCAAACCCTGTCCGTGAGCCAGGGCGAATTCCGGCGGCTGATCGACAAGACGTTGCCGCCGCGGCCGCCCGCCGGCAGGCATAGAATGGCCCGACTCGATTTCGAGGTAACCGTCATGCAGGACTACGAGAAGCTCGGCGTGTTTTACCTCGGCCGCGTGTTTGACCCCGCGCGCGACGCAACGACCGACGCGCTGATCCTCTACGACTCGAAGGACCTGACCACGCACGCCGTGTGCGTCGGCATGACCGGTAGCGGCAAGACCGGGCTGTGCCTCGCGTTGCTCGAAGAGGCCGCCATCGACGGCATCCCCGCGATCTGCATCGATCCGAAGGGCGATCTTGCAAACCTGCTGCTGACCTTTCCAAACCTCGCGCCCGCGGACTTCGCGCCGTGGGTCGATGCGTCCGAGGCCGCGCGCAAGGGCCTGAGCGTCGCGGACTACGCCGCGCAAACCGCGGCGAGCTGGAAGAAGGGCCTCGAGCAATGGGGCGAAGGCGCGGATCGCATCGCGCGATTTCGGGATGCCGTCGATCTCGCCATCTACACTCCCGGTGCGAATACGGGATTGCCGCTGTCGGTGTTGCGATCCTTCGCGGCACCCAGCGCCGCGCTCGCGAGCGACGCGACCGCGCTGCGCGATCGCGTGACGACGCTCGTCTCCGGCCTGCTCGCGCTGCTGCAGCGGGAGGCGGATCCGCTGAAGAGCCGCGAGCACATTCTCCTCTCGAACGTGCTCGAGCACGCATGGCGCGCCGGCACCAGTCTCGATCTCGCCGGCTTGATCGCCGCGGTCCAGAAGCCGCCGTTCGACAAGGTGGGCGCGTTCGATCTCGACACGTTTTTTCCTCCGAAGGAGCGGCTCGAGCTGGCGATGGCGCTGAACTCGCTGCTCGCCTCGCCGGGTTTCGCGGCGTGGATGGAGGGCGAGCCGCTCGATGCGCAGCGACTGCTGTTCACGCCTGAAGGCAAGCCGCGCATCTCGATTCTCTCCATCGCCCATCTCGACGATGCGGCGCGCATGTTCATCGTGACGCTCGTGCTGAACGAGCTGCTCACATGGATGCGGGCGCAGCCGGGCACATCGAGCCTGCGCGCGATCTTCTACATGGACGAGATCTTCGGCTACGTCCCGCCGACGGCGAATCCGCCGTCGAAGCTGCCGATGCTCACCATCTTGAAGCAGGGTCGCGCGTTCGGGCTCGGGTGCGTGCTGGCGACGCAGAATCCCGTCGACCTCGACTACAAGGGATTGTCGAACTGCGGGACGTGGTTTATCGGGCGGCTGCAGACCGAGCGCGACAAGCTGCGCGTCATCGATGGGCTGGAGAGTGCGGTGGCGGGCGGCGGGCTCGATCGTGCGGCGCTGGACAAGACGATCTCCTCACTGAGCTCGCGCGTGTTCCTGATGCGCAACGTGCACGACGATGCGGCCGTGGTGTTTCAGACTCGGTGGGCGCTGTCGTACTTGCGGGGGCCGATCACGGGCCCCGAGATTGCGCGGCTAATGGCGGAGAAGAAGGCCGCTGCGGCATCGACGCGGCCCGGCGTGTCGTCTGGCGAGAGCGCGTCGCGGGCGGCAGCGACGAGT
>DASZSS010000407.1:0-21766 GCA_035548535.1 Steroidobacteraceae bacterium
CTCGCGCCGCCACGCCGCCTCCCCACTCTGACGGCGCGGCCAGTGCTATCATGCCGCCCCCGGTCGGAGTGTGGCGCAGCCTGGTAGCGCACTTGCATGGGGTGCAAGGGGTCCCGAGTTCAAATCTCGGCACTCCGACCATTCACTTACGAGCCTTTCGAAAACCGACTGTGTCCACGTTCGTGTCCACTTTCGGTTCGAACCTCTAACCCCACAGCAGCACCGAGCCCGTCCTAGTCACGCTCGGCCGCTCATCCCGTATTACTCCATAGCAGCGCCCGGCGGCCTCTGGTCGGTCACGCTCGAGCGCCGCGTTCGTATCAAACACGGTAACGCCAACGGGAGAAGGCATGAACCTCGCAGACCTCGGTATCGCCGTCCAAACAATCAGCGCCCGCCGCATGAGTCCAATTCATATGGCGATGGCGTCGGACCTCTTCGGCGCGTTCGACGCAAATGCACACGGACGCGAAATATTCCGGTTCGCCAGTAGCCGCGGGTGTATCGATATCGCGTACACCCCAGACGCGTTCTGCGCGTCGTGGTTGATAGCGGACGGCGACCGCGTCGACGTGTTCCGCGTTACCGGAATAACAGACGCGGAGCGGGATCGGATACACGATGTCCTGCTGTCGCAGTTCGACGGCATGCTTCCGAATTTTGCGGTCGACGAATTCGTTGCGTTGGTCACAAAACTAACGGGGCGGCCGACCCGATTACACAGCCCGGCTGCGCCGTATCTCGACGCCATCGCCCGATTGCGGGCGCGTTCGGCGTGAACGAAGTTTGCGACACCTCGCGCGTGAGTTGCGACACCTCGCGCTGGTGTCGCAGAAGCTCCGACAGGGTCTGGTGTCGCAATTGTCGCGACACCCGCAAATCCGAACGAATGTGCAACGACCTCACCTCCGCCATCCTGGCTGGCAAACGCTCGCCCGTCCGTGCGACGATCCGCCACCCGCGTAGCAGCACCGATCCACGCAGCCGGAGACTGCTGTGCACGACAATCAGAATCTGTTCGTCGCCCTGCGAAGCGCTTTTCCCGCCGACTCGAACGACGTCGCCATTGAAACGGCCGATGGCCCGGGCGCGCCGCGCGTCTACACATGGGCCGATATCGAGCGCACCTCCGCGAGGATCGCGAATCTGCTGGCCTCGCTCCAGTTGCCCGAGGGCGCGCGTGTGGCCGTGCAGACGGAAAAGTCGGTCGAGGCGCTGATTCTTTACCTCGCCGTGCTGCGGGCCGGGTTCGTCTACCTGCCACTGAACAACACGTACCAGGCCGCTGAGATCGAGTACTTCATTGGCGATGCCGAACCGAGCGTGGTCGTGTGCTCGAGCAGGAACTGCGATTGGGTGTCGAAGATCGCCACCGCGCGCGGCACGCGCCACGTGTTCACGCTGAACGATGACCAAACCGGCACGCTGCTCGAACGCGCGGCGGGCCACGCAGAGACGCATGCGCCGGTGAAGAAGAAGGCCGACGATCTTGCGGTCATCCTCTACACGAGCGGCACCACCGGGCGCAGCAAAGGCGCCATGCTGACCCACGGAAACATGCTTTCCAACGCCACGGTGCTCAAGGATTACTGGGGCTGGAAGAAGGGCGATGTGCTGCTGCATGCGCTGCCGATCTTCCACATACACGGGCTGTTCGTCGCGTCGCACGGCGCACTGCTCAACGGCAGCCGGATGATCTGGTTTGCGAAGTTCGATCCGGCCGCAGTGGTGAAGCGCTTGCGGGACGCCACGGTCTTCATGGGCGTCCCGACGATGTATGTCCGCCTGCTTTGTGAGCCGGGATTCGGCCGCGATGCGTGCCGGAACATGCGGCTTTTCATATCGGGCTCCGCACCGTTACTCATGGAGACCTTCAACGAGTTCCGCGAGCGAAGCGGCCACATCATCCTCGAGCGCTACGGTATGAGCGAGACGGTGATGCTGACCTCGAACCCCTACCACGCGAAAGACGGCGAGCGCCGCGGGGGCACGGTGGGCTTCCCGCTCCCGGGAGTGAGCCTGCGCATCACCGATGACAAAGGGCAGCCCTGCCGCACGGACGAGATCGGCGGCATCGAGGTGGCAGGTCCGAACGTCTTCAGCGGCTACTGGCGGATGCCCGAGAAGACACGGGAGGAGTTCACTGCCGACGGCTTCTTCAAAACAGGCGATGTGGGAAAGATCGACGCCGACGGTTACGTGACGATCGTCGGCCGAGCCAAAGACCTGATCATCACCGGCGGCTACAACGTCTATCCCGCGGAAATCGAGGGCTACCTCAACGAGATCGCCGGCGTCGCCGAAAGCGCGGTCATCGGTGTGCCACACCCGGACTTTGGGGAGGGCGTGGTAGCGGTCGTCGTTCCGAAAGCAGGCGCATCGCTGGAACCGCCGGCACTCATCGCCACCCTGAAAGGGCGGATTGCGGGCTTCAAGGTGCCCAAGTCCTGTATCTTGATCGATGCGCTCCCGCGCAACACGATGGGCAAGGTGCAGAAGAACCTGCTCCGTGAAGCATACAAGGGGCTGTTCGCTGGATGACGTCGCATCGGGGATGATCTGAATCGAGATCGTCAGGCGAAGCCTGCCTTTGCCAGACTCGCATTCGAAGAAGCGGCCGTTACGCGAAGGTCGTGGGGCGTGCGTACGGCAAGGCCGATCGAACCCAAGTTATCGATACCCGAGGGTTTATCGATTACCCATAGAGATGCGCGTGAAAACTGGAGAGGGACGCGCTATACGCACAGACGTGCGTGCGGAAGCCGGAGACGTGCGTGCGGAAGCCGCAGGCGTGCGTGGGGAAACGGTGGAAGCGCGCCGAAACCGGAGAGGTGTGCGCGAAAATCATCGAGTGACGCGCGATTCCCCGGTCATGCGATCGAGGTAATCGCGATTCCTCGAGACGGGCACACGAAGACGAGCGGGTACTCGCAATTCCCGTGAGGCATTCGCGCAGGTACCACATACATCGTGTGCCAACGGCGGGATCACGCGTAAGCGCGCACCGAAAGCCGCGAATATCTGCGCGGTGGGTGATATGCGTGATCTACCCAAGGATCGAGCGATGACCATCGCGACGTTTCAGTATTGGACGTTCTGCGATTTGGACACCGCCCATGCGACGAACGCCTGGCGATCGCCAGCCGAGGCGAATGATCTCCGGGCGACGGCCGCCCGAGGCGTGGAACCGTCCCGCGCGTCCGGATACCGCTGACGATGCCGTCTATCCCAAAGATGTTGCGACAGAGGAGAGAGATCATGGCTGTAGATTCCAAACGACTCGAAGCTTTTCTCGGCAAAGCGGTCAGCGACCTCGGCGCTGCGGCGAGTGCCACGCTCGTGCTCGTCGGCGACCGGTTGGGCCTGTACAAGGCGCTCGCGGCGGCGCCTCTTTCGTCCGCGGAGCTGGCCAGCCACACGGGCACGAACGAGCGCTACATCCTTGAGTGGCTGAACAATCAGGCGGCCGGTGGCTACATCGATTACGAGCCCCGCACGGACAAGTACTCGCTCAACCCGGAACAGGCGCTGTGCCTTGCGGACCCGCACGGGCCCGTCGATCTCCCCGGCGGATACTTTCTCATCCAGGCGCTCTTCGCCGCGCTGCCGCGCACGGAAGAGAACTTTCGAACGGGCGGGGGCATGGAGTGGGGGGAGCATCACCCCTGTTTGTTTCACGGGACTGAGCGATTCTTCAGGGCGGGCTACAACGCACATCTCGTCACCGAATGGCTGCCTGCGCTCGAAGGGGTTGTGTCGAAGCTCGAGCAGGGCGCGCGCGTGGCCGACGTCGGCTGCGGACACGGGGCGAGCACGATCCTCATGGCGCGCTCGTACCCAAAGTCGCACTTCGTCGGGTACGACTATCACGAGCCCTCGATCGACGTGGCGCGGCAACGTGCGGACGCGGCGGGAGTGCGCAACGTGGAGTTTCACGCTGCCGACGCCGTCAGCTATCCCGCGCAGGATCTCGATCTCATCGCGTTCTTCGATTGCCTGCACGACATGGGGGACCCCGTAGCAGCGGCGCGGCATGCGCGCGAGGCGCTGAACCGGGACGGGACGTGCATGATCGTCGAGCCCTTCGCGGCCGATCGCACCGAAGAGAACCTGAATCCGATCGGACGTGTGTACTACGGCGCGTCTGCGCAGGTCTGCGTGCCGGTGTCGCTCGCGCGCAAGGGTCCGGCGCTTGGCGCGCAGGCAGGCGAGAAGCGGCTGCGCGAAGTGGTGGTGGAAGGCGGCGGCTTCCGCCGATTCCGCCGCGCGACGCAGACGCCCTTCAACATCATTCTGGAGGCGCGCGTCTGACGCCGAGGTCGGGCGGAGACGGGAAGACTATGTGATGAGGGGGCGCCGGGCCGCAGTTCCGGCCGGCGCCTTGCGCCCGCGCGCCGGCGCAACGCGGTGCACGTTTCAGCGGGAACGTCCGCGGCGTTCGCCGGAAGCGCATCCCTGAGCTGGTGCCGAGCGCAAACGGGACGACAATGTGTTGACGCGCGCCGTACCGCAATTCCGGGCGACGCGTGACTCACAGCGCGCAAAGCAAACGCGCCGCACGTTTCCGCGGGAACGTCTCTGCCCAGCGCATATCGGACCAACGACGCGGATAGCGGGGCGGCTCCGGCTGTTTTCCAGCGCGCGCCGGACAGCGCGGAGCGGCGCACGTTTCAGCGGAAACGTCTCCGCCGAGTGCGGGATCGCACTCGACGCCGTCGGCCAGCAGCTTCAGCCCGACCGGTCGGTCATCAAACTCACTGCGCGCATAGCACTCTTGGTGTGTTTCATCGCGTGGGAAACATCACCACGGAACCATGCGAGTTACGCCTGCTCGATCGATAGTGCTCGAGCGCCTGCTCCGGGATATGCGGCCCGAGCATCAATACCAGATCGACGACCCTAGCGCGCCGGCCAATGCGGCGCAGGCTCAGGCCTGTTTCGGCAGCAGGCCTTGCTTCGTCATCTGCTTCGCGGCGGCGTCCGCGACCTCGTTCACCAGCTTCTCGACATTGCCCGGATCGGTCGTGCGGCTCGTTCCCGCCCAGATGAGCGTGTCGCGCGTCAGCGAGTAGACGAGCGACTCGATGCTCAACACCGTCGTGCTCGAAACCTCCGTCGGCGCGTACGGCGCGCCCCACCCGTAACCCCAATATCCAGAGAAGCGCCAGTAATACGGCGGATAGCCGAAAAACGGCGCATCGTTGCGCACCGTGATCTTCTGCCGCTGATCGATCACTCGCATCACGACGACGCCGTCGACTCCCGCGTCCGCGAGCTGCTTCTTCACGCTGTCGAAGTCGCTCACCGCGGCGGTCGGAATCAACGTATACGACGCGATGCCTTGCGCACCGCGCTCGTCGAGCTTGCGCACCAGCACGTCCTCGGCGACGCGTCGACTGCTCTCGTCGGTCGAGATGAACACGGCCGCGACCTTGTGTCCTCGAGGATCGAGAGGCTGCGCATCGGGGGCCTTCCACGTCGACGTGAATGTCGTGGTTGACGCGCATGCGGCTAGCGCGAGCAGCGCAACGGAGAACAGGGCCGTTCGTTCCAGGAGTTTCATTCCACGATCCTCCGAGTGCTGGTCGCAAGTAGTAGCGAGAAACGCCTCGACGCCGCGCGAGTTTCGGGCGTGCCCGCTGATCGATGTTGATCGATGTCGAGCTCGACGGAGGGAACGTGGCGCGCGTCGGGATGTTGGTCCTATGGAGGGATTTCACATGCGTATACATCAGCGTGGCTTTGCCGGCGACGCCTTCTGGGCTTTAGCGATCGCGTGGGCGGTGGTCGCGTGCTCACAGGGCACACAGAGCGATCAGCAGCGGCCCGCCGTGATCCGTGGCTCGAGCGCCGCCGCGTCCTTGACGGCTGCTGATACGCGCACGCAGGCGAGTGCGCAGCCGACCGCACGGACGGTGGGTCAGCCGCACGCGCAAGCGACGGCACCGGCGAGCCCGTCGCAGCCGCGCGCACGAGCGACGGCGCTGCCAAGCCCGGCGCAGTCGCGCGCACATGTAGCAGCGCAGCCGAGCGCACAAGTGACGGCCCAAGCGGGCCCGGTACAGCCAAGCGCACAGACGATGGCCGAGGCACCTGCACAAGCGACGGTCCAACCGAATGCGACGCAGCCGGCCGGACAAACGACGGCGCAGGCGAGCGGCCGCGCATTGCCCGATTTCAGCGAACTCGTCGAGACGAGCGGCAAAGCGGTGGTGAACGTCGTATCCGTACGCGTCGGGAGCGCGTCGCCCGACGAGGATGCGCTACGCGAGTTCTTCCGTCGCTTCGGCGTGCCGGGAGGACCAGGCGGGCCGGGTAAACACGGCGCGCCGGGCGTGCCGAGCGAACCGGATGAACAGGGTGGACCGGACGCACCGAGCGTTCCAGGTATCCCGGGCGGACCGGACGCACCCGGCGTTCCAAGTGTGCCGGGCGGGCCGGACGGACCGTCGGGACAAAGCGCGCCCGTTGAACGGGGCGAAGGCGCGGGATTCATCGTGAGCCCCGACGGCTACGTGCTCACAAATGCCCACGTTGTCGATCAGTCGACGCAGGTCACGGTGAAGCTCACCGACCGACGCGAGTTCATCGCCAAGGTCGTCGGCGTCGATCTGCGCGGCGACGTGGCGGTGCTGAAGATCGACGCGCACGACCTGCCGACCGTGCGCATAGGCGATGCCTCGCGTTTGAAGCCGGGCCAATGGGTCATCGCGATCGGCGCCCCGTTCGGCTTCGAGAACAGCGTGACGGCCGGCGTCGTCAGCGCAACGGCGCGCGCGGTCGGAGACGAGAGCAGCATCGTGCCGCTCATCCAAACCGACGTCGCCGTGAATCCGGGCAATTCGGGCGGTCCGCTCTTCAACCTCGACGGTGAAGTGGTCGGGATGAATTCGATGATCTACAGCGGCACCGGCGGCTATCAGGGTGTCTCTTTCGCGATCCCCATCGATGTCGCGCTCGATGTCGAGCAGCAGTTGCTGAAGACGGGGAAGGTCACGCGCGGCCGACTCGGCGTGACGGTTCAGGAGGTGAATGCGCAGCTCGCCGAGTCATTCGGGCTCGATCGACCGCGCGGCGCGCTCGTGAGCGCGGTGGAACCGGACGGGCCTGCGGACAAGGCGGGCATGAAGGCGGGTGACGTCATCCTCGCCGTCGACAAGCGACCGGTCGACGTATCGACCACGCTGCCGGGCGTCGTTGCTCACTTGCGCCCGGGCAGCCACGCAACGGTGGATCTCTGGCGCGATCGCAAGCCGCACCAGGTGAACGTGAAAGTGGCCGAGATGCAGCAGCCGAGCGCCACCGCGTCCGCCCCACGCAGTGGCAAGGCCGAGGGTCACGAAGGCGCGCCGGCACTCGGACTCGGTGTTCGCCCGCTCACTCCGGACGAACGCGAGCAAGTCGGAGTCGAGGAGGGCGGTCTCCTGATCGAGGACGCCACCGGTCCTGCGGCGAGCGCCGGACTCGAGCCCGGCGATGTGATCCTGCGTGCGGGCGACAAGCCGGTCAGCTCGGCGAACGACTTGCAGCGAGCCGCGAAATCGAAAGCGCCGGTCGCGCTCCTCGTTCAGCGTCAGGGTGCGCAGTTGTACGTGCCCTTGCGACCTGGCAAATGAAGGCGCGCCGCGGCGGCGCGTGATGCGTTTGCCGCCGCGGCGGGTGACTAAACGCGCTTCCCCGCTGCGTTGCGTTGATCGGGTCGCCGCTGCCGGCCACGCTGAATGCGGAGCCGACGCGCGACCGGATTCTCCTGAAGGCTGAGATCGTAAGCCCAGCTCGGCGGCACGCGATGCGTCTGGTTCCGCAGAAGATGGCATCGAGCGGGCCCGCCGCCGCGGCGACGACTAACGCGCTTCCCGGCAGCGTCACGTCGATCGGCTCGCCGCCGCGGGCCGCGCCGAGCTCGGAGCCGCCACGCGACCAAGATTCTGCTGAACAGTGAGATCGTAAGCCCCGCGCCGCAAATACCACATGCGCGACGCGCGCAGCAGCGACAGGCTCACCGAGCGCACGAAGTCCGCATCCATGCCGATCCATTGCTGGAGCGCGTCCCCCTCGTCCTGCAAATACACGCGAGTGAGCGGATAGACACTCTCGCCCTCGGTCTCCGTCGTCACCCAGGCGTCACACCAGCAGATGCAATGCGCGGTGGAAGTCATCATGCGGGGATGCTCGAGCGCGGAGCAGATCTTCGGCAGCGACGCGCTCAGTTGCAGCGCTTCGTCCAGCTCGCCGTGGCGGATACGCGCATCAATGGCTTCGAAGAATCCCTCCAGCGTGAGCCGTGTCGCGCCCTCCCGGCCCTTGACGGTGAAATCGGGCGACGCAGACCGAAGCTGAGCCCAGTGAGTCGCCTGGTCCTCGGAATTCATGCTCATCTCTCCGCCGCGTCCGCTTCACGATGCCCTCATCCAGCCAACGGCGGCCCTTAGCCTAGGTTCCGATCCCCGCGCTAAGGGCTGCGGACACAGCACTACCTCAGTTGGCGCGGGGACGTGGGAATGGTGGTGCAACTGAGTAGTAGGACGCGAGCGAGCCGATGCTGTCCGATCGGAGGGCTTAGCCGGGAGCGAGGGCACAACAATTGCGGCACTGACGCGGATGGACAGCTCGCAAATCGTCTTCTTGATCATCCTTGCAGGGACGCTCGCCTTGTTCATCAGCGAGCGGGTCCGCATCGACGTTGCCGCAATGCTCGCGCTGCTTGCGCTGGCCTTCACGGGCATCCTCACTCCGGCCGAAGCGCTGGCCGGATTCGCGAGCGAGCCGGCGATCATCGTGGCGGCCGTTTTCGTCATCTCCGCCGGGCTGAATGCGACCGGCGTCACCGAGGGCCTCGGCGCTTACATTGCGCGCGCGGCAGGGGGCAGCGAGCCGCGCGCCATCGTCGTGATCATGCCCGCGGTGGCGGCCCTGGCCGCGTTTTCGCATCACCTCATGATCACCGCCATGATGCTGCCCATCGTCATGGGCGTCGCCCGCGACCGCGAATTGCCTGCATCCCGGCTGCTGATGCCGATGTCTCTGGCGGCGTCGCTGGGCACGACCCTCACGCTCTTCAGTGCGCCCGCCTTCCTGCTCGCGAACAACCTGCTGGTGCGTCAGCACGTCGACCGGCTCGGCATCTTCTCGATCACGCCGATCGGCGCCGCGCTCGTGGCGCTCGGCATCGTGTACATGCTGCTTGGTCGCTGGCTGCTACCCAAGCGAGGCGGACGGACTCCGGAGGCGGACTATCTGCGCCTCGACCGCTACTACACCGAGCTCGTCGTCGAGCCCGAGTCCCCCTGGATCGGCAAGACGATCGGTGACTTCACGACGCGCTTTCGCGACCGCCTGCGGATCGTCGAATGGCTGCGAGGCGGCGTGCCACAGCGAAGCAGCGGCGCCGACGCAACGCTCGAGGTCGGCGATGTGCTCATGGTGCGCGCGGCGCCGGAGGAAATCGCATCGATCAAGGACGAGCCCGGCCTCGAGCTGCACGCCATCGCAAAGTACGGCGAGGCGTCGACGCGCGAGGGCGAGGATGAGACGGCGCCCGCGGACGAGCCGCAGCTCGTGCAGGTGGTCGTCGCGCCTCACTCGCCGTTTGTCGGCCGCACGGTCGGCGACATCGACTTTCTGCGGACGCTGGGCGTGCTCGTCGTCGGACTCTGGCGGCGGGAAGGCTGGCAACGCGAGGAACTGTCGCAGATCCGCTTGCGCGAGGGCGATCTCCTCGTGCTGTGGGGTCAACCGAGCCGGTTCGCCGAGCTGTCCGAGCATCGCGGCTTTCTGATGATGGTGCCGTTCGCGGCGAAAGGCCGCCGCCGGCATCGCGCGGTGCTCGCCGTCGTGATTTCCGTCGCGACGGTCGCGCTCGCGGCAAGTAATGCGGTGCCGACCCACATCGCATTCCTTGCCGGCGCCGTCGCGATGATCGCAGCGGGCTGCGTGGCGCCGGATCAGGCGTATCGAGAAATCGACGTGCGCATCTTCGTCATGATCGCGGGGGTCATCCCGCTGGGCGCGGCGATGGAGAAAACCGGCACCGCGCGCCTGCTCGCCGAGCACCTGCAGGACCTCACGATGAGCTGGAGCCCGTTCGGCGTGCTGCTCATCTTGTTCTGGGCCGCCGCGCTGCTCACACAGATTCTCTCGGACGCCGCGACGACGGTGCTGCTCGGACCCGTCGCCGTGGCACTGGCGGTCGCGCTCGGCATGCCGCCCGCGCCGTTCGTCGTGTGCACCGCGCTCGGCGCAGTCGTCGCGTTCCTCACGCCCATCGGCCACCACGGCAACCTGATGATCCTCAATCCAGGCCAGTATCGATTCAGCGATTTTCTGCGGGTCGGCGTGCCTCTGACGTTGCTGATCAGTCTCCTGAGCGCGTGGCTCGCGGAGCGCCTATGGCTCGCGGGCGCGAGCCACTGAGCCGCGCGGAGTCGACGCGCGCCGCTGCGCCAGCGCCGCCGCGAGCCGCTCCAGCATCGCGACGGAGGTCTCCCAGTCGACGCACGCGTCGGTGATGCTCTGGCCGTAGACGAGCGGCCGCCCCGGCACGAGGTCCTGCCGTCCGGCGACGAGATGGCTCTCGATCATCACGCCGCCAATGCGGCGTTCGCCCGCTTCGATCTGACGCGCGATGTCTTCGACGACGCGCGGCTGGTTCTCGTACTTCTTGCCGCTGTTGCCGTGGCTCGCATCGATCATCACGCAGGTATGGACACCGGCGGCGCGCATCGTCTCGCACGCGGCGTCGACGCTCGCGGCGTCGTAGTTCGGAGTCTTGCCCCCGCGCAGGATGACGTGACAGTCGGTATTGCCCGCGGTAGTGGCGATGGCGCTCCGGCCTTGCTTGGTCACCGCCAGGAAATGGTGGGCGTGCGCCGCGGCCTGCACGGCATCCACCGCAATTTTCACGTTGCCGTCCGTGCCGTTCTTGAAGCCGACGGGGCAGGAAAGGCCGGACGCGAGCTCGCGGTGGACCTGGCTCTCCGTCGTGCGCGCGCCGATGGCGCCCCACGCGACGAGATCCGCGATGTATTGCGGCGTGATCATGTCGAGGAACTCGCAGCCCGCGGGCACGCCGAGCTGGTTGATCTGCAGCAGCAGGCCGCGCGCGAGGCCGAGCCCCTTGTTGATGCGGAAGCTCCCGTCGAGATCCGGATCGTTGATCAGCCCTTTCCAGCCGACCGTCGTCCGCGGCTTCTCGAAGTACACGCGCATGATGATTTCGAGAGTGCCCGCGTGCCGTGTCCGTTGCGTGAGGAGGCGAGTGGCGTACTCCTTCGCCGCGTCAATGTCGTGGATGGAGCAGGGCCCGATGACGACGGCGAGGCGATCGTCCTGCCCGTGCAGAATGCGATGCACGCTCGCGCGCGCCGCCGCAACGACTGCCGAGGCGCGTGCGGTGCGCGCGTGCTCGCGCATCAAGTCTTCGGGGGTGATCAGCTCGCGGATCTCGCGGATGCGCAGATCGTCCGTGCGGGTGCTGATGTCGTTCGGGTCGGGTCGCAGGTTCACGGGCCACTCCGGTTCGTTGCATTCACCGGCGGCAACAAAAAACCGCCAGGTGTCTGGCGGTTTTTTGGGAATTCTCGATTCGTTCGCGTTTCGTCAGGTCGAGAGCAGCCCATCCACCGCCACGGATTCGTGCCAGTAGAAGTAAAAATAAAAGGAGCGGCTCACGGCGTTCATCGCGCGCCAAGTAATAGCACACGGTTTCACGGGGTGACAACAGACTTCGGGTTGGATGAGCCCAATCCGTGGTCCCTGACCATGGCATGGAGCTTGCTTTGGGGGTGCCATGAAAGCGGTCATCAGTGGCGCGGGCATTGCGGGGCTGACTCTCGCGGTGTTCCTCGGACAGCGCGGCTGGCAGGTGACCGTTCTCGACGACGGCCCGAGCGCGCGCGGCGAAGGCTACATGATCGATCTCTTCGGCTCGGGGTACGAGGCCGCGCGCCGCATGGGGCTCCTGCCGCGCCTCGAGAAGCTGCGCTACGCATTCCAGTCGATTCGCTGGCTCAACGCCGCGGGGCGCACCACGGCACGGCTGCCCTTCCGCACACTCGAAGGGCTGTTCGATGGGCGCCTGATGAGCCTCATGCGCAGCGATCTCGAGCGCGCGCTGCTCGAAGAACTGCCCCCGGGCGTGACGATCCGTTATGGGGTGCCCGTCACTCAGGTGCGCACGCCCGTGGGCGGCGTCGACGCGTATCTGGGCAACGGCGATGTCGAGCATGCGGACGTCCTGATCGGCGCGGACGGCATGCGCTCACGCATCCGCGACCTCACTTTTGGCGATGGTGGCTCGTGGCTGCGCTTTCTGGGACTGCAGACGGCGGCGTTCGTGATTCACGACGCCGAACTCTGCGCGGACTTGAAGAACGATCTGCACCTCGTGTCCGCGCCGGGCAGGCAGGCGGGCCTGTATCCGCTGCGAGACGGCGATGTGGCCGCGTTCTTCGTGCATCGCGCGGCGAGTGGCGCGCCGCCGAGCTCGCCACTCGCGGCATTGGAGAAAGCTTACGGCGAATTCCGCTGGCAATTGCCGCGCGTGCTCGATCGAGCGCGCGAGCTGCCCGGATTTCTGTACGAGAACGTGGCGCAGGTCGTGGTCCCGCATTGGTACCGTGGGCGAATCGCGCTGCTCGGCGAGGCGTGCCAAGCGGTGTCGTTGCTGCCGGGACAGGGCGCCGCGCTCTCCATGGCGGCGGCCTACGTGCTTGGCGAAGAGCTCACGCACAACCAAGACGTGAAGGTCGCGCTCGATCACTACGAGCGCCGCGTGCGACCGCCGTTGGCACAGATGAGACGAGCGGGACGGCGCAGCGCCGAGTGGCTGGTGCCGGCCACCGCGGCCGGCATCCTCGCGCGCGACGCCGCGATCCGCCTGGCACGGATCCGCGGCCTGTCGCGCTTGCTGCGACCGGCGATCAGCGTGGCGCGCGAGGACGTACTCGTGCCGGTGACCTGAGCTCAGTTTTTGCGCGGATTGATGGTCTCCTTGAGCCCTTCCGGCACGAGGTGCCCAACGACCGTGCTCGAAGCCTCCGAGGCCGCCTTCTCCATCGTTTGCTTGTCGAGATCGTGCTTGCAGAGCTGCAGCGGCTGCGAGGAGGCCAGGATTTCGAGGGCCTGCCGTGTCTCGATGTCGCCCCGCGGCTGCACGACGAGGGCCGCGTTTCCGTGGCGCACGCCGTCGACGAAGTCGCGCGCGCGCTCGCGTTCGTTCGCTTCCGTGAAGATCTGCGCGAAGTAGCTCTCGAGCTGCCGAGACTTGTCCGGCGCCGGCACGAGCGCCGCCTGACCGGGCTCCAATTCCGAAGTGAGCTGGACACGATCGGTGGGAAAGCCGCCGGTCACGAGCGCGGTGCGGACGTGGTCCGCCGTCGCATGGTCCTTGAAGAGAGCCGCCACGAGTGCACTCATTCGTTGCCTCCAAACACGTTCACTGCGTGCACTCTTAACGTATCGGCGGCAAGATGTTTCCGCGTGTGCGCGTACCTGCTGCCGCAGGCGGCAGGCTCTCGTCCCGAGCCGCAAGTCCGGCGTCAGGGTCTGCCGACCGGCACGGCCGTCGCGCGGAAAGGCGAAAGCTTCGCGTTCTGGCCGCCGCGACCCATCAATGCCGCAAGCTGACCCTCCAGCACGTACGCGGTCGTTCCGACCACCGTCACGGCGACGGGGCCGCCCGGGAAGCCGTCCTTCAGCGCGGTCACCTTACCGGTGTCGCCCGAGAGGTCCACGCGCGATAGGCGCCCGGTGCCGTTGCCGGCTTCCGCGACGAGCAGACCGCTCTTGCCGAAGCCGCGCATGCCGTCGGGCCGCGTGATCGGATTGTCGAGCTTGATCTCGGTGATGGTGCCGACTTTCCCGTCCTTGCCGATGGGCGCGCTGAAGAGCTTGCTCGTCAACAGCGCGTTGACGATGACGCGATTGCCCAGCACCGCAATGCCGTCCAGCACCCCGCCTTTGGGGCCGAATT
Source organism: Steroidobacteraceae bacterium (assembly GCA_035548535.1). Classification (GTDB taxonomy): domain Bacteria; phylum Pseudomonadota; class Gammaproteobacteria; order Steroidobacterales; family Steroidobacteraceae; genus JADGHX01. Next base: position 13,973 of record DASZSS010000407.1, read on the forward strand.
CGCCGTTGGCGCCGGCCCACACCTCGAGGGCCTTCGCGCCTTTCTTCAGCCGCACCACCTCCATGTTGGTGGTGTCCGTGGCATACACGGTGCCGTCCGGGCCTACGGCGATGTCGTTGCACGAGCCGCCGCTGGTGGGCAGCGGGTAGTGGCCCTTCGGAGCGCCCGTCTTCAGATCGAACGTGTACAGGGCGGAAGGCACCGGCTGCCCGCCGGCGGGCGGAGGACCGAAGTTGCCCGAACATGCGTACAACGTGCGCGATTTGTCGTCCGCGAACACGCCGAAGATCATCTGCATGCCGTCGGTGCCGGGCGCGATCCACGGTTGCGCGGTGTCGGCGCCGGGCTCGGCGCGAAAGATGGTCCGCGCTCCGAGGCTGCCGATGATCACGACGCCATCCGCCGTCGACGTCAGGCTTTCCGGGAAGACGCGCTCGCCGGTGATCGTGATCTCCGCCGGCGGGCTCGCTGCGTAAGCCGCCGCCGCGGCGAGCGTCAATGTGACCAAGAGACTCGATTTCATGCTACGGACCTTTCTGACGCGAGTAGGAGATGCGGTAGACGACACCGTTGCCGTCGTCGCTCATGACCATGAGCCATCGTTCATCACCGCCACGCCGGCGGGCGGCGCCCAGACCCGGACGTTGTCGAGGATGAAACCGGTCGCGAAGTCTTCGTATTCTCCGGGCGGAATGCCATCTTCCATGCGTGCGCAAACCATCTTGTGGCCGGTGCGCACCGCGCGATTCCTAGATCGTCGCCGAGGCCGTCGCGCTCATGGGGGTCGCACACCACGATGCGCCCGCCGCAGGCTGACCGAGCGCATCGTCCGACCCATCCATTGCGGCCGCGGCGAGCAGCACGAGCGACACCATGCACGGACTCTAAACGCGAACCGAAGGCGGCTCGCTCGAGCGAGCGCCTTCGGTGTGCAAGGGACAGCGCGAAGTGCGGACGTGACGCCGCTAGAGACTCCTCAGAAAGTTCAGCAAGTCCTGCTTCTGCTGCACCGTCAGCGCATTGAACGCGTTCACGACGGAATTCGCTTCCGACGCAGGGTAGCGAGCGTTGCCGTTGCTGGCGTGGGCTTGAATGGCCGTCAGCAAGTTCGTCGTCCGACCGTCGTGCAGGAAGAAGATGCGCTTGCCGAGTCCCCACAGCGGGGCCGTGCGGAATTCATCGCCGCGCGCCTCGCCTTGCACGATGTCGTCCGCCAGTCCGGGACCCATGTTGTGGAGCGCGAGATCGGAGAAGAGATTCGCCTGCTTGTTGCGCAGGGCCAGCACGGTGGCGTTGCCCGTGGTCAACGACGGCGTGTGGCACAGCGCGCAGCCGATGTTCACGAAGTTGTTGCGACCCTGAATGATCGAGTTGGCGCCGCCCGGGACGGTCGTCGAGGGCGTCGGCTGATCGAGAAAGCGCATGAAGAACGCGAACTTCTCGATGGCGCTGATCGTGTCGATGCCGGTCGCCCCGTCGGGGTTGCTCGTGTCGTTGGGCAGAGTCGCGAACTGGCACTCGGGCGTCTCGTCGCGCTCGGTCTGGAAGGCCTCGTTCGTGATGCCCATCTCGACGTTGTACGCCTCGCCCGAGAACACGAGCCCGGTCGGATTTTGCGCCTTCCAGCCGAAGCGGGAGATGCGACCGTCGTTGCCGTTGTGGTTGAAGCGGCCGGTGATGCCCCGAGCCGCTTTCGCCCCGGCGTTCGCATTGAGGTTGAGGATCAGAGTCTGATCCGTGATCTCTTCGAGCAGCCCGAGCCCGAACACGGGCGTCGGAATGCGGAAAATGACGTTGCCGTTCGCCTGCTGTTGCGCGAAGTTGTCCTGCAGGATGTTGCAGCTCGCGGCACTGCCCGTCGAATCGATGCGCTGGCTGATGACGTACAAGGCGTGGACGCCGCCATCGGGCGCACCGTTCGGCAGCGTCTTGAAGCGAGCCTCGCGAACGGGGCCGTTGCGCGTGATGAATGGCGGCACGGCATTGTGCGCGCCGAATGCGGTGGCGATGTCGAACTGTGGATTCACGGCGGGCGAGGTGCCGCCCATGTCCGGCTGGCTGTGGCAGCCGCCGCAGCTGTCGAGATTGAAGCGCGGGCCCAGTCCGTCACCGATGCCTTCCTCCTCCGCGAAATCGTCGCGGCCCGCGTCGAAGAACGCCTGCTCGTTCGTCGAGAGACCGCTGATCGCAAACCCGGCGCCGTTCGCTCCCGGCCTCACGCCGGGGTCCGTCTGCGCGGCGGCGGTTCCTGCCGCGCAGATCGCCAGTGCGGCAGCCCATGCACAATGTTGCGAGACCCGTCTGCCTTCCATGTTCTTTCTCCCTGAGGTGGAGACCTCACTGACGCGAAAGGCTAGAGCGCGGGGCGTGGGCGTCGCTATGAATACAAGGAATGTGGGCGGGCTGGTTCGAAGGGTTCAGTTCCTCGGGCAGACGAAGGTCTCGCCTTTTGAGGGGATTGCCGTGACTACGGCACGCGTTGCTTCAGTTCGCGGGAACCTGAATGCGCGGCGTGCTTCGGCACGCCGTCGACGCAGCCACGGGTTCCGCGGGCAACGACTGATCCGGCTCAACACACGCTCACCCCGTGCCCGCCGGGCTCAGGCTGCCCGGAACCCATGGCCCCATCAAGCGTTTAACCGTACAAAGACGGGCATAGGAAAGGTGTGGACGATGACCACCAAGCTGCTTTCCATTTTCGCGGCGGCGAGCCTCTTCGCGCTGGCAGGCTGCAACAAGGCCGAGTCGCCGAACGAAGTTCAGCATGACGTGGCCGAGGCGCAGCAGGACGCGCATCAGAATCTGACGAGCGAGCAGACGCAGCAGGCCGAGCGCGTCGCAGAGGCGAACAAGGATGTGGCGCAGGCCGAGCAGCATGCGACCGAGGAGCGCACCGAGAGCGCCTACGATGTCGCCGTGACGCGCGCGCAAGGCGAGCACGACGTCGCCATCCGGAAGTGCGAAGCGCAATCGGGCGACGCGCAGAAGGCGTGCAAGGAGCAGGCGGACGCCGCGCTCGATGCAGCGAAGGCGGACGCGCGGGTCAAGTATCCGGACCGCGGCTGACGCGCGACAGCGGCGTTTTTGTCTTACACGGGCCGGCGCAATCACGCCGGCCCATCTCTTATCTGGCGCTCCGGACCGGCACGATGACCGCCGCCGCCAGCACGCCGACCACCGCGATGCCGGCAAATACGGCGGCATAGCTCTCTCGCGACAGCGCGAGTACCGCCGTCGCAGCAATGGGCCCGATGATCTGCGGCAGCGTGCTCGCGATGTTGAAGACTCCCAGGTCTTTCGCCGCGTCGTTCTCCTTGTCGGGCAGCACGTCCGTCACGAATGCGAGATCGACGCTGAGATACGTTCCAAGCCCGACGCCGGACAGCGCCATGCCGAGATAGAACAGCGGAAAGCCGTGCGCGAGCGCGATGAGCAGCGCGCCCAGGCCATACATCAGGGCCGCGCCGATCACGAACGGTTTGCGGCGACCCATGATGTCCGAGAGCCGCCCGGTCGCGAGCCCCGCGAGCATCGACAGGACGCACTGGACGAGCGTCGAATGGAACACGACGTCGGTCACCTCGCGCGTCGGCACGCCGAGCTGGCTCTGCAGGTAGAAGGGCTGATACGCCATCATCAGCGTCATGCCCATCATCATGAAGAAGCGACCGCTGCAGATCCGTGCGAAAGCCGGATGTCGCTTTGGGTTCACCCATAAGGCGCGCAGGAAATCGCCCCAGCGCAGCGGCTCCCGCTGGGCTGGCACGAGACGTCGGTCCGACAGGAACACGGCCAGCAGCAGGATGGCGGCGACGCCGATGAGCCCCGGCACGAGGAACATCGCCGTCATCGAGCCGGAGACGAGCTGTGTGAGCCCTGTGCCACTGCTTTGTCCGAGCGAAGTCGTGATGCTGATGATGCCGGCAACCGTGCCGCGATGACTCTCCGGCACTTGATCCGGCAGCAGCGCGGCCAGCGGCGCGAGCACGGCATTGAACGATAGCTGCACGAGACACCATCCGAGCAGCACCCACGTCATGGAAGGGGCGCTGGCCACGATCCAAAGTGAGACAGCGCCTCCCAACGCGCCGCCGATGAGCCAGGGGCGCCGCATCCCCATGCGAGACGTCGTGCGATCGCTCAAGCGGCCGAAGAGGGGATTCCCGAACAGGGCGAACAGCGCGCCGACGCTCAGCACCCAGGACAGCGCATTGGCGGCGTGGTCCGACGCCAGCTCCTGCACGCGCAGCGCAAGCGTCACCATGATGGGTGTGAGCAGCGCCAGCCACGCGCCGATGTACGCCAGGGTGTACAGCGCAACGAACGCCCAACCGGTCGCCGGGAGGGTTGCCGGGAGCGAGGAGGAGCGGGCGGTCCGTAGCGCCGTCGACATGTGCGCCGTAAAGTAGCTGGTGTGGACCGCGAATGTCGACTCAGTTGAAGCGGGGATGAGCCGAAAAACGATTTCCGACGTGGCGGCCGCCGCCGGGGTGGCCATCAAGACCGTCTCGCGCGTGCTCAACAACGAGCCCCGGGTCCGCGCGTCCACGCGCGAGCGCGTGATGGCGGCCGTCAAGGCGCTGAACTATCACCCGAGCATCTCCGCGCGCGGGCTCGCGGCGCGTCGCTCGCTGCTGATCGGCCTCGTGTACGAGAACCCGAGCCCGAACTATGTCATGGACGTGCAGAACGGCGCGATGGCGCGCTGTCGCGAGGAGCGCTTCCAGCTAATCATGCATCACTGCAGCCGGCGCGGTGCGGATCTCGCTGCCGACATCGCCGGGCTCGTCGACACGACTCACCTCGATGGGCTGGTGCTCACGCCGCCGCTCAGCTCCTCGAAGGAGCTGATCGAGATGCTCGATGAGCGCAAGTTGCCGTTCGTGCGTATCGCGCCCAATCGGATGCGCCACGACTCGCCCTACGTCGACATCGACGATTTCGCGGGCGCGCGCGAGATGACCGAGTACCTGATCGGCATCGGGCACCGGCGCATCGGCTTCATCGTCGGCAATCCGGATCACTACGCGAGCGGCCGGCGGCTCGCAGGCTACAAGGCCGGGCTCGAGCGGCACGGCATCGAGTACCGCGAGGACTACGTGAAGCAGGGGTATTTTGTGTTCGAGTCCGGTCTCGAAAGCGGGACGGCTCTGCTCACGATGCCGGATCGGCCCACGGCGATCTTCGCGAGCAACGACGACATGGCGGCCGGCGTACTGATGGCCGCGCATCAGCAGGGCATCACCGTGCCTGCGCAACTCTCCGTGGCGGGGTTTGACGATGCGCCGATCGCGCGCTTTGTGTGGCCGCGGCTGACGACGGTGTTCCAGCCGGCGTACGACCTTGCCTACTCCGCGACGGACATGCTGCTGCAGTTGTTGAAGACGCCGAACATGAGCAAGTCGGTGCAGTTCGAGCACCGGCTCGTGTGCCGCGCGTCCACCGGGCCCGCGCCGCGCTGAGTCGCGCCGTCTGCGTGCTCGCGCGCGGCAGACGCGCGCGAGCTCATGCCATGATGAGCTCGCGCACCGTACGTGCCACGCGGTCCACCGTCAGCTCGAAATAGGCCCACAGATCGCGATCGGATGCGGATTCGCCAAATCGGTCGATGCCGATCACGGCGCCGCCGTGTCCCGCGTATTTCCACCATCCACGCGTCGCACCGGCTTCCACGGTGACCACGGGGACGCCGTGCGGAATCACGCTCTCGCGCCAGCGCAGCGGCTGGCGCTCGAACGCCTCGACACACGGCATCGACACCACGCGCGCAGCGATGCGGTCCTCGGCCAGTCGGCGTGCGGCACCCATCGCGAGCTGGACTTCCGAGCCAGTCGCGATGATGACGGCATCGGGATTCGCGCTGCCGGTATGCAGCACATAGCCCCCGCGCGCGATGGCATCCGTCTGCTCGGGCGAGCGCGATTGCTGCGGCAAGCCCTGGCGCGACAGTAGCAGCGCGCTCGGCCCGTCCGCGCGTTTCAGTGCTTCGGCCCACGCGACGCAGGTCTCCGTCGCATCCGCGGGACGCCACACGTCGAGGTTCGGAATCAGGCGCAGCGACTCGGCGTGCTCGATCGGCTGATGCGTTGGCCCATCCTCGCCGAGCCCGATCGAGTCGTGCGTGAACACGCAGATCACGCGCAGCCCCATGAGCGCGCTCATGCGAATTGCGTTGCGGGCATAGTCGCTGAACGTGAGGAACGTCGCGACGTATGGCACGAAGCCCCCGTGCAGGGCGAGACCGTTCGCGATCGCGATCATGCCGAACTCGCGCACGCCGAAGTACACCTGATTGCCGGCCGGATCGCGCGTGACCGGCACGGACGCCGGATGTGAAGTGAGGTTCGAGTGCGTGAGGTCCGCGGAGCCGCCGATCAATTCCGGCAGGTGCTTCGCGAACGTGCCGAGCGAGTTCTGGCTCGCTTTACGCGTCGCGATCACGTCGGCCTTCGCCGCGGTGGCGGCCGCGGCAGCGCGCGCGAGTTGCGCGAAGTCGGACGGAAGCTGCCCGGAAAGACGGCGATGCAGCTCGGCGGTGAGCTCCGGAAAGACCTCGCGGTAGGAGGACAGTTGTGCCTGCCATTCCGCCTCGAGTCGCGCGCCGTGCTCGCGTGCGTTCCAGATGTCGTACACGCTGCTTGGAATCTCGAACGCGCCGTGGCGCCACCCGAGCGCCTCCCGCGCACGCTCGATCTCTTCCTTGCCGAGCGGTGCGCCGTGCGTGTCGTGATGGCCCGCCTTGGTCGGGGCGCCGTACCCGATGATGGTCTTGCAGCAGATGAGCGTCGGTCGGGATTCTTCGGACACCGCGTGGCGCAAAGCGCGATCGATCGCGTCCGCATCGTGCCCGTCTTCGACCGTCTCAACTCGCCAGCCGTAGGCGGCAAAGCGAGCCGGAGTATCGTCCGCGAACCACTCGTCGACGCGGCCATCGATGGAGATTCCATTGTCGTCGTAGAGCACGATCAGCTTGTTCAGATGCAAGCGGCCCGCGAGCGACGCCGCTTCGTGGCTGATCCCCTCCATCAGACAGCCGTCGCCGACGAAGACATACGTGCGATGGTCGATGATGTCGAATCCGGGCCGATTGAACTGCGCGGCGAGCGTGCGTTCCGCGAGAGCCATGCCGACAGCGTTCGCGAGGCCCTGACCGAGCGGGCCGGTCGTGGTCTCCACGCCGGGCGTGATCCCGTACTCGGGATGTCCCGGCGTGCGTGAATGCAGTTGGCGGAAGCGTGCGAGCTCGGCGAGCGGCAAGTCGTAGCCGGTCAGATGCAACAGCGCGTAGAGCAGCATCGAGCCGTGCCCGTTCGAGAGCACGAAGCGATCGCGATTCGGCCAGTTCGGGTTCGCCGGGTTGTGACGCAAGTAGCCGCGCCATAGCACAGACGCGATCTCTGCCATCCCCATCGGCATGCCCGGATGGCCCGATCGGGCATTCTCGACGGCATCCATCGCGAGCACCCGCAACGCTGCAGTGGCCGCATCGTGGAGCCGGTGGCGACTCAACGGTGGTACGAGGGTGACGTCTTCTACGGCACTCATCACGAGGCCCTCCGCTTCTTTTCGAGGAGCTGCAGAATGAGCGGCGTCAGGATCAGCTGCATGGCGAGGTCCTGCTTGCCGCCCGGGATGACGATCGAGTTCGCGCGTGACATCTGGCTGCCGCTGATCATCGAGAGCAGGTACGGAAAGTCGATGCCGCGCGGATTCGCGAACCGCACGATCACCACGGACTCCTCCGGCGTCGGAATGAAGCGCGCGATGAAGGGGTTCGAGGTGTCCACGATCGGC
>DASZSS010000408.1:0-3851 GCA_035548535.1 Steroidobacteraceae bacterium
CCGACCGCATGATCAAGGGTCGCCTGGTCGGAAACGCCTGGGATGAGCTGGCGCTGCTCGCTGCCGATCTGTGTGCGCAGCGCACCTTCGCGCTTCCGAGCGATCCGCTGCCGCGGCCGCCCACTCCATAGCGGCCGCGCCCCCATCCGACATGTTGAGATAGCTTCGCAATGCAACCGATGCAACCGATCGGCCTGTTCGGCGGGATGTTCGACCCGATTCACTATGGCCACCTGCGCACCGCGTTCGAGCTCCTGCAGGCACTGAAGCTCGCGGAAGTGCGCTTCATGCCCGCGGGCAGCCCGCCGCACAAGCAGATGACGCACGCGAGCGCGGAGCTGCGCCTCGCGATGGTCAAGGCGGCCATCGCCGATCAGCGCGGCTTCACCGTCGACGATCGCGAAATCCGCCGCAAAGGCGTCTCGTACTCGTACGACACGCTCACCGAGCTGCGCGCGGAATATCCGGACCGCTCGCTCTGCCTGCTGCTCGGCATGGACGCATTCCTCGGACTCCCAGACTGGCACCGCTGGCGTGAGCTGCTCGATCTCGCGCACATCGTGGTCGCGCACCGGCCGGGCTGGAAGGCGCCGACGATGGGGCCGCTCGGCGAAGTGATGGTCGATCGCGGCACGGGCAGCATCAGAGACTTGCACGACACGCTCGCCGGCCGCATCTACATCCGAGCCGTGACCCAGCTAGAGATCTCGTCCACCGATTTGCGCCAGGTCATTACGAGCGGCGAGGACCCGCGGTATCTCGTGCCCGAGGAAGTCCGGAAGATCATCCGCGAGACGGGGTGCTATGCTCCGCAGCGCCCCTAGTCACGAGATCGAAAACGCCGCAGGAGACACTCCCCCGCACATGATCACCCGCACCCGCTCGCGCCGCGCTCCCGATCGCGGCCCGCCCCTGGAAGGCATCGTCACGGCCGCGCTGGAAGACATGAAGGCCGTCAACGTCAAGGTGATGGATGTGCGAGGGCTCACCGACATCGCGGATGTCATGATCGTCGCCTCGGGGAATTCGGATCGGCACGTGCGCTCGATCGCCGATCGCGTCATCGAGAAGGCCAAGGAGAGCGGCGTGCGGCCGCTCGGCGTCGAAGGCGCACGCGAAGGGGAGTGGGTGCTGGTCGATCTGCAGGACGTCGTCGTGCACGTGATGCTGCCCCGGGTGCGCGAGTTCTACAGCCTCGAGCGCATGTGGGAGCAGGAGCCGCCGGCGGCGGTCGCGAATGCGGCGCCGGTCGGCCTCACGGTCCCGAAGGCACCGGCGCGCAAGCGCGCCACACGGCGCAAACCCTCCTGAGAATCCGGATCGTCGCCATCGGCTCCCGCATGCCCTCGTGGGTGCGCGAGGCGGTCGAGGACTATCTGAAGCGCTTCGGCGCGGCGCTACGCGTCTCGCTGGTCGAGATCGAAGCGGGCCCGCGCTCCGGCTCGAGCGCGCGCCGCGCCATCGAGGTCGAAGGCGAGCGGCTGCTCGCCGCGCTCCGCAAGGACGAATACGTCGTCGCGCTCGACGAGCGCGGCACCGAGATGACGACGAGCGCGCTCGCCCAGTGGCTCGGTGCCCGCATGCGCGACGGCCGCGATCTGGCGCTGCTCATCGGCGGGCCCGATGACTTCGCCCCCGAAGTGCGCGCGCGCGCCGATTTCACATGGGCGCTCTCGAAGCTCACCTTCCCGCATGCGCTCGTGCGCGTGGTCCTGGTCGAGCAGCTCTATCGTGCGCACAGCTTGCTGAGCAATCATCCGTATCACCGTGAGTAATCCGCCCATTCTGCGACTCGCCTCCGTCTCGCCGCGCCGGCGCGAGTTGCTCGCGCAAATCGGCGTGCCGCACGTGGCGACGGGTGCGCACATCGACGAGTCGGTGCTGCCAGGCGAGGCGCCTCGCGCGTACGTGCAGCGCATGGCGCGCGCGAAAGCGCAGTCCGTGTGGGCGCGCGACTCCTCGTTGCCGGTGCTCGCTGCCGACACGACGGTCGTGCTGGACGGCGTCATTTTCGGCAAGCCCGCTGATCGGGACGACGCGCTGCGCATGCTCGCCGCACTCTCCGGACGCACGCACGAAGTGCTCACGGCCGTGGCCCTCGCCACCGCGAGCGGGGTGGCGCTGAGTCTCAACGAGAGTCGCGTCACCTTCCGCGAGCTCACCGCCGCGGAATGTGCCGCGTACTGGGAGACGGGCGAGCCCCGCGACAAGGCCGGCGCCTATGCCGTGCAAGGTTTCGCCGCGGTGTTCATCGAATCCCTGGCGGGCAGCTACTCGGGTGTCATGGGGCTGCCGCTATTCGAAACCGCGCGGCTGTTGGCCGCGGCCGGGCTCCCGCTTTGGTGCACAATGGGGCAATGAGCCTCGAAATCCTCGTCAACGCCACGACGCGCGAGACGCGAGCCGCGTTCGTCGAGAACGGGGTCCTGCAGGAAATCCACATCGAGCGCGCGAGCCGCCGCGGGCTCGTCAGCAATCTGTACAAAGGGCGCGTGTCGCGCGTGCTGCCGGGGATGCAGGCGGCCTTCGTCGACATCGGTCTCGAGCGTACGGCGTTCCTGCACGCCGCCGATATCGCCTACATGCGGCCGGACGACACCGTCGTGGCGCTGCCGGCGGTCGACGACATCCGCCGGCTCGTGAATCCGGGCGACGAGATTCTCGTCCAGGTCATCAAGGACCCGATCGGAACCAAGGGCGCGCGCCTCACGACCTTCGTCGCGCTGCCGTCGCGCTATCTCGTGTACATGCCGCGGGGCGAGGGCGTCGGTGTCTCGACCCGTATCGAAGAAGAGGCCGAGCGGCTGCGCCTCAAGGCTCTGGTCAGCGAGCGGCTGCGCAGCAGCGCGGACGGCGGCGGCTACATCGTGCGCACCGCCGCGGCGGGCGTGTCCGAGGAGAGCCTGGCGGAGGACATGAGGTATCTCGACAAGCTGTGGGCCCATGTGCGCGAGACGGCGCTCCGGGCCCGCCCCGGCGAGATCGTCCACGAGGACCTGCCACTCACCCTGCGCTTGCTGCGCGACGAGATGGCGCGCGGCGTGGCCCGCGTGCTCGTCGATTCACCGCGGGAGCACGCGCGCATGATCGACTTCGCGCGCACGTTCATCCCCGGCTCGACCACCACGATCGAGCTCTACCAGGGGCAGCGGCCGATCTTCGACCTGCACGGCATCGAGGAGGAGATCGGCCGCGCGCTCGACCGCAAGGTGTCGCTGAAGTCCGGCGGGCATCTGATCATCGACCAGACCGAGTCGATGACCACCATCGACGTGAACACGGGCGCCTACGTCGGCACGCGCAATCTCGAAGAGACCATCTTCAAGACCAATCTCGAAGCGGCCGTCGCGATCGCGCGCCAGCTGCGCCTGCGCAACCTGGGCGGCATCATCATCATCGACTTCATCGACATGAAGGACGAGTCGCACCGCCGCCAGGTGCTCGCCGCGCTCGAGCGCGCGCTCGCCGGCGATCGCGCCCAGACGCACATCGTGAGCCTGTCGCCGCTCGGGCTCGTCGAGATGACGCGCAAGCGGACGCGCGAAAGCCTGGAACATCTGCTGTGCCAGCCTTGTCCGAGTTGCGAAGGCCGCGGCTTCGTCAAAACGCCGGAGACGGTCTGCCACGAGATCTTTCGCGACATAGTGCGACAGAGCCGGCAGTTCGCCAGCAAGGAGCTGCTGATACTGGCGCATCGCGACGTCGTGGACCGCCTGCTCGACGAGGAGTCGGCGGCCCTCGCGGAGCTCGAGCCGCAGGTCGGGCGGCCGATCCGGCTACAGGCGGAAGCCCTCTACGGGGTGGATCAATACGACGTGGTTCTCATTTAACCCTCGATCGCGATGCCCCCT
>DASZSS010000409.1:0-2087 GCA_035548535.1 Steroidobacteraceae bacterium
CGAGGGGCCGGGCTGAGGCTGCGGCGGATACGCATCGCGATCCGCCCAGATCTCGATGCTCGCGCAGCCCGCGACGGCGCGCGCCGCGATCGATTCCGGCTTGCGCTCGATGAGCGCCTTCAGCGCCGCGCGCTTGTCCGCGCCCGCGACGACGAAGATGATCTCGGCGATGTTCGCGAGCAGCTGCGCCGTCACGGAAATCGCCGCACGTCCGTCGGGCCGTTGCACCGAGATGGCCAGCTTCCCAAGCGAGCGCTGCAGATCCTGTTCGGTGAAGAGCGACGCGGTGTGCCCATCCGCGCCGAGTCCGAGAATGCCCAGCGGCATCCGCGGCGACGATCGCAGTAGCGCGCGCAGCCGCCGCTCGTAGTCTTCCGCCGCGCGCTCGAGCGGCAGCTCGGTGCGCACGCGCAGGATGCGCTCGGTAGGCAGCGCGAGCGCCTCGAGTAGCGGCCGCAGCGCGCGAAAGGTGCTCGCGTCCGAAGTCGGCGGAACGTAGCGCTCGTCGGAGAAGAAGAGCTCGAGCATCGAGGACGGCGCGAGCGTGCGGCCCGCGAGCGTCTGGTAGGCCTGCAGCGGCGTATTGCCGCCGGCCAGCATCAAGGCCACCGGGCCGCGCCGGGGCTGATCGATCTCCCAGGCCAGGCGCTCGGTGAGCGCATCGTTCAACGCGATTCGGGATTCGAAGGAGCGTACGCGAACATCCGTTTTCATCAGTCGCCCTCGCCGGGATCAACGCCCTCTCGGCTGTTCCACGACCTGTGTTTGCAGTTCCATCGCGCGCCCGCCGCGGATCACCCGCAGCTTGATGGTCTCACCGGGCTTGCGATGCGAGGCCACGCGCGCGATGGCTTCCTGCGCCGACCGCACGGGCACGCCATCGATGTCGGTGAGCACATCGCCGGGCTGCAACCCCGCCCGCTGCGCGGGGCTACCGACGTAGAGATTAGCAATCAACACGCCGTTTGCGGGAAGCCCGAGCTGCTGGCGCTGATATTCCGGCACGTCGCGCGGCTCGATACCGATCCAGCCGCGGATCACCCGGCCGTGCGCGATGATGTCCGCGAGCACCCCGCGCACGAGGTCCACGGGGATCGCGAACCCGATGCCTTCGACGCCCAGATTCTTGGCGATGATCGCGGTGTTGATGCCGACCAGGGCGCCGCTCGTGTCGATGAGCGCGCCGCCCGAGTTGCCCACGTTGATCGCGGCATCGGTCTGAATGAAGTCCTCGAATGTCGCAACGCCCAGCGAGCGGGTGGTGGCGCTCACGATGCCGTGCGTCACGGTCTGCGTCAGGCCGACAGGGCTGCCGATCGCGAGCACCACGTCGCCGACGTGCAGGTTGTCCGAGCGCCCGATTGGGGCGACAGGGAGGTTCTTCAGGTTGATGCGCAGGACCGCAAGGTCGGTGTCGGGATCGCGCCCGACGATCTCCGCGTCGGCGATCCGCTCGTCGGCGAGCTGCACGCGGATGGCGTCGGCGTTCGCAATCACGTGGTGATTGGTCACGACGTGGCCCTCGTGATCGACGATGACGCCCGACCCGAGACTATTTTCGATGCGCTGTCTGTAGCGCGGCGGCCATCCCTCCCGGAACAGCTCGTCGAGCGAGGAGGGCGCAACGCGCTCCGTCACGACGCGTGCCGTGTATATGTTCACCACCGCCGGGGCCGCGCGGCGTACGGCGTCCGCATACGTGACGCGCGCGGATTGCACGGTAGCCGGCACCGAGCCGGCCGCCGCCGGCGGCACGGCGGCGATGCCGTCGCGACGGATGAGATCGGGGCGCAGCGCCACGATCACGAACGCGAGCGCCAGGCCTCCGACGACCGAACCCGCCACGAACAGCAGTCCGCGGCTCCAACTCTTTGCAACCATCTCGTGTATGCGGTGACCCCGCCGCCCGGGAGGGAATTGTCGTTTGTGTATAATGCGCCGCCCCCCGCTGGCCGGAAACTGCAGTCGCTACGCCGTTCGAGCAGTCGAGCAGCGTGCCCGGTGAGTCGCGGGGCAAACGGCAGCAGCGGGAGAGCTCCAAGTTGACGGTGCAAAACGGTGTCATCGCGGCCGATGACGAAGTCGAC
>DASZSS010000410.1:0-3381 GCA_035548535.1 Steroidobacteraceae bacterium
CGAGCTGCATCGGGCCATGAAGAAGCAGAAGATGTCGCAGTCGGAGCTCGCTCGGCGCATGCGCACGAGCCGCGCCGTCGTGCATCGGCTGCTGAAGCGTGACGACCCGTCCGTGACGCTCTCGACGATCAGTCGGGCCGCGGTCGCGCTGGGCCAGAACGTCAAAGTTCGCATCAAGAACTGACGAGGCTCTCCGGTGTGAGCCGGGGCATGCTGCTCGACAGGCGGCACGGCGACGTGCCGCCTGTAAAATCGCAGGCACGACATGTCCTCCGACTCTAGATCGATACGGGAGGCACGGCTCCTGGCCGAGTGCCGCGCCCGCGCCGTCGCGCTTCTGCAGCGGAACCTCACGCCCGCGGGCATTCTCGCCGCCTCGCCGAGCGCGCGCGCGGAGCAGCGCGGCTATACGGCCGTATTCGGGCGCGACGCCGCGATCTGCGCGCTCGGCATGGCCGTCTCGGGCGATGCGCAGCTCGAGCGTGCCGCCGTTGCCGGCTTGCACACGCTCGCGCAGCACCAGGCGCCGAACGGGCAGATTCCCAAGTTCGTCGACGTGAGCCGGCGCGAGGCCGACTTCTGGTATCTCGGCTGCATCGACGCGACGCTCTGGTGGCTCATTGCCGTCGCATACCTCGATGAGCGGCGCATGCCTCGTGGCCTGAAGCGCCGCTATGCGAAGCAGATCCGGCTCGCGCTCCAGTGGCTGCTCGCGCAAGAGCATCAGCGCTTTCTGCTCTTGCAGCAGAACGAGGCCAGCGACTGGGCGGACATCATGCCGCGCTCCGGTTTCGTGCTGTACACGAACGCGCTCTGGTATCACGTGAAGCGGCTCTATGGCGTGCCGCACGCGACGCAGACGCGCGCGAGCTTCAACGGGCTCTTCCATCCCTTCTCCGCCGGCATCGCCGAATATCGGCGTGCGCGTCTCCTCAACGAGTACGTGTTGCGCAAGGCGCGCTACCGCGACCTGTATCTGAGCTTCGTCAACTTCTCGTTCTTCGGCGACGAGGGCGACACGTTCGGCAACGTGCTCGCGCTGCTCTACGGGCTCGCCGACGAGACGCGCGCGAAGGGGATCATTCGCTCGCTGTTGCGCTACGGCGTGCACGAGCCGTATCCGCTCCGCGCCGTGATCCGTCCCATCCGCAAACGCAGCGCGCTGTGGCGGCCATACATGGCGCGCCACCGCCAGAACTCGGCTTGGCAGTATCACAATGGAGGCATCTGGCCGATGATCGGTGCCTTCTGGGTCGCGGCGCTGTGTGCGCACGGGCGTGCACGCGAGGCGCGCTCGTCTCTCCTGCAGCTGGCGCGGGCGTGCGCCCTGGATGACTGGAGCTTCACCGAGTGGCTGCACGGCAAGTCGTTGTCTCCGCGCGGGATGCGCGGCCAATCCTGGAATGCCGCGGGATTTCTGTTCGCTTACCACGCAGTAGGTTTTCAGTACGGATAACGGAACGGGCCATCCGTTTCGTCTTACTGAACAGTGACCCGCAGGCGCCTCCATCACACTCCGCATCGGAGCAGGCGAGCCGCGGCATCGTCGCGGACCTGAACTGGACGACAGTGTCAAAGTTTGGTTGGACATAGACAGTGGCATTTGCCCCGACCATCAGCACCATGGATGCGTGCGTGAGGGAGGGCGAAATGCAGCGATGGGAGGACGCCGACTACATGGGAGCCGTTCCAATGCCCACCGTTCAGCACTTGCTGAACGGCAGCCTCGATGCACTTCGTGAAGCGATCAACAGTGCATCGGCCGAAGAAGAGCCCACGCGCTGGATCGTATCGCATCTGATTCTCGGCTCCGCCCTGCGCCTGCGCGCGCTGCGTGCATCGGAGGAAGAGCGCCTGCACATGTATTCCGAAGCGGTGGGGGCGTTCGAGACCGCGCTCGCCGTCTGTTGCGAGCGGCGCCAGGCGCGCTGGCTCGCCGCAGTGGGCGGCAATGGCTTTGCGGCCCAGCAGGCGCTGTGTGGCGGGACCGATGGCGTGCAGCTCGTGGTCGAAAGTCTGCAAGCGCCCGCCGACCAGGGCAACGACATGCTCCAGCGCGCCATCCGCGTGTTCCGTGAAACCTGCGCCAAGACCAATCGCAAGCATGCGCTCGCGATCTGGTTCATCAGCATGAGCAATCTCGGCTGCGCGCTCACCTTGCTTGGCGGGCGCACGCCCGGGCCGGCGGGGACGGCGCTGCTCGAGGAAGCGGTGGACGTCATGCACGACGCGCTGCGCGTGTCGTCGATCGAGAAGCTCGCGCCCGAGCGCGCGGCCATGCAGGTGAATCTCGCCGCGGCGCTGCAGGCGCTTGCCGAGCGCGCGATGCCGGCGGAGAGCCTGCGTCATCTCGAAGATGCCGCCCACTGGCTCTGTGCGGCGCTGTCGCACTTCGCGCCCGCGGAGTATCGCTGGCTGCTGCAGCTCGATCGCGGGACGACTTTCAGCTGAGCTGAGCCGGTTCCGCCGCACGCAAGGCTGCGAGCTGCACCCGCCTCGGCGACGGCCAGCGCCGTCCGCGCGATTCCCACACCGTTCCGCGCATTCCCAGCAGCGACGTTGGATTGTTGGCCCGGTACAGCGCGATGGCCACCGCGCGCACGGGATGAAGGACGTCGAGCGGCATCACAACGCGAACGGCGTGGCATAGACTAGCGGGCGCTGCCGTTGACCTAAGGAAGGGAACTCTATGCATCGGGCTGCGCCGGGCTGGCGCACATTCGCGTTCGTGGCGCTGGGCGTGGTACTGATTGCCGTCGTGCTCTCCGCCGCGCGTTTCGCGTGTCGCTTCCGGAGATCGAAGCGCCTCCGGCCGCGCAGACGGACAGCTCGACGGCCACCGTGTACAAGCTGCGCGACGGCAACCGCAACGGCGTGCCGGAGCCGGTCACCGTGACGCTCGGCGTGAGCGACCCCATCTCGACGCAGGTGCTGAGCGGACTGCGGCTCGGCGACGAGATCGTGACCGGCGTGCCCGCGATGCGCGACTACGGACCGCAACGACCCTTCTGAGATCAGGGAGGCCCAGAATGACCCGGAGCACAGCGGAGAGGTGGAAATCACTGCGCGAGGTCACCGCGCTGATCTGGGTGGGCGCGACGCGTTTCGTGAAAGTGCGCCTCGCGTTGGCTCTGCTCATCGTCGCGGCAAGCTCCATCGTGACGGCGCTCGGGCCGGTCGCTCTGAAGCTCGTCCTCGATGCGCTCACCACGCCGAGCGAAGGCACCCGCGTATCGCTTTCGCTGCTGCTCGTGCTGTATGTCGTGAGCCATTGGCTCGCGCGAGCACTCACGGAAGTGCGGTCGTACGTCCATGCGCAGGCTGATCGGCGCATGTTCCGCAGCCTGTGCGATCGGCTGTTCGATCACGTGATGCAGCTCC
>DASZSS010000411.1:0-13264 GCA_035548535.1 Steroidobacteraceae bacterium
CTGCGGCGACACGATGAACTCCGTGCCGAGCGTCTCCCGCGGCTCATCGACGAGGAAGCCGATCGAATGCGCCGCCTCGAACAGCGCGCCCGCCGGCGTGCGCACGTAGACCGACTTGAAATACGTACGGTCCTTGCGCTCCGACACGTCCGTGAAGCCGAGCCCTTCGATCTCGGCTTTCACCTGATCCTGCACGTCCATGTTCGGCACGCCGAACGCGCCGTGATGGACCATGCCTTCGCCGTACGACCAGTTGCCCGGCGCGCGCTCCGGCTCGAGCAGCAGGTCCACGGTCTTCGCCGGTCCGCCCTTGCCCACCTGATAGCGGTGGAAGGCACCGTCCGCGCCGACCTTCTCGTGATTCCAGCCTTCGTTCATGAAGAAGTGCATGTCGTCCATGTCGCGCAACGACACCGTCCAGCTATGGAAGCCGCGGATCGCCGCGCTCGCGGGGACGCCGTATTTCTCGTCCACCCACGGCAAGCGCAAGTCGCTGTCGTCCTCGATGAGCTCGAAGAGAATGCCGCACTCGGGATGCTCGAACTGCAGCACGCGCTGCCCGAAGCGCTCGTACTCTTTCGTGATCTTCACCTTGCGCTTCGCGAAGCGCTCGCGCCAGAACTCGTGCGCGCCTTGCGGCACGGTGTAGCTGATGAGCCCGATCTGCCCCGTGCCCGCACGCGCTTTGCGACCCGTGCGCCGCCACGGGAAGCAGGTGGTGAGATGGCCTGGCGTGCCGAGCTCGTCGCCGAAATAGAGGTGATAGATCGGCTCGACCCCGTCATAGAGCAGCGTGCGCTTCATCAGGCGCAGGCCGAGCGTCTTTACGAAGAAATCCACATCGCCTTGGGCAGTGCCCGTGCACAGCGTGATGTGATGGAGACCCTGGATTCGATCAGACATGAGCTCCCCCTCCTTCACCCGGATTGAAAGATCCCACCTGCGCCGCCGCCCGCTAGCGTCCTCCCTGTTCGCGGGTGGCGCAACCGGCGCGCGCCGGTGGATCGCGGCCGAACCGTAGCGCGGACCTGCACCGCGCGGCTCGCCGCGTAGAATGGCGCCGTTTTTCCCCATCCGGAGCGACGAGTCATGAGCAGCGACAGCCGAAAAGACCTCAGAGAACGCGGGCTTGCGATCCGCCGCCAGGTGCTTGGGGACAAGTACGTCGACGCGGCCATGAACAACGCCACCGACTTCAGCCGGCCGCTGCAGGAGCTGCTCAACGAGTACTGCTGGGGTGGCGCCTGGGGTCGCGAGGGGCTCACGCGCAAGGAGCGGAGCATGATCGTGCTCGCCATGCTGACGGCGCTCGGCCGCACGCACGAGGTCGAGACGCACACGCGGGGCGCGCTGAACAACGGGTTGACGCCGGCCCAGATCGCCGAGGTGCTGCTGCAAGCCGCGGTGTACTGCGGCGTGCCGGCCGCGGTCGACAGCTTCCGCGCGGCCTCCAAGGTGATCGCGGAGCACGGCAAGTAACAGCTATGGCGGCATCCAAAGAGCGCATTGGTTTCGTGGGGCTCGGGAACATGGGCGCGCCGATGGCGCGCCGGCTCGTGAATGCCGGGTACGAGCTCGTCGTGGCCGATGCGAGCCCCGCGGCGGTCGAGCGTTTTGCGGCCGGCTCCAAGTGCGAGCGCGCCGCCTCGCTGCCAAGCCTCGGCGAGCGCTGTCAGGTGGTGATCACGATGCTGCCGAATGGGCAGATCGTGCGCGACGTGCTTCTCGGCGCCAACGGCATTGCACCTCACCTCGCGGCCGGCTCGGTGGCCATTGATATGAGCTCGTCATCGCCGCTCGGCACACGCGAGCTCGCCGCAGAGCTTGCGAAGCGCGGCATTCCGCTGGTCGATGCGCCCGTATCGGGTGGCGTGAAGAAGGCTGCGGACGGAACACTCGCGATCATGGTGGGCGGCGATGCGGAGCCGGTGGCGCGCGTGAAGCCCATCCTCGAAGTGATGGGCAAGGTCTTCCCGACTGGGGGCTCCGGCTCCGGTCACGCCATGAAGTCCCTGAACAACTTCCTGTCCGCGGCGAATCTCGCCGTGGCCGCCGAGGCGGTGATCGCCGGCCAGCGTTTCGGGCTCGACCCGGCGAACATGATCGGCATCCTGAATGCCTCGACGGGCCGCAACACCGGCACCGACTCGAAGTTTCCGAACAACGTGCTGCCGCGGACGTTCGACTCCGGGTTCGCGCTCGGCTTGATGGCGAAGGACTTGCGCCTCGCGCTGGAAGTGGCGCGTTCGACCGGCGCGCCCGCGGGCCTGCTGGAGCTCACCGCGAAGCTGTGGGCCAATGCCGAGCAGCAGCTCGGCGGCAAGGCGGACAACACCGAGATCGGGAAGTATCTCGAATCGCTCGTGCCCCATGAGTGAGCCCGCGCCATACGAGGTGTACGCCATCCGCTATGCCACGGTGGCGCGCAAGAGCTCGGAGAACTACATCGGCGGCGATGCGCACGAGCAGGGCGAGCGCATGGACTATTTCGTGTGGCTCGCGCGTAATGCGCGGCGCACGTTCGTCATCGACACGGGTTTCAACGCGGCGGCGGCGCGCAAGCGCAAGCGCGAATTTCTGCGCTCGCCGGCGGAGGGGCTGCGATTGCTCGGCGTCGACGCCGCGACGGTCGAGAACGTGATCGTCACGCACCTTCACTACGATCACATCGGCAACTTCGATCTGTTCCCGAAGGCGCGCTTTCATTTGCAGGATCGCGAGCTGGCGTACGCGACCGGGCGCTACATGTCGATGGAGTTCTTCTCGTATGCGTACGAGCTGGAAGAAGTCCTCGCGATGGTGCGCAACGTGTATGCGGGACGCGTCGAGTTTCACGATGGCGATGCCGAGATCGCGCCGGGCTTGTCGGTGCATCACATCGGCGGGCACACGCAGGGGCTGCAGGCCGTGCGGGTGTGGACGCGCGTCGGATGGCTGGTGCTTGCCTCCGACGGCAGTCACTACTACTCGAACATGGGAAGCGGACGGCCATTTCCCGTGGTTGCGAGCGTGACGGAGATGGTGGATGGCTGGCGCAGGGTGCGGGCGCTCGCGAGTGACGTGCGGCACGTCGTGCCGGGGCACGATCCGCTCGTGATGACGAAGTACCGGGCGCCGTCGGCCGAGCTCGAAGGAATTGCCGTACGGCTCGATGCTGAGCCGAGCGCTTGAGAGAAGGACCACACGCGATGGATGAGTCGGACGCGGGAGCGGAGGGTCGCGCCACGCGCAGTGCTGCGCGCGGCGTGAAGAGTGGCGTATCAACGCAGCAGCATGCGATGGGCTCGCGCGTAGCGCGTATCGTGACGCTGTGCGTCGCGCTCACACTCGGGCTTCCGCTGTTCGCCTCGTGCGAGGCCACACGGCCATCCGCCGCAAGTCAGCCGGCCGGCGCACGTCGGCCAGCTGCTGCAACTCAGCCGATCGCCGCAACTCAGCCGACCGTCGCACGTCGGCCAGCCGCTGCAACTCAGCCGATCGCCGCAACTCAGCCGGCCGCCGCACGTCAGCCAGCCGCTGCAACTCAGCCGACCGCCGCACGTCAGCCGGCCGCCGCAACTCAGCCGACCGCCGCAACTCAGCCGGCCGCCGCAGCGGTCAGCCACCTAGCCGCCGCTCCGCACGCCGCGGCCAGTCAGCGGTCGGCCGTCGCGACGTCGCAGCCCTCGACGACGCCGCAGGATCACCCCATGGCGCGAGCGGCCGCCGGGCCTGGCTATTTCGACGCGACCTCGCTCGACCTCACGAAGCTGCTGCCACCGGTCCCCGCGAACGATTCCGCAACGACGCGCGCCGATCTCGAGGAAATGCTGCGCGTCCAGCAAACACGGACACCCGCGCAGAGCGAACGCGCCCGCGCGGATGCCACGGCCACGGTCTACCGGCTCGCGGATGCGCTCGGCGATCCGGCCGAGTTCAACTCCCAGAACCTGCCGCTGACGGATGCGCTGTTCCGCAAGGTGCTCGCGAGCGAGGTGGCCGTCGTCGGCGCTGCGAAGAAGCACTTCCACCGCCCGCGGCCGTTCGTGCTCGAGCCGAGACTCGAGCCGGTGATCGCCAAGCCGCCCGATGGCTCCTACCCGAGCGGCCACTCCTCATGGGTGCACTCGGTGGCGCTGGTGCTCGCCGACATGGTCCCCGAGCGGCGCGCGCAGATCCTCGCGCGCGCCGACGAGTACGCTTACAACCGCGTGGTTGCCGGCGTGCACTATCCGAGCGATATCGCAGCCGGCAAGCTTGCGGGCATCGCTATCGCGGCCGTCCTGTATGTCTCGCCCAGTTTCCGGGCCGACCTCGCGGCCGCCACGACCGAGTTGCGCCACGCTTTGCACCTCCCGGCGCTGCCGAGTGCCCCTGCGAGCTCGAGTGGCCAGACGGGCCCGCGCGATGTGCAGAGCCCGAGTGCCGCCGCGCGTCCGGGTGCGAGCGGTGGTGCGCCGGCTGCGCCACGTGCGACGGGTTCTCCCACGGGCGCTGTTCCTCGGGCGAAGGCTGCGAGTACTGCTGAGGTCGCAAGCGCTGCTCGCCCTGCTGCCGTCGCTGCGAATGCGAGTCTCGCGCCGGCGGCGAGCGCCGTTGTGGCCGCCCGTCAGGTTGGCGGCCGTTCGCTCGTTCACGTTGCTGCGCGCCTCGCTCCGATTCCGGCGCCCGCGGCGGCGGCGCGCTGATCGGAAACTGCGGTAGCGCGCTCACGGGCAGCGACCGCCGCAGCAGTCGCTCGATATCGCGCAAGAGCGGTGCCTCATCCGGCGAGACGAGCGACACCGCCCGCCCCGTCCCGCCCGCGCGTGCGGTCCGCCCAATGCGGTGAACGTAGTCCTCCGGCACGTTCGGCAGCTCGTAGTTCACGACCTGCGGCAGCTCCTTGATGTCGAGCCCGCGCGCCGCGACTTCGGTCGCCACGAGCGCGATCACCTTGTTGGCCTTGAAATCCGCGAGCGCACGCACGCGCGCCGACTGGCTCTTGTTGCCGTGAATCGCCGCCGAGCGAATGCCGTTGTGCTCGAGCTGCTCGGCCAGGCGGTTGGCACCGTGCTTCGTGCGCGTGAACACCAGGACCTGGTGCCAGTTGCCGTCCTGGATGAGATGCGCGAGCAGATGCCGCTTGTGCTCCTTCGGGACGCGATACACCTGCTGCTCGACACGATCCGCCGTCGCGTTCCGCGCAGCCACCTCGATCTCGACCGGATGACGCAGAAAGCGGCTCGCGAGCTCACGAATGTCGTCGGAGTACGTCGCCGAGAACATGAGGTTCTGCCGCAGTGGCGGCAGCAGCTTGAAGACCTGCTTGATCTGATGGATGAAGCCCATGTCGAGCATGCGATCCGCTTCGTCGAGCACGAAGTGCTGCACGCCGCGCAGATCGAGCGCACCCTGCTCCTGCAGATCGAGCAGGCGCCCGGGTGTTGCGATGAGCAGATCGCACCCGCTGCGGAGCGCTTCGATCTGCGGATTGATGCCCACGCCGCCGAACACGACGGCGGTGCGCACGCCGACGTACTTGCCGTACGTGCGCGCGTTCTCGGCGATCTGCGCCGCCAGCTCGCGCGTTGGTGTCAGCACCGCCGCTCGCGGCGCGCGCTGCGGCGACGGGCCGCCGAGCTTCTGGAGGATCGGCAGCACGAACGCCGCCGTCTTGCCCGTGCCCGTCTGGGCACCGGCGAGCACGTCGCGACCGGAAAGGACCGCGGGAATGGCCTGGGACTGAATGGGAGTCGGCGTGTCGTAGCCCTTCTCGGCGACGGCACGCAACAGCTCGGGCGCGAGCCCGAGATCGGCAAATGACATTGAATAAAGCCTTTTTGATGAGCTCGCGCGTCGGCATCGCGGCCGCGGCGGTCAGAGCGAGGGGATGTTGAACGTATCGAAGTCGGCCTCTGAGGGGCCTGACGGCGAGCAAACCGGGGCGCTGACCGCGCGCCCTCGAATTCAAGCGCCGCGCACTCTACAGGCTTTGCGCCCGTACGTCCAACCGCGACAATTCCCGCATGTCCTTGATCACACTTCTGGATGCCCACCTCGCCTATGGCGACAAGCCCTTGCTCGATGGCGCGCGCTTCGCGCTGCAGGCGGGCGAGCGCGTCGGCCTCATCGGCCGCAACGGCACGGGCAAGTCGACTCTGCTGAAAGTGATTGCCGGCGCCCTGCAACTCGATGACGGCGAGCTGCAGCGCCGCGACGGTTTGCGCATCGCCTTCGTCGAGCAGGAACCCGGGATGCCGGCCGCCGCGACCCTGCGCGAAGGCTTGCTCGCGCAGGCCGCCGCACGCGGCGCGTACCACGGGGCAGCGAGCCCGAGCGACGATCGCGACCGCTGGCGCCTGCAATCGCGGCTAGACGAGTATCTGCAGCGCTTCGATCTCGACCCCGAACGCGATCCGGCGAACAGCTCCGGCGGCGAGAAGAAGCGCGCGGCGCTGGCGCTCGCGCTCACACTCGAGCCCGAGCTGCTACTGCTGGACGAGCCGACGAACCATCTCGACATCGACGGCATCGCGACGCTCGAAGAGCTGCTGCTCAAGGTGCCGGCGAGCATCGTCATCACTCACGATCGCGCGTTTCTCGATCGCGTGACCACCCGCATCGTCGAGCTGGACCGCGGCGTGCTGCGCTCGTATCCCGGCAACTTCGCCACCTACGAGTCGCGGAAGACCGAGGAGCTCGCGGCGGAAGAGGTGGCGAACCGCCGCTTCGACAAGTTCTGGGCGCAGGAAGAAGCGTGGATTCGCAAGGGCGTCGAGGCCCGCCGCACGCGCAACGAAGGCCGCGTGAAGCGTCTCGAGCGGCTGCGCGTCGAGCGTGCCGAGCGGCGCGAGCGACTCGGCAACGTGAAGCTGAGCCTCGATGCGGGCGAGCGCTCCGGCAAGCTCGTTGCGGAGCTGACGGACGTGACGAAGCGCTTCGGCGAGCGCCTCGTGCTCGAGCGGGTGTCCGCGCGCATCATGCGAGGCGATCGCGTCGGGCTCATCGGCGCGAACGGCGCGGGCAAGTCGACGCTGATCCGGGTGATTCTCGGCGAGCTGCCGCCGGATAGCGGCACCGTGAAGCTCGGCACCAACCTGCAGATCGCCTACTTCGACCAGTTGCGCGAGCAGCTCGATCCCGACCGCAGCGTCGCGGAGACAATCAGCCCAGGCTCGGACTGGGTGGAGATCGCCGGCGAGCGCAAGCACGTCGTCACGTACCTCGCGGACTTCCTGTTTCCGACGCAGCGCGCGAAATCTCCGGTGAAGATGCTTTCGGGCGGCGAGCGCAACCGGCTGCTGCTCGCGCGGTTGTTCGCGCGCCCCGCCAACTTCATCGTGCTCGACGAGCCGACGAACGATCTCGACATCGAGTCGCTCGAGCTGCTCGAGCAGAAGCTGCAAGAGTATCCGGGGACACTGCTGCTCGTGAGTCACGACCGGCGGTTCCTCGACAACGTCGTCACGCAAACGATCGCCGCAGAAGGCGGCGGGCGCTGGCGCGAGTATGTCGGCGGCTACACGGACTGGGTGGCGCAGCGGCCAAAGGCGGTTCGTGCCTCCGTCTCGCAGCCCGCAGCCGCGCCGCCTGTCCGCGAGAAGGCCAAAACCAAGCTCAGCTACAAGGAGCAGCGCGAGCTCGCGGCGCTGCCCGAGGAGATCGAGGCGCTGGAGCGCGAGCAGAGCGAGATCAATTCACGCATGAGCAGCGCGGACTATCACCGGCAAGGAGGCGAGCGCATCCGCGAGGATCGCAAGCGCCTGGAGGAGATCGAGTCCCTGCTGCTCGCCAAGTTCGCACGCTGGGAGGCGCTGGAAGAGCTGCGAGGCCGCCTGGGCGCCTAGCGATGTGCGAGTGAGCGGCGCTACCCGACCGCTCGTGCGGGGGCGCTCGTCGCCAGTCCTTCCAGCGCCGCGCACACACGGTCTCTCTCGCGCGTCATCTCCGCAATGCGCTTGTCCAGCTCGCTGCGCGCCAAGCGATCGCCGGCCCGCTCCAGCTCCGCCGACTGCTCGCGCAAGCGTTCCGCGTACAAGTTGGCGCTCGCGCCCTTCAGCGCGTGAGCCGCCTTCGCTAGCGCCGCGCCGTTGCCGGTCGCCGCCGCGGCTCGCATCTGCGCAAGCAACTGCGCGCTGCTGCTCGCAAAGGTCTCGGCGATCGAGCGAAAGAACTCCGCATCGTCCCCCGCCATCTCGCGCAGTTGCGCGGCATCGAGCGGCGGCTCGTCGGGCACCGTGGTGACGATCTCGGAGACCGCGGTCGCATCGAGTGCCGCGGGCTCGCTCAGCGCCAGCCCATGTCGTTCCAGCACGTCCTGGAGCGCTTCGACCGCCAATGGCTTGGTCAGAAGCCCGTCCATGCCCGCTTCGAGGCAGCGCTCGAGCTGCCCCGTCATCGCATTCGCCGTGAGCGCGACGATCGGCGTGCGGCGCCGCCCGGCCTCGCGATCGCGAATCTCGCGCGTCGCGGTATAGCCGTCCATGATCGGCATCTGCACGTCCATCAGGACGAGGTCGACGCGGCCCTGCTCCCACGCGGTGAGGCACTCGACGCCGTTCGCGGCGACCACGACCTCGCAGCCGAGCCGTTCCAGAAAACGCTGCGCGACCTTCTGATTGACGATGTTGTCCTCGACCAGCAGCACCCGTCCGCCGAAGCGCTTCGCGGCGGTGTGCTCGTGTACCGTGTTCGTCGTGACGATCGGATGCGTCTGCGCGTGGAATTCCTGCGCATCGTGCGCCAGCACTTTCTGGAGGCAGACCAGCAGCTCGCGCGCCTTCACCGGCTTCGACAAGTAGCCGGCGAAGCCGAGCGCGGCGAAGCGCCGCATGTCGCCGTGCCGATCCATCGAGGTGAGCAGCACGACGCGCGCCTGCGAGAGCCGCGGGTCGGCGTTGATCTCCGCGCCGAGCATCGCGCCATCCATGTCCGGCATCTGATAATCCACGATCACGAGATCGAACGGCCGCGCGTTGCCAATCGCGACACGCATGGTCGCGAGCGCATCGCGCGCGCCGGACGCGAGCGTCACGTCGTAACCGGCATGGGTCAGATGCGAAGCGAGGACGCGCCGATTGGTCGCGTTGTCATCAACGACGAGCACACGCCGGCCCGCGCGTTTCACGGGCCGCTCCGCCGGCGCCGCGGCCGCCGTCACTCGCTGCATGGGCAGCGTGAACCAGAAGCGCGAGCCCTGGCCGAGCGTGCTGTCCGCGCCGACCTCGCCGCCCATCATCTCGACGAGCCGGCGCACGATCGAAAGCCCGAGGCCCGTGCCGCCGAAGTGCCGCGTCGTGGACGAATCCGCCTGCACGAACGGCTGAAACAGCGATTTCATCGTCTCCGGCGCGATGCCTATCCCGGTGTCGCGCACCTCGAAGCGCACCACGGCGCACGTGTCCCGATTTTCGAGCAGCGACACCTCCGCCGCGATCTCGCCGGTGTGCGTGAACTTGATGGCGTTGCCCAGCAGGTTGATCAGGCACTGGCGGATGCGCTGCGGATCGCCGCGAACGCAGGCCGGCACGTCCGGGTGCACGTGCACGATCAGCTCGAGCCCCTTCGCCGCGGCCTGGAACGCCATGGTGGCGCCGATATCCTCGATGTTCGCCGGCAAATCCATCTCGATGCTCTCGATGTCGAGCTTGCCGGCCTCGATCTTCGAGAAGTCGAGCAGATCGTTGATTACGGTCAGAAGCGAATCGGCGCTCGCGCGGATCATGTCCGCGTAGTCCCGCTGCGTGCCGTCGAGCGGGGTGTCGAGCAGCAGGCTCGTCATGCCGATGATGCCGTTCATCGGCGTGCGGATCTCGTGGCTCACGTTGGCGAGGAACGCGCTCTTCGCCTGGTTCGCGGCCTGCGCCACCTCGGACGCGCGCACCAGCGCATCGCGCGCCTCGCGCGCTTCGGTCACATCCTGCATCGAGCCCGACGCGCGGTAGTGCGCCCCGCGGTAGTTGGATTCGGGCTTGCCCCGAAAGCGGAACCAGCGATATTCGCCGGTCTTGCGACACAGGCGGACTTCGAGATCGATGCCGCGATCCTCCGCGATCGCTTGCTGCACCTCCGCGTCGGTGCGCGCCAGATCGTCCGGGTGCACTCGAGCGCGCAGGGCGGCGTGGGTGTCGCCGAGCTCACCGACCTCGAACCCGAGCAGCTCGTACATGCGCGGCGACATCCACAGCTTGCCGGTGGCCATGTCCACTTCCCACAGGCCATCCTGTGTTCCGCGAATCGCGCGCTCGAAGCGCTCCTGCGTGAGACGCAGCGCATCCTCGGCGAGCTTCTGCTTCGTGATGTCCTGGATCGAGCCGGACAGCAGTATTGCGACGCCGCGCGCGTCGCGGTGCGCGTTGCCGCGCAGGTGGAACCAGCGGTACTCGCCGCCTTTGCAGCGAATCCGCAGCTCGAGATCGTGCTCGCCTTGCCCGACGAGATGCGCGCGTGCGATCTGAATGCCCCGCTCGAGGTCCTCCGGATGGATGATCGCATTGACGTCGTCCACCGTGTCGAGGCGGATCTCGCCGGGCGCGTAGCCGAGGAGCGCGTAGTAGTTGGATGAAGCCCAGTGCTTGCGCGTGCGCACGTCCAGCTCCCAGTGCCCTTCCTGCACAGAGAACGAGGCACGCTCGAGGCGCTGCTTCACCACGGCGAGCTCCTGGGTCTGCGCCTCGAGGCGCTCCGCCGCCTCGACCTCCTCGGTGATGTCGCGAGTTGCGCCGAGCGCGCGCAGCGGCCGGCCGGCCGCGTCGCGGAAGAAGCGCTGATAGACCTGATAGTGATGCAGGCGTCCGTCCGGTCCGCGCCGCCGCATGCGCGAGGACAGCGCCGCCGCGCCCTCATCGAGCGCCCGCTGCGTCGCGACGCGCATGGCCTCGGCGTCTTCCGGAACGATCTGCTCCATGAGCTGACGGTGAGCCTGCTCCATGTCCAGATCGCCGCTCGGGACACCGTCGATGCTGTCGACCCATGTGAACCTGCCCGTGACGTAGGAGAACTCCCAGCACTGCAGGCCCGCGGCCTGGATGGCCACGCTCAGCCGCTCGAGCAGCTCGCGTTGCGAAACGTCGTCCGGCGATGGGAGCGCCGTGGGATTTTTGGCTGCCAATGCAGGCTCCGCCGGGAATCGGAACGGGCGGACTCTAGCAACGCTCCGCCCGCGCTCCAGCGGACACGATCACAGGTCGAGGTGTTTCCTTTTCCGGACAGGAAAATGTGTGACGCATCGCGCGCCACGCGCTACGGGTGCGGGTCGTCCGGCGGCGGTCCGAGCGCGGTGAGCAGGATGTCGTGCAGCGTACGGAAGTCGGTGGCCCAGAAGGCTTCGCCCATGGCCGTCCGCAGCTCGGCGAGGGTCACGCGCGCCCGGCGCAGCTCCTCGATGGCCGCGACCGTATCGCGCGCCAGATTCTTGAGCGTGTCGGCCGGCGGGAGGTTGCTCTCGTCGGTCCCATGCCAGCGCCGCAACTGGTCGAGGCGCTCGTCATCGAGCACGAGCGCCCTGTTCGCGTCCGCGGGCGAGGCATTCGACCGCGCGGGATTCACCTGCATGTCCATACCGTCGTTCACTCCGCACCGGTGCCCTTTGGGACAGGTGCGCAGGATGCGCTATCACGTGAAATGAGATGCGCAATCTACAACGGCGTTCACGGCACACAGAGATGGTGCATGTCCCGAGGACGATGCACCGACGGGATGCGCTGCTCGGCGGCTTGTCATTGTGCTGTTCGCCCGCGCTCGCGTGGGCGCGCACCGATGATCCGCCCGGGGCACCGCTCGCGGTGGAGCAAGTGGCCGACGGCATCTTCTTCCGCCGCGGCGTCGACGAAGACGCGAGCGCGGCAAACGAGGACGGGATCGCGAACATCGGCTTCGTCGTCGGCCGGCGCGCCGTGGCGGTGTTCGATCCGGGCGGCAGCCTCAGCGACGGCCAGCGATTGCGCGCGGCGGTTCGCCGGATGACGCCGCTGCCGATTCGCTACATCGTTTTCTCGCACGGCCATCCTGATCACATCTTCGGCGCCGAGGCGTTCGCGGCCGATCACGCTCAGGTGGTCGGGCACCAGCGGCTGCCTGCGATGCTGGCCGCGCGCGGCGATTACTACCGGAAACGGCTGGCGTCAGTGGTGGGCGCAGATCGCGCCGGCAATGTCGTGATGCCGACCGTGCTCGTGCGCGAGCGGACCGAGCTGGATCTCGGCGGTCGCACGCTCGTGCTCACCGCGCATCCGGTCGCGCACACGGACAACGACTTGACGGCGCTCGACTCGCAGACCGCCACCCTGCTCGCCGGAGACCTGCTCTTCGTCCGACGCATTCCGTCGCTGGACGGGAGCCTGCGCGGCTGGCTGGACGTGCTGGCGACGCTGAAAGCCACGCCCGCGCGGCGCGCGGTCCCCGGCCACGGGCCGACGGGCGTAGACTGGCCGCAGGCGAGCGCGGACCTCGAACGGTATCTGGGCGTGCTGCTCAACGAGACCCGCGACGCGATCCGCAAAGGCATCCCGATCGAAGACGCGGTGGATGTCATCGGCCGGTCCGAGCGCGGCCGCTGGGCGCTCTTCGACGCGTACCACGGGGGCAACGTCACGCACGCCTACAAGGAGCTCGAATGGGAATGAAACGACACCCACGCCGTTCGCGCCATCCTTCCTGGCTCACGGCACTGCTGTTCATCGTCGCGATCTGCGCGGCGCCGGCCCTGGCGCTCGCCGCCGAATCCGGCTCGCTGCCGAACGCCGTCACCTCGATGAGCGCGGCGGACATCGAGGGCACCGCGCCGCCCGACGATCCCTCGCGCATCGAGCGCTGGAACGCCCTGAAGGAAGCGATCTTCGGCAAGCGCGAAGTGATGGAAGGCAGCGCGGTCGTGCAGCTCGATGCGCCTCCGCGCGCCCTCGACGCGGCGCTCGTGCCGCTTACGCTGAACATCGTCGGCGGCAAGCAGGTGAAGGCGGCCTACATCGTCATCGACAACAATCCGTCGCCGCTCGCCGCGCACATCACGTTCGGCCCGAAGGCGGATCCAAGCACGCTGAAGGTGCGCGTGCGCGTGAACGAATACACGCTCATCCATGCGATCGCCGAGGCGCAGGACGGCCAACTGTACGGCGTCTCGAAATTCGTGAAGGCGGCGGGCGGCTGCTCCGCGCCCGCCGGCCCCGACGAGAGCGAGGCGCTGCGCGATCTCGGGCAGATGAAGGTGCGCCTGCTCGGCCCGTTCACGCCCGGCAAGCCGTTGCAGGCGCAGCTCATGGTGCGGCACCCGAACTTCAACGGCATGCAGATGAATCAGATCACG
>DASZSS010000412.1:0-10924 GCA_035548535.1 Steroidobacteraceae bacterium
GACGGCATCCATCGAGAGCGCGCGGATGGCGTTGGCAAGTTCGCGGCGAGTTGGCATTTCGGCGGGAATCCTTCAGGTCGCGTGCGCGAATTGCTTCGGCACGGCGCGGCGCGCGTCGAAAAAGGGGCGCGCATTTTCCACTACCCGCCTCGGGCCAGCAATCACGATTGCTTCTAAGGCGTTCAGCGCGACGCGGGCCGGGCGTTTCGCCGACGTCGGCAGGCGTTCAGTCGGCGTGGGCACGGCGTTCAGCCGACGCCGGCAGGTGTTCAACCGGCGCGCGTGGCGTGCAGCCCGACGTGGGCAGGACGTTCAGCCGGCGCGCGCGTGGCGTGCAGCCCGGCGCGGGCAGGACACTCAGCCGACGCGCGCATGACGTACAACCCGACGTGAGCAGGGCGTTCAGCCCGACGCGCGCAATGGCGTGCAGCGTGGCCCAAGGCGTTCAGACTGACGTGGGCAGGCGCTCAGCCGACGTGTGCAGCGTCCAGCCCGACGTGGGCAAGGCGTGCAGCCCGATGCGCGCGTGGCGTGCAGCCTGACGTGGGCAAGGCGCTCAGCCGACGTGTGCAGCGTTCAGCCCGACGTGGGTCCCGTCGCACCCAGGCGACGCATTTTCCCGCGCCAGAGAGCCAGGTCTCATTCTTGCGCACACGCAGATTATGTGCGCCGCAGACGTTGATGCGCGTCACGGGCGCGCCCGTTTGATTGACCCAGTTCACTCAGAGCCGCGGAAACCTTCTGCTACATTGCCTCCGCCGTGGCCAGGCGAGGAACTCGCGGGTACGAGCGCGAGTCTTCAACGGGAGCTTCGGTAGACCTCGGAAATGAGCGTACAGCGACTGGTTCAATTCACCGACCCGCATCTCTACGGCAGCGAGACCGAAACGCTGCGCGGGATCGCGACGCTCCCGGCGCTCACGCGAACGCTCACGCTCGCGCAAGCGCGCGACTGGCCCGTCGACGCGGTGCTCGTCACGGGCGATCTCGTGCAGGACGATGCGGCGGGCTACGCACACTTCCGACGCATCTTCGGCGCGCTGAACCTGCCCATCCTGTGCCTGCCCGGCAATCACGACGAGCCGCAGGCCATGCGCCGTGCGTTGCGCGGCAAGCCGTTCGTGACCGAGGGCCACGTCGACATGGGCGCGTGGCGCGTGGTGCTGCTCGACAGCACCGTGCCGAATTCCGCGCACGGGCGGCTCGCGCGCGAGGAGCTCGCCGCGCTCGACTCGGCGCTGAGCTCGGCGGACACGAAGCACACGCTCATCTGCCTGCACCATCACCCCGTGTCCATGGGCAGCCGCTGGCTCGATCAGGTGGGGCTCGAAAACGCGACCGAATTCTTCGACGTGATCGATCGGCACCGGAACGTGCGCGCGATCCTCTGGGGTCACGTGCACCAGAGCTACGACGCCTTGCGGAAGAACGTGCGCCTGCTCGCTACGCCCTCGACGTGCGCGCAGTTCCTGCCGCGCGCCGATGAATTCGCGGTGGACGCGCGACCGCCCGCATACCGTACACTGGAGCTGCATCCGGACGGTTCGCTGCTCACGGAGGTCGTGTGGGTCGATTCATCTGCCGCGGGCTCTTCGTCGCCCTCTTCGGTCTGCTCGGCAGCCTGAGTGCCTTTGCCGAGGCGCCCGTCTGGGCGCTGCGCGGCGCGCACAACACCGTCTACCTCGCCGGCTCCGTCCACCTCCTCCGCTCGAAGGACGCCACGATGCCCGCGGCGTTCGAGCGCGCGTACCAGGACGCCGACGCGCTCGTCATGGAGATCGACCTCGACGATCTCGACCCGGGCGCCGCCCAGAGCTGGATGCTCGAGCACGGCACCATCGCCGCGGACAAGACGCTCAGCGACATCGTCGGCAAGCAGCGCTACGAGCGCGTCGAGCTGGAGGGCAATCGCCTCGGCATCCCGGTCGAGGCGCTGCAGCAGCTCGAGCCGTGGCTGGTCGCCATGACGCTCGCACAGCTTCAGTACATGAAGCTCGGTTTCGATCCCGAGCAGGGCGTCGAGAAGCAGCTCGAGCGCAAGGCGGCGGCCGATCACAAGGAGATCACCGGGCTCGAGACGATCGATGAGCAGCTCGGGCTGCTCGCCGGCATGTCGAGCGAGGATCAGGCGAAGTTTCTCGATCTCACCCTCGAAGAGATGCACGAGATGGCCGGTGAGACGGATGCGCTGCTCGCCGCGTGGCGCGCCGGCAATGCGCAGAAGCTCGCCGCGATCCTGAGCGACGAGTACAAGGTCGCGCCCGTTCTCTATCGCACGCTCGTCGCCGATCGCAACAAGCGCTGGATGCCGCAGATCGAGAAGCTCCTGAACAGCGACCGGGACTACCTCGTCGTCGTCGGCGCATTGCACCTCGTCGGCACGGGCGGATTGCTCGAGCTGGCGAAGGCGCGCGGCTACGAAGCGAAGCAGCTCCAGTAACGCATGCAGGCCAGCACGCTGAGGCCGCTCGTCATGCGCTGCGGCGCGTTCGGCGACATGGTGTTGCTCACCACCATGATCCGGCAGCTCCATCTGCGGCTCGGGCAGCCGGTCGATCTCGTGTCATCGGGGCCCTGGACCGTGCCGCTGCTCACCGGGCAGCCCGGCGTCGGCGACATCTTCCTCATCAAGAGCCGCAAGAGCCCCTTCTGGCTCAGCCCGCGACAGCGCGCGCTCGCGAAATGGCTGCGCGCCCGCGGCCCGGGTCCCACGTGGTTCTGCGATCCGGGGCCGGTCGGGCGCGACCTGCTTCGTCGCGGGGACATCCCGGATGCGTACGTCTGCGAGGATGCCGCCTTGCCGACTATTCCCGGCGAGCACTTCGTCGATCGCTGGATTCGCTTCGCGCACACCACGCCAACAGCGTACGCAGGGAAGCTGCCAGAGACGGCCGCGCGCGTGCCGAGCAACGCCGTGCTCGAGGTGAGCGCCGCGCGGCGCGCGCAGCTCGATGCTTGGCTCGCACGCCGTGGCCTCGCGGGGCGCGAACTGATTCTGATCCAGGCCGGCAACAAGCGAACGATGCGTCGCGGCTCGCGCAGGCGCGTGACCAATACGAAGTACTGGCCCGAGGAGCGCTGGGCCGAGGTCATCCGCGCGTTGCGCGAGCAGTGCCCGCATCACGCGATCCTGCTGCTCGGCGTGCCGGCAGAGCTGCAGTTGAACGCGGACATCGCGCGACTCGCGAACGTGGGAGACCTGCACAACGTCGCCGACGATCTGCCGATCGATGTGCTCCTGCCGCTGCTCGAGCGGGCGAGCAGCATGGTGTCCGTCGATACCGGTCCGGCGCATGCGGCGGCGGCCCTCGGCTGCCCGACGGTGGCGCTGTTCGGGAACTCGGATCCTCAGCTCTACCGGCCCGGCGGAGTCAGTACGCCCGCGGTGGCGCTGACCGGTGAGGTCGACGGTCAACGCAGCATGATGGGCATCACGCCGGACGCGGTCATCACGGCATGGCAAGCCGTTCGAGCACGCTGACCGCGACGTCCATTCCGTTCGCCACTTCACGGTGCGCCTTGCCGTTGCGCGAGTGGCGTGGGTGGCTCTCGAGCGCGTCCAGGGCGGTGCGCGCGATGGCATCGCTGTCGAGGATCGTTCCGCGCGCCAGCCCCGCCCGCACACACTTCTGGATTCGATAGGCCTGATCGCCTGCGATAGGGACCGCGACGCACGGTCGCCCACACGCGATCGTCTGCAGGAGCGTATCGCCGCCATTGGAGATCACGAGCCGCGCCCCCCGGATCAGCTCCGCAAGCTGTGCCATCGGCATGCGCGGCGCAACGCGGAGCTGAGCAGCGGCTGCCAGCGGCTCGACCCCCACCAGCACCGTGTTGATGCCGCGCTCGGCCAGCTTGCGAGCGGCCTCCGCGACGACTTGCGGGGCGTTCTCCGCGCCCGGGTGCTGCGTGCCCCCTCCCGGCACGACGAGGACGTAGTGACCGGGCGTGGTATCGAAGCGGGCCATCATCTCCGCCGCCAGCTCCGCATCGGGCGGCGGCAGCACGGCATCGAGATAGCGCAACGCCGGTCGCCCCAGCCATTTCAGCTTCGCGCGCTCGAGCAGGCTCGGCGAGCCGGCGATGAACTGCGGATAGGCGATCCAGTGCTCATCCAGCATGCGCATCCAGCTCAGCCGGAATGCCTTGCGGCGCTGGCGCAGGCGCGAGCTGACATAAACCACGTGGGCGCCGAAGCGCACCGCGGCGCGTAGCTGCGCGGTGCGGCCGGCGTTATCGAACACCACCAGCGTCGGGCGGAACGTGCGGATCAGCTCCGCCACCTTGTTCGAGTGGAATGTTGGCGAGGACGGCAGCAGCGTGTGCGGAAACGGCGTGTCCGCGGCATACGGCGCCTCGCGACTCAGGGCGAAGTGGATCTGCGTGCGCGGCGCGCGGGCGACGAGCGCGCTGGCCAGAGCGAGCGCGCGGGCGTACTCGCCCATCCCCCGCGGTCCCGAAACTGGTACAAAGAGGACGCGCCCGGCCGCGCTGCCGATGTCGTTTGATTGCGCCACGCGGCGCGAACGTTGCCGGCAGAACGCGCGCCGGTCAACACGTGAAAGCACATAACGTGGCGCGCTTCGCGGCGCGCCTCACCCGGCCGGCTCGCGCGAACCGAAGCGATCGCGCGTCGTGCGCTGCTCCGCGCTCAGCAGGCCAAGCTTGTCGAGCCGCGCCTCGATGGCGCGCAGCGTGCGCCCGTGGCGCGCAGCGATGTCGGTGAGCGCTTCACCCGACTGGAAGGCGTCGATGAGGTCGGCCTGCTCCTGCGCCGACCAGGTGCGGCCGATGTTCTGCGGGAGCTGCGCGCGACGACTCGCCCGTATGGCGTTCTGTTCGAGCGCGGCGACGCCGGCGAGCAGCGCGCGCAGCACGTCCGCGTGCTGCAGGACCGTGCCCGCGGGCAGGTCCTCGCCGTTGAATGGATCGACACCCTGGACGAGCGCCTGAAGAATCTGCCGGGCACGTTGTTCCTGCATGGCCTTGAGCTCCGTGAGGGGCGAATTTGCCGGGCGCGGATTCTCCGCAGCCGCGCGCCCCCCGCGGCACGCGGATTCGCGTTGTTTTCGTGCAGAAATGCAGTGATGCTTCGCGTCCTTATGCGTGCATTCACTTGGTTCCTCGGTATGTTCGTGGTGGGCTTCGTGGTGATGGCGGTGGTCACGTATCCCGCCTGGCTGCTGGTCCATCCGTACGTCGACTGGCCGTTTCATCGCATCGGCGGGCGCATCGGGCAGCTCGTGCTGCTCGTGTGTCTCGTGCTCGTCGCGCGTCACCTGCACATCGCCGATCGCGCGAGTTGGGGCTACGGCCTGCCCCGCCGCGCGTTCCTGCGCGAGCTCGTGCGAGCGCTCGGGCTCGGCATCGCGACGATGGTGCCGATCGTCGCCGTCATGGCCCTGCTCGGCTTGCGCGAGTGGAAGGGCGGCGTGGCACCGGACGCGGCGCTGCTCGCGAAGCTCACTCTCAAGGGATTCGCGACCGGCATGGCGGTGGCGCTCATGGAGGAGACGTTCCTGCGCGGCGCGATGTTCACCGCCATCGCGCGCGAGTCGGGGGCGAAGCTGGCGATCGTGCTGACGGCGCTCGTGTACGCGGCGACCCACTTTTTCCTGAGCGCCAAGATCCCCGCGGATCAGGTGAGCGCGTGGAGCGGCTTCGATCTGGTCACCGGCACACTCAGAGCCTTCTCCGATCCGCTCGGCCTCGCCAATCCGCACGCTGCGATCCTGGACGCGTACCTGTGCCTCTTTGCCGTGGGCGTGCTGCTCGCCGCGGTTCGTGCCGCGACCGGGCACATCGCGGCCTGCATGGGCCTGCATGCCGGCTGGGTGTGGGTGATCACGTTCGTGCGCGAGACGTCGCAGCCCGTCGAGACTCATCCGCTGCGCTTCCTCGTGAGCCAGTTCGACGGGCTCGTCGGCTGGCTGGTGCTCGCGTGGACGGTCGTGATCGGGCTCGTGCTCTACCGGGTGTATGCGCGGCGGCAGGCCGCGGGCGTCACTCTTCCGCTCGGCGGATGAACGGCGCGAGCCGCGCGAGCCGCGCGAGCGGGTCGGCGAGCTCGAGGCACAACTGCTTTTCGGCGAGATGGATCGGCAGGATCTCGGCGAGGCGCGCGCTCACCCAGCCGGCATCGTCGAAGTGCTTCGGCACGGACTCGTACATCTCGCCGAGCTCGGGCAGCACTTTGCGCAGCAGCGCGGCGAGATGCGAATACTCGGCGGGCAGCTCCGCCGCGCGCTCGGCGGGGGTCCATTCGACCGTACCCATGTTGAGCCCATCGCTCTGCACGCGGCGCTCCAGCACCTTGAACTTGCGCTCACCGACGCAGCGGATGCCCAGCAATCCATCGGGCATCTGAAAGAAATCGACGATGCGCGCGCTGGTGCCGACTTCCGCGGTGCTCGTCACCGCGCCGCCCGCCTCGAAGCCGGCGCGAATCAGCACGACGCCAAACGGCGCGTGCTCGCGCATGCAGTAGCGCACCATGTCCACGTAACGCGGCTCGAAGATCCGCAGCGGCAGCGGGCCGCCCGGAAACAGCACCGTGTTGAGCGGGAACAGCGGGATGTCCGCGGGGTGTGCGGGCCGGGTGGCTCTCGCCGGAGCGGTCTCTGTGGCGCGCGACATGCGCAAGTGCCTCTGGCCACCATGCCTGGGGCCGATGGGCCGCGCGCGAGTGCGCGCCTCACCGGCGCCCGAAACGATCCTCGAGCTTCGCGAGCAGCTTGCCGTGCAACCCGCCGAAGCCGCCGTTGCTCATGATCAGCGCGTGATCGCCGGGGCGCAAGGATTTCGCGAGCTCCGTCGCCATGGCATCCACCTCCGCGACGCCGTGACCGCGCGGGCCGAGCGCCGCGAGCAGCGGCCGCGTGTCCCAGCCGAGATCGGGCGGCGTGAAGAGCCACACTTCGTCCGCGAGCGCGAGCGATGGCGCCAGCGTGTCCCGGTGCACGCCCATCTTCATCGTGTTCGAGCGCGCCTCGAGCACGGCCACGATGCGCTCCTTGCCGACACGGCGGCGCAGCCCATCGAGCGTCGTCTGGATGGCGGTCGGATGATGCGCGAAGTCGTCGTACACCTTGATGCCGTTCACTTCGCCACGCACCTGCATGCGGCGCGCGACGCCCGCGAACCGCTTCAAGGACTCGATCGCCTGAGGCACCGGCACGCCCGCGTGTCGCGCGGCCGCGATCGCCGCGATGGCGTTCTCCATGTTGTGTGCGCCCATCATCGACCACTCGACGACGCCGCACGGCTTGCCCCGCTCGAGCACTTCGAAGCGCGAGTAATCCGGGGCATCGCCGATCGGGCGCGCGGTCCACAACGCTGCCGCGGCCTGCGCCCCGTCGGCCCGCGTGAACCCCTCGCGCTCGGACCAACAGCCCATCTTCAGCGTTTCGGCGAGACGCGCGTCGCCGACGTTCCACACGATGCGCCCGGTGCCGGGCACGATGCGCACGAGGTGATGGAACTGCTTCTGGATTTCGCCGACGTCGCGATAGATGTCGGCGTGATCGAATTCGAGATTGTTCAGGATCGCGGTGCGCGGCCGGTAATGAACGAACTTGGCACGCTTGTCGAAGAACGCCGAGTCGTACTCGTCCGCTTCGATCACGAAGAAGGGCGCGCTGCCGAGACGCGCGCTCACCTCGAAGTTCGCGGGCACCCCGCCGATCAGAAAGCCGGGATCGAGACCAGCCGACTCGAGAATCCAGGCGAGGATCGAGGAGGTCGTCGTCTTGCCGTGCGTGCCCGCCACCGCGAGCACCCAGCGATCGCGCAGCACCTCGCGCGAGAGCCACTCCGGACCCGAGACGTACGGAATGCGGCTCTCGAGCAGCGCCTCGATGACAGGCTGGCCGCGGGTCATGACGTTGCCGACGACCACAACATCCGGCGCGGGCGCGAGCTGCGCGGCCTCGAAGCCTTGCGTCACCTCGATGCCGAGCTCCTCGAGCTGGGTGCTCATGGGCGGGTAGACGTTGCGATCCGAGCCGGTGACGCGATGGCCGGCCGCCTTGGCGATGGCCGCGATGCCGCCCATGAACGTTCCGCAGATGCCGAGTATGTGGAGATGCACGGTGACTCTTCGTGAGTGAGAGGGGTCGCGTCAGGTCTGCTTTTGCGGTTGTGCCGCCGCGGGCTCGCTCAGCGGGCTCGCCTCCATCGGCAGCATCGCGCGCAGCACGAGCTGACCGGCGAGACCCTGCAGGATGATGAGCACCACGCAAGCAATCATCGGCAGTTCGAGCGCCGCCTTGAGAATGTAGCCCCCGGCGCGGATGACCCAGAACAGCAGCGCGAGCCCGACGAGGGCGGCCGGCAGCTGCAGGACCTCGTTGTCGGTGTAACGGCGCAGGAAATACGCGGCGGCGATCCAGAGCGGCGCGATCACGATCTGGTAGCCGAAGATGGCGGTGGCCGTCTGCAGGAAGCGCTCGGGCTTGCCGAACGCACGCAGCAGGATGGAGTACCACGCGAGCGTGAACGCCACGTCGACCAGCAAATGCAGCCGCCAGGCGTCGACGGCCGGCATCAGGAGGTTCACCACGTAGTTCACGAGGAAGTAGCCGAGCACGGTCAGGCCGAGCAGGAGCGGAGATGCCGGCAGGTCCTGGGGCCCCTTCCGTGACAGCGCAATCTGGGTGAAGAGCCGCAAAAGCTCCGTCATGACGTTCTGATTCGCGCGCCGTCTCGCTTAGAATGGGCGCGCAATTGTACAGACTCACGCCCGAGCTCGTTGCAGCCCATCGTCACGACAACCGCCGCGCTTGCTGAGCTGGCCGCCCGCCTGGATGCGGCCACGGCCATCGGCCTCGACACCGAATTCCTGCGTGAGCGCACCTATCGGGCGGAGCTGTGTCTCGTTCAGGTGGCCACGGCGGACTACGCGGCGTGTATCGACCCGCTTGCGCTGCCCGATCTCGGCGCGCTCGCGCCGTCGCTGATTGCCGACCGCGCCGTCAAGGTGATGCACGCCTCCCGCCAGGACGTCGAGGTCCTGTTTCCCGTGACCGGCTTGGTACGGCCGATCTTCGATACGCAAATCGCTGCCGCCCTGACCGGGCTACCGGCGCAAATCGGCTACGGCGAGCTGGTGCGGCGTGCGCTTGGCACGGAGCTCGCGAAGTCCCACACCCGCACGGATTGGTCGCGCCGGCCGCTCTCGGCGGAACAGGTGGACTACGCACTGGACGACGTGCGCTATCTGCTGCCGCTCAAGAACCACCTCGAGGAGCAGCTCGACCGGCTCGGGCGCCTGGGCTGGCTCGCCGAGGAGCTCGCGAGCCTCGCCGATTCGGAATCGTTCATGGTGAAGCCCGAGGGCGCATGGCAACGCTTGAAGGGCCTGCGGGGCTTGGACGCCGGGCGCATGCGGCTCGCGCGCGCGCTCGCCGCGTGGCGCGAGCGGCGCGCGATCGAGCGCAACCGGCCGCGCGGGTGGATTCTCGAAGACGCCGTGCTGCGCGAGATCGTGATGCGCGTGCCGCGTACGATCGAGCAGCTGCAGGCCATTCCGGAGATGGCGCCCGGGCTCGTGAAGCACTGCGGTGAAGAGATTCTCGCGATGGTGAACGCGGCGGAAATTCCGGATCCGCCGCCGCCCGTGGCGGTGCGACCGCGTCCTTCGCCCGAGCACACCGCGCTGATCAAGAAGCTCGGCGCGCTCAACCAATCGATTGCCCGCACGCTCGGCCTGAGCCCTGAAGTGCTCGCCACGCGTCGTGACATCGAGCAGCTCGCGGAAGGCGGGCGCGATGTCGCGATCCTGCAGGGATGGCGCAGGGAGATCGTCGGCGAGCCGATGCTCGCGGCGCTCTGAAGGTCGGGCTAGCGCCGCCGCGCAGTCTTCGCGCTCTTCTTGGCCTTTGCGCGTTTTGCCGGCGGGCGCCGGGCGGGCGCGCGCGCGCTCATGCGCCCGCGCGAGCGGGCTTTCGATTTCGCGCGCTTCACGGCGGTCGTCTTCTTTTTCTTGGCCGCCCGCTTCGCAGCGGGCTTGGTCGAGGCTTTGGTCGATGCTTGGCCCGAGGCTTTGGCCGCGGCTTTCTTCGGCGCGGCTGCGGCCTTGCGCTTCGCGGCGCGGCGGCGCGTGCCGTGCGCGGTGCTCGCAAGCGCCGACGGGCGATGAGCGCTGCGGCGGCGATGCAGGGGCTTGCGCGCCGGCACGGGCTTCGCGGCGGCCGGGCCCGCCGGCGTGTGAAGCGCATTGTTCAAGCGCGCAGTCACCTCGTCGACGTCGCCCTCCGCGTCGATCGTCCGCAGCAGCCCCTGCTCCTTGTAGTAGTCGATCAAGGGCTTCGTCTTCTCGTCGTACACCTTGAGGCGCTCGGTCACGGCCGCCTCGTTGTCGTCCGAGCGCTGCACGATGCGATGCGGCGCGCCCGTCTTGGGGCACGTTTCACCCTCGGGCACGGGCGAGGTGAACACGTTGAACACCTTGCCGCAATCCGCGCACGAGCGGCGGCCCGCGATGCGCTTGGTCAGCTCGCCGTAGTCCACCTCGAGCAGCACCACCGCATCGAGCGGCTGCCCCATCTCCTGCAACATCTGATCGAGCGCGCGCGCCTGCACCAGCGTGCGCGGAAAGCCGTCGAGGATGAAGCCGCGCTGCGCATCGGGCTCGGCGAGCCGCTCGCGGATCATGCCGAGCACGATCTCATCGTCCACGAGATTGCCCGAGTCCATCGCAGCCTTCGCGCGCAGGCCGAGCGGCGTGCCGTTCTTCACGGCGGCGCGCAACAGATCGCCCGTGGAGATCTGCGGAATGCCGTGTCGTTCGACGAGACGCTGGGATTGGGTGCCTTTGCCCGAGCCGGGCGCACCCAGAAGAATGATTCGCATGATGGTGAGACCGGCCCCTACGGTTCTATGCGCGAAACGGCCGTGAACGTTACCGGCCGCCTCCCGCGAGGTC
>DASZSS010000413.1:0-3788 GCA_035548535.1 Steroidobacteraceae bacterium
AGCACACCCGCGCTGTCCGGATGCTCCGGGAAAGCCTGCGCGAACTTCACGCCGGCATCCGTCGCCTTCGCGTGCCATGCCTGCTTCGCGGCGCCGGTCAGGCGCTCTTCTTCCTGCTTGTACGACACGAGCGAGGCGTACGCCGCCGTCGCCGACTTGTCGTTCTTCGGATAGAAGTACGCCGTGCGCTCGTACTCCGCCGCCGCCTCCGCGAACTGCTTGCTCTCGAACAGCGTCTCGGCGAGCAGATAGTTGGTGCCGGCGGAATCCGGATCGTCCGGAAACGACTTGAGATAGTCGCGATACCACTTCGCGGCTTCCTGGAAGTCCTCCGTCTTCTTCGACTTCTGCGCCGTCGCGTGGAAGTACGTCGCCACGTCCTTGAGGTTCGTCTTCAGCTCGCTCACGACCTTCGGGTACTTGGCGCGGTCGCGCCCCTCCCAGAACGCCGTGCCGAAGTTGTACCGCTCGACATACTCGTGCTTGCCATCCAGCACGAGCTGCGTGAAGCCACCCTTGTTGTAGGCCTCGATGGCCTGCATCGCCAGATTCGGCGCGTAGTCGCTGTTCGGATTGCGCGCGACATACGCGCGGTACGTCGTCGCCGCGTCCTGATAGCGCTGCTTCTCGACGTACAGGTCGCCGAGCCGCGAATACAGCAGATACGAGTACGGCGGCTCGCCGCGCTTGTTGAGATAGTTGTCGAGCGTCTGCGCGCCGTCGAGATACGAGAACGTGATGGCCATGACGCGCAGCGTGTCGTCGACGAGCTCGCGGTCGGCGCGCCGCAGCTTCTCGGGGTCCTTGGCGACCTTACCGTTCGGCCCGCCGAGCAGCTTCTGATCGAGCACGCCCGAGAACGAGGGCAAGCTCTCCTCGTTCAGCGATTGCTTGAAGAGCGACCAGCCGTGCTTGTACAAGCTCTGCTCGTAGAACGCGGACGATGCGCCGCGCTTGATCACGTACGCGTACGCGCTCTCGGCCTGCGGATACTGCTTCGCCGAGAACAGCAGCTCGCCGCGACGGAACTGCACCTCGTCGAGCTGCGGTGACTGCGGATACTGTTTCACGATGCGATCGAGCGTCGCGAGCGCCTGCTCCGGCTGTCCCGTCGTTTCGTACGCGCGCGCGAGCTGGTATAGCACCTGATCGTTGCGGTTGTAGGTGGGGTACGCCTTCAGCAGCGTCGAATAGAGCTTGATCGCCTCCGCGCCCTGGATGTCGACGGCGGTGACTTCGCTCTCCATGCGCTCGAGCTCGCCGGACTCGAGATTCAGGTCGCCGAGACGGCGCATCGCTTCGGCGCGCAGCTGCGGATCGGTCCGCTGCAGCTCGAGGAAGCGCCGGTAGTTCTCCATCGCCTTCGAGGCGCTCGCCGGCATCTTGGCGTCCTTGCGGACCTCCACCGGCTTCGACTTCAGGTCGCCGATGGTTTTGGGCTTCTCCTCGGCAGAGGCTGCCGCCGCGATGGCGAGCGCGACGGCGAGCACGACGAGACGCGAGCGAAGGCGAGTGCTCATGGCTTCGGCTCCTCGGGCACATCGCTGGGGGCGTTCTCTTCCTCGGCGCCCTGCTGCTTCGGCGCCGTGGGCTTCGGCTGCGCGACATCGGCGTTGGCCGCACGGTCGTACATCGACGCGAGCGCGAAGCGGGCCTGGATCTGGTAGGTCGCGAGGCGGTCCTTCTGCCCCTCCAGCTCCTTCACCGCCAGCGCCGCGAGATACTCGTTCTGCTTCTTGGCCGCCGCAGCCAGGCGAATCTGCAGCGCATCGATGCGCTGCTGGAGCGCGGCGATGCGGGCCGCAAACTCGCCGGTGTTCGTCGGCACGCTCTTGCGTGCCTTGTCGACGCGAATCCAGCGCGACTGCGCCTCGCGCAGCGCGAGGTCGAGATCCTTGATCGTCCGCCGCTCGCGCCACACCCGCGCCTTGAACGATTCGTTCAGCCGGAAATACAGCACGCCCTTCACGAGGCGCAGCCGATCGCGCAGGTTCGCGCTCTCCTCGTCGTCCGGCGCGTTCGCGAGCGCGGCTTCGAGCCGTTCGATGCGCGCCCACTGCTCGCGCTCCTCCGGCGAGCCGAGCGCGGCGACATCGCCTTGGGACTCGATGGCGTTCAAGCGCCCCTCGAGCTCATCGCGCGCGCGCTGATGCTGCTCGAGCGCACCGCCCGCGAGCATCGCGTCCGCGCGCGGCAACCGCTCGGCATAGGCCTTCTCGCGCGTGTCGATCATGTTGTTGAACGCTTCCATGCTGTCGGCCCAGCGCGTCAGCGTGGTGCCGAGATACGCAAGATCACGATAGTTCTTGAGCCCTTCCTGGAAATCGTGGCCGGCGAGGATCGTGTAGAGGTACCGCGACTCCGGTGCGTTTGGCAGATTCTGCAACTGCCAGAACCAGCCGTAATGCGTGTCCTGATCCTGGGCGAGCAGCGTGTCGAGCATATTGCCGCTCTTGATACGAGCGATCGCATCGTCCAGTTGCACGTTCTCCGCGTCGAAGGAGCGGACCGCCTGCTCGTAGTACTCCGCCGACTGCGCGGCGGCGTCGAGCTTGCCGAACGCATACGGCACGGCGAGATACGACTCCTGCACGGCCGCATCGAGCAGATCGCGATTGCGCAGCTCCATCCACGGCGTGAGCGCATCCTGGTATTTGCCGAGCGCCGCTTCCGCCCAGCCCGTGCCGAGCAGCGCCTTGTTCGAGTACGGCCCGTTGAGGCGCACGCGCTGCAGCGCCTCGAGCGCCGCCTCCGGCTGATTCGCCTGCAGGTGCGCGAACCCGAGCGCGAGGTTCGCGCGATCCTTCAGCGCGAGCAGCTCGGGCCGCTGCGTCTCGAGCTGACCGACCTGCGCGAGGAACGGATCGGCCTCCGCGAGCTTGCCCTCGCGCACGAGCGCGACGCCGAGGTTGAACTGCGCGTACGCCATCCAGTCGACCGGCCCGTGCCAGTTGCGCAGCAGCGCGACGGCTTCATCGAACTTGCCGAGCCGCATCAGAATGTTCGCGTGCAGGTGCTGCTTCTCGGCTTCGATCTGGCGCGGCAGCTTGCCCGCGACCCGATCGATCGCCTGCTCGGCGCGATCCAGATAGCCGCGCGCGTACCAGACCTTCGCGAGATAGAACCATGCCTTGTTGCGCACGCCCGCCGGCGTTTGCGGCGTCAGGAGCTCCTCGAAGCGCTTGCCCGCCTCGTTGTGCAGACCGAGCGAGAGATACAGCCCGCCGAGCAGGAGCTGCGAGTCTGCCGAGTGATGCGGCATGAGCCCCCACTGCTCGTAGGC
Organism: Steroidobacteraceae bacterium; assembly: GCA_035548535.1. Lineage (GTDB taxonomy): Bacteria > Pseudomonadota > Gammaproteobacteria > Steroidobacterales > Steroidobacteraceae > JADGHX01. The sequence continues at coordinate 3,284 of DASZSS010000413.1, forward strand.
ATTCAGGCGCGTGATCGCTTCGAAGTTATCGTCCTGATAGAAGTAGAACAGCACGTCGCCGTAGTGCAGGTCCTGCACCTTCGTCGTCGGCAGCGTGTCGGAGCTCTTGCGCGCGCCGAGCGCGACCGGCGCGACGCAGATCGCCGCGAGCAGCGCGGCAACCAGCTGACGAAACGATGAACGCAACGGACGCATCGCGAGTGCCGGCCGTTATTCCCAATCCTTGATCTCGAATTCCGGCTGCTGCTTTCGTTGCCGGTCGTTGATCCTCAGCTCGAGGTACTTGGCGCCGATGCCCTTCTCGAACTTGAGCGTCGCGCCGCGCTTGTAGTCGCGCTCGTTCGGGCCCTTGCCCGTGAAGAAGGCCACGAGCTCGTGCTCGCCGACCTTCAGATTGCCGAGGTACAGCCGCTGCACGCCGCCCTTCATGAGCGCCTCGGCTTCGCGCGGCGTGTAGAGGTAGTTCGCGACCTCCTTCTGATCGATCTTCAGCGTGACGTTGTCG
>DASZSS010000414.1:0-2588 GCA_035548535.1 Steroidobacteraceae bacterium
GCGATGGGCGGCGTGCTGTTCATCGACGAGGCGTATTACCTCTATCGGCCCGAGAACGAGAAGGACTACGGCCAGGAAGCCATCGAGATCCTGCTGCAGGTGATGGAGAACCAGCGCGAGGACCTCACCGTGATCCTCGCCGGCTACACCGAGCGCATGAAGACGTTCTTCGAGTCCAATCCCGGCTTCCGCTCGCGCATTGCGCATCACATCGATTTTCCGGATTACACGGACGACGAGCTGCTGCAGATCACGGAGAAGCTGGCGGACGACGCGGAATACCGCCTGAGCGACAGCGCGCGCACCGCGCTGCGCGAGTACGTCACGCTACGCCGGCAACAACCGAACTTCGCGAACGCGCGCTCGATGCGCAATGCGTTCGATCGTGCGCGCCTGCGCCAAGCGATGCGCCTCATGCAGGTCGACAGCGCCATCGGCGCAAGCGCTCTCGTGACGCTCGAAGCGGAGGACATCCGCGCGAGCCGCGTATTCACACTAGACGCTGCAACGACGACGACAGGCTGAGCCAACCGAATTTCCAAACCGACAGGGGAACGCGACCATGCCCGCCGGCATCACACTCGAACAATACATGGTCAACTGGGCCGGGGAGGACGAGCGGCGCATCGCTATCGCGACGACGCTGCGCACGCTCGCCGGTGCTTGCCGCACGCTCTCCGAGATCATCGGCGCGGGCGCGCTGGCCGGGCCGCTCGGGGAAGCGCACGTGACACCGCGCGGTCCCTTGCGCCTCGACGGCCGTAACGCCGCGAGCGGCGAGCATCAGCGGCGCGGCGGCGTAATGGATCACACGAGCGGCGCCGGCCTGGCGAGCGATGGCACCCCTGCCGTTGCCAGCGATGGCGCGCAAGCTTCAGCGAGCGGCCGCGCGCAGGGCCTCGCGTACGGAGGCACGCCCGCCATCGACGGCGGTGTGACGCGCAACAGTACCGGTGGCGATCACTTCGCCGGCGAGGTGCAGAAAGCGCTCGACGTCATCGCGAACGATCTCCTCATCACGAGCCTCGCGGCGGCGCCCGTTGCCGCCCTGGTCTCCGAGGAGCTCGACCACGTCGTCGAGCTGAATCCCGGCGGCCCACTGCTCGTCGCAATCGATCCGCTCGACGGCTCCTCGAACATCGACACCAACGTGTCCGTAGGCACGATCTTCTCCGTCCAACCCGCGCCGCTCGATGGCTTGCCCACGGAGATGTCCGCGTTCCTGCAACCGGGCATGCGCCAACTCGCGGCAGGCTACGCGTTGTACGGCCCACACACCGCATTCGTGCTCACGGTGGGCAGCGGCACGCACGTCTTCACGCTCGATCGGACGAGCGGCGAGTTCAAGCTCACCGCCGAGAACGTGCGCGTGCCGCCCAAGACGCGCGAGTTCGCGATCAACGCGTCGAATCATCGCCACTGGGACGAGCCGATCCGCATCTACGTGGACGATTGCCTGAAAGGCGCCGAGGGCCCGCGCGGCGAGGACTTCAACATGCGTTGGATCGCTTCGATGGTTGCCGAAGCGCACCGCGTACTCACGCGCGGCGGCATCTACATGTACCCGAGCGACTTGCGCGACGGCTATCAGCGCGGCCGCCTGCGCCTCATCTACGAAGCGAACCCCATCGCCTGGCTCATCGAGCAGGCCGGCGGCGCCGCCTCCACCGGGTTCGAGCGCATCCTCGAGATCGTGCCGGACGCGATCCATCAGCGCGTGCCGCTCATCTTCGGCTCGCGCGACGAGGTGGCGCGACTCGATCGCTATCACCTCGACCCCTACCCCATTGGCGAGCGCTCCCCGCTCTTCGGGCGGCGCGGCTTGTTCCGGAGCTGAGCGCATGTCGACCACGCATCCCATCATCTCGGTCACCGGCTCCTCCGGAGCCGGCACGACTTCGGTCCGCCGCACCTTCGAGCAGATCTTCCGGCGCGAGAAGATCACCGCCGCGTTCATCGAGGGCGACGCTTTCCATCGCTACGACCGCACGGAGATGAAGCGCGTCATGAGCGAGGAAGCCGAGAAAGGCAACCGCCACTTCAGCCACTTCGGGCCAGCCGCAAACTTGCTCGCCGAGCTGGAAGAAGCGTTCCGCCAGTACGGTCGCAACGGCACGTGCCGCACGCGGCACTACATTCACGACGCGCAGGAAGCCAAGCAGTACGGCGCGCCGCCCGGCACCTTCACTGATTGGGAAACGATCGGCGAAGGCACGGACCTGCTGTTCTACGAGGGCCTGCACGGCTGCGCGGTGACCGACGAATGCAACGTCGCGCGCCACGCGGACCTGCGCCTCGGCGTGGTCCCCGTCGTGAATCTCGAATGGATCCAGAAGATCCATCGCGATCGCGAGACGCGCGGGTATTCGACGGAAGCCGTCGTCGACACGATCCTGCGCCGCATGCCGGACTACGTGAACTACATCTGTCCGCAGTTCACGCAAACACACATCAACTTCCAGCGCGTGCCGATCGTGGACACCTCGAACCCCTTCATCGCGCGCTTCATTCCGACGCCGGAGGAGTCCGTGGTGATCGTGCGGTTCGCGAATCCGCGCGGCATCGACTTTCCGTACCTGCTCTCGATG
>DASZSS010000415.1:0-3156 GCA_035548535.1 Steroidobacteraceae bacterium
GCCCACAGGGCCGTGCGCACGTGCTCGGCGAGCCCGGCGACCGTCGGCGCCTCGAAAATGGCGCGCATCGGCAGCCGCACCTTGAAGATGTCCTGCACCCGCGCGAGCACGCGCGTGGCGAGCAGCGAATGTCCTCCGAGATCGAAGAAGTTGTCGTCGACCCCGATCGGCTGGATGCCGAGGAGCTCGCTCCACATCGCCGCGAGCTTCTCTTCCTCCGGGTCGCGCGGCGCGACATACGCGTTGTCCAGCTCCGGACGTTCGTGGCGCGCGCTGAGCGCCTGCGCGGGCGCGGTCTCCAGCGCCTGCGTTGCTTCCCCCGTATCGTTCCCTTGAATCGAACGCGTAGCGTTCGCCACTTCCGCGATGAGGTCGGGCATGGGGCGAGGCGTGATGAACACGTTCGTCAGCCCGGACGCGAGCGCGCGTCGGAGCGCCTCACTGCCCTCTTCCGGTGCGATCGCGAGCTGCATCAGCGCGCCGTTGCTGTCGCCCCGTTCGGCCGCAAGATCCGCCGCCATGCCCACTTCGCGCCACGTGCCCCAATTCACCGTGAGCACGCGCGACGAGCAGCGTGCCATGCCGGCCTGCGCAAACGCGTCGAGAAACGCGTTCGCGGAGGAATAGTCGGTCGTGCCGTGCCAACCAAACGCGGTGTTGATGGTCGAGAAGAGCACGAGGAAATCGAGGTCCGCTCCCGCGAGCAGCCGGTCGAGCACGAGCGTGCCTTCGACCTTCGGCCGCAGGACGATCTCCGCCGCTTCGGCCGTCTTCAACGGCAGAATTCCGATGCCAGGTAATCCAGCGGCGTGCAGCACACCGTGCAGAGTACCGAAATGGCGACGCGCTGTAGCAATGACTTCGGACATTGCGGCCTCGTCCGCGACATCCGCGGCGGCGACCACCACCTCCGCGCCGAGCTGCTCCAGCTCTTGCACCGCGCGGATGCGAGCTTTCACCGCCGCGGAGGTCTCCGCGTCCTGCAGTAGCTCACTCCAACGCGCCCGATCCGGCAGCGCGGATCGGGCGGTGAGGATCAGCCGCGCTTCGAGCGTTCTGGCGAGGTGACGCGCGAGGGCCAGTCCCAAGCCGCCCAGGCCACCGGTGATCAAATAGACCCCGCGCCGGCGCAGCGGCACCTCCTCCGCAGCCGGCGAGTCGATCCGGACGGGAGCCATCGCCTGCTCCCAGCGATACCCGCTGCGATAGGCCACCTGGTTGGGACTGCTCGCAAGCGCGGTTTCGCCGACCAGCGCGGCGGCGAGCAGCGGCGCTTGACGCGCATTCCAGTCCGCAGAAGCAATATCGATGCTTCGCGCGCGCAGATTGGGAACATCCTGCGACATCACCAGCACCGGCCCGATGAGCAGGCTTCGCTCGATGCGCAGGGCCTCTGCACCAAGCACGCGCTGCATGTCCGTCGAAACCACGAGCACCGGCAACGGCGCAGCGAGTGCGACGTCGCCGAGGGCCTGTGCGAGATACAGCGTGCTGTAGAACCCATCCCGTCGCCCGAGCGCCGGATCCGGTGCTCCGTCACCGGCCGCGCCCGTGTTCCAAAGGTGCAGGACGCCGGCGAGTGGCGCGTTTTTGGGCAGAGCCGCGGCAAGCAGGCGATCGTAGTCTTCGCGCGCGTCGGGGCGTATCGCGTAACGATTCGGGCCCATGGGCGCGAACGTATCGCCCCGCTGCACGTCCACGACCTCCAGGCCGAGGTTGTCCAGCTCTTGCAACAGCGTCACGCAGGCGCGCGACTCGTCTCCGAAAACGAGCCAGCGACCGCGAGCGGCCCGCTTTCCGGCGGCCGCACGGGCCGCGAGCGCGGACGAGCGTTGCCACGATGGCAGCCAGAACCAATCGCGGATGTCGTTCCTGCGCACGGCAGGAGCGACACCCATCGCGGACGCCGCCGCGGCGAGGGCCGCACGCGGAAGCGGCTCGACCCAGAAGCGCTTGCTTTCGAATGGATAGGTTGGAAGCGACACGCGACGCGGCTTGCGCTCGCCGTGGAGCGCAGACCAGTTCACTTGTATGCCCGCCAGCCAGACGCGCCCGAGCGCGCGGCGCGCGAAGGAGTCGGCGGGCACGCGCTCGAGAGGATGCGGCAGCGACGCAAGGACCGCATCGTCCGGCAAACCGAGCGTCTGCCGCGCCAGCGTCTTGAGCGTATTCCCCGGGCCCACTTCAACGAGCAGCCGCTCGGCGCCATCACGCGCCAGTGTCTGCACACCGTCCGCGAAGCGAACGGCACCTCGCAAGTGACGGCCCCAGTACTGCGGATCTGTCGCCTGCTCGGCGGTGATCCACGTGCCCGTGACGTTCGACACGAACGGAATACGCGGCGCGTTCAGAGAATGCCGTGCGACCTCTGCCACGAAGGGCGCAACCGCGCCATCCAGCATCGACGAGTGGAACGCATGTGAGGTGCGCAGTCGCCGCGCCGAAATCCCGTGCGTCTCGAGTTTGCGCTCGAGCGCGTCGATGGCCGCGACCGGGCCCGACACGACGCACATTCCCGGGGCATTGAGGGCAGCGACGCTGAGCTGACTGCCGAGATACGCGCCAATGCCGGCCTCGTCGAGTTGGACGGCGAGCATCGCACCCGGCTCCATCTTCTGCATCAGCGCGCCGCGTGCGGCGACGATCGACAGCGCGCTCTCGAGCGAGAACACCCCGGCGAGACACGCCGCGACATACTCGCCGATGCTGTGCCCAATCATCGCCTGCGGCACAACACCCCAGTGCTCCCACAGCTTGGCGAGCGAATACTCTACGGCGAAGAGCGCCGGCTGAGTGAGACGGGTCTCGTTGAGCTGCTCCGCCGCGATCGGCGCCCAGCCCTGGGCGGCCGGGTGCTCGGGATAGATCGCCGCACGAAGATCGAGCCCCAGGTCCTTTTGCAGGAGCTGCGCGCAGGAATCCAGCGCCGCGCGGAAGACGGGCTCCTTTTGATACAGCCCCCAGCCCATGCCGGGATACTGGCTGCCCTGCCCGCTGAACATGAAGGCGATCGGACGCGCGCCCGGTTCGCCGTGAGCCCGTTCGAGCTCCCTGGATGCGGGCGTCTCGAGCACCTTCCTCGCGCTCGCGACACTGTCGGCGAGAAGCATGCAGCGGTGGTCGAACACGCGCCGACCGGTTTGCAACGTGTACGCG
>DASZSS010000416.1:0-9858 GCA_035548535.1 Steroidobacteraceae bacterium
TCGTCGTGCAGGGCGGCGGGCATTCCGCCGCGGACATGAAGCTGAAGCCGACGCACGAGCCCGTGTTCAACGAGTCCGGCAACGGGCTGCAGAACAAGCGCGGCACGGTGGGCATGGCGCGATCGAGCGCGCCTCACAGCGCCAACGCGCAGTTCTACATCAATCTCGCGGACAACCCGGAGCTCGACCCGCTGCCGACACGCTGGGGGTACGCCGTGTTCGGGCAGGTCATCGATGGGATGGACGTGCTCGACAAGATCGGCGTGGTGGCAACGGGTGCGATGGGGCCGTTCAAGTCGGAAGCGCCGTTGAAGCCGGTCGTGATCCAGAAGGTCGAGGTCGTCGGCGGCGGCGCTTCGTCGTCGGGACCCTCCGCGGTGAATCCGGCGGTGCTGCCGTCGTCGGGCGGCACGCTGCCTCCAGCCGGACAGCCGAATGGTGCGCCGGCAAATGGCTCGCCCGGCGCATCGCAGTCACCTGCAGGCACCACGCCTACGCCGGCCGGGTCCACATCACCGAGCGGTGACGCGTCACAAGCCGGCGCTCCGCCGCCGGGTCGTGGTGCTGCGCCGGCCGGCGCAACACCACCGAACTGAGCGAACGACGCGTCGCGCGCTGCGTCTTCAGTTCACCGGCTGCACGACGATCCGGCTCTCGCCGGACACGAACACAGTGTTGCCATCCGGCGTCTCCGCCATCTGGATGCTGAAGTAGTTGCCCGCCGACGAGTTCGGCGCATCGGCGAGTGTCACGGTCTTCAGAAGCGGATACATCGCTCCACTCGTCAACGAGCCGTTGAGGTCGTAGATATCGAGCCGCGGCCCGCCACCGGTCGCATCATCTCGATAGACGTACGCGCGACTCGAATCCCGCGACGCCAGCACCAAGCCGAGCGGTCCCGGCAGATGGCCTGTGATGCTCATCGAGCCGTTGTAGACGTCCGTGTTCTGCAGGATCACACGCGATGCGTTGCCACTCACGGTAACGGCGTTCAGGTTGACGTTGACGCCCGGCGCATTGGCGACCGTGTGATTCAGCGTGTTGTAGATCTTCACCTCCGGTGCGGGAGAAAGACCGTTGCTGCCCGCGTAGATCTTGCTGCCGTCCGCAGCGCCCGCCGAGATGCCGTTGTACAGATAGCCGTCGAAATATACGTTCTGCGTGAGCGAGTAGTCGCGGATGTCGTAAGTGAAGGAAGGCGTATATCCGCTGCAGCCGCCCAGGTTGGCGATCACGAACGCCTTGCCCGCGTTACCCATCGACAGCGTGTCGAGGAACTGGCCGCAGGACGTGTCGGTGAGCACAGTCCGCTGCGTGGCGGCGAATGAGCCGCTCGTGAGCGAAATATCGTTGACTGCCGCCTTCTGCAGCACGATGAGCTTGCGCCCGTTCGGCGCGAGCGCAATGTCCCTGATGTTCGGGAGGAAGTACGGCGAGCCGGCGGTCCAAATGCCGCCGACACGCGTGTACGTCTCGATCGACTCATCCGGCAGATTCACCGCGTACAAGGTCTCGCGCTCGGCGTCGTACACCAGTCGCGCGCGCGCCCCCGGCGCGGCGATCGCCTGATACGGCAATGTCGGCGGTGAGAGCACCACCAGCTCCGCGTCCGTCGCGGTGAGACCCGCCACGTTCTTGATCTGCACCGGGTAATGGCCCGCCGCGAGCGCAGGGTAGTTGACCCGCACTTGGGTGTCGGAATCCGGCACGAGCGCGGCGATCTCCGTGGAGCCAATCGTCACGCTGACCGTGCCGCCCGCCTTCGAGAAGTTCGTTCCTCTCACGTACATCGTGCCCGCCTGGTTCGCGAGGCCGATGTAGGAGCCGACGAACGAAACGTAGGCCGGCTGGTAATCGAGCTCCACGGGAAGTGTGAGGGAGCGCGACGACATGTTGCGACGCGCCAAGCTCAAAATCAAGCTTAATGGCTCACAGTTCGCGCGGCGGCCCGTTGTTACGTATTCTGCCGCCCGCGATGACTACTCCGATTGCATGACTCGCCTCTTCGTTTCCGACGTACATCTCGACGCGAGCGCCCCCGAGGGGACCGCGCAATTCCTCGCGTTCCTGCGTACGCAGGCGGCCGAGGCCGAAGCGCTGTACATCCTCGGCGACCTCTTCGAAGTCTGGGTCGGCGATGACGACCCGAGCGAGGAGAAGGCGCGCATCGTCGGCGCGCTGCGCGAGCTGACGGCGCGCGGTGTCGCGTGCTTCATCATCCATGGCAATCGCGATTTCCTTCTCGGCCGCGACTTCTGCGATCGCAGCGGCTGTCGGCTCCTCCAGGACCCTGTGATCGCAGAGCTCGATGGTGAGCGCGTTCTCGTCACGCATGGCGATGCGCTCTGCACCGACGATCACGCGTATCAGGAGCTCAGAAGCAGCGTTCGCACGGCCGACTGGCAGCGCCGCTTCCTCGCCCTGCCCTTTGAGATCCGCGATCGCCTCGCCAACAAAGCGCGCGCCGGCAGCAAGGCGCACATCGAGCGCACGCCGCCGAAGATTCAGGACGTCAACCCGGCCGCAGTCGAGGCGGCCTTCCGCACGGCGCGCGTGCGCCGAATGATCCACGGCCACACGCATCGTCCCGGTATTCACAACATGATCGTCGACGGCGAGCCGGCCCAGCGCATCGTGCTCGGCGCGTGGTACGAAGAAGGCAGCTACCTCGTCTACGAGAACGGCCGCTACGACCTGCGGACCCTGCCGCGACCCTGAGTTGCCCGCTCGGCTCGTTGAAACGGGCTGCGGCCGCGCCGCGCTCGTCCTCCGATCTGCCCGCGCACATCGATCGTGGCGCGCGCAGCTTGCCAGCCATAGGACTTTGGTCGATGCGCGGTCTGTGATCCGCAGCGGCTGAATCAAAGAGCGGACCCCTCAGGAGGGAGCTCAGCTCCGATCCGCCCGATCACCGCGACAGCGCCGCGAACTGTTATGAGGAGCGCACCGATCACGCTACGATGCTTGCACGTACATCGTCGAGGGAGAGGCTAATGCGCGCTTACCAATGGCTGCTGCTGGGTTGCGCGGGTGTCTTACAGGTGGCGACCGCGTTCGGGCAGTCGGCCGATGCGAGCAAGGACAAATCCTTGTCTCTCACCGTGTACAACAAGGACCTCGCGCTCATCGAGCACGTCAGGGCGGTGAACGTGCCGGCGGGCACGCATCGCATCGAGTTCAAGGGCGTCTCCGCGCGCATCGTGCCGCAGACCGTCGGCTTCGGCGGCCAAGGCCTGCAGCTCATCGAGCAGAACTTCGACTACGACCTGCTGACACCCGAAACGCTCATGGAGAAAGCCGTCGGCCAGAACGTGCGCATCGTGCGCACGAACCCCGGCACCGGCAACGAAACCAGCGAGACGGCGGAGGTGCTCTCGACGCAGGGCGGTGTCGTGCTCCGCATCGGCGACCGCATCGAAGTGCTGCGCGACGACGGCATCCCGGCGCGCGTCATCTTCGACAAGGTGCCGGAAAATCTGCGCGCGAGCCCGACTCTTTCGGTGCTCGCGAACGCGCCGAAACCGGTGAGCGGCGATATCAAGCTGACCTATCTGTCGCGCGGCTTGTCGTGGAGCTCCGACTACGTTGCCACCTTCGACGAGAAGGCGGGGCAAGTCGCCGTGCAGGGCTGGATCACCCTCACCAATCGGTCGGGCACGAGCTTCGAGAATGCGCGTGTGCAGCTCGTTGCGGGCGACATCAACATCGTCGGTAGTGAGCAGGAGTGGTTCCAGCTCTGGAATCAGCGCCGGCAGGTTGCGACGACACGCCGGGCCGCCGGCACGGAAACCAGCACGCGCGAGCAACTTGCCGACTACTACGTGTACCCGATCGCCGGACTCACCACCGTCGCGAATCAGCAGATCAAGCAGGTGAGCTTCCTTACGGCCGAGAAGGTGAAGGCGTCGAAGGGCTACGAGCAGACCTACTATGGCTTCGACTCGAGCAACGAGCCGCAGAACGCCGAGATCCGCATTCGTTTCGCCAATTCGAAGGAAGCCGGACTCGGCGAGCAACTGCCGAGCGGCGTCGTTCGCGTGTACGCGCGCGATGCGCGCGGCCAGCCGCAATTCGTCGGCGAAGATCGCATCGGACACACGAGCGCCGGGTCCGAGCTGGCCTTGAAGATCGGCGAAGCATTCGATGTCACGGTGCAGCCGACCCTGGAAAAGACGAACCGCATCTCACGACGCAACGCCGAGTACAGCATGAGCTATCTCGTGCGCAACGCCCGGTCCGCGCCCGTCACGGTAACGATCCGGCAGCGCGGGCTATGGCGATTCAATGAAGTCACGGAGGAGTCCATCAAAGGCCGGCGTACCGACGCGGACAGCTTCGCGTGGGATGTGCCGGTATCCGCAAATGGCGAGGCCACACTGAACGTCACGATCCGTCAGTGGTGGTGAGCCGATGATGCGCTTCGCGCTCATCCTGCTGATGCTGGCCGTGGCAGCACCGGCTGCCGCGGAGATCAGCGTCTATTCGCCGCGGCCCGACGCGGTGTCCGTGACCATCTATCGCGACGGATTTGCGCTCATCACCGAGACTCGCACCGTCGAATTGCCTGCCGATGCCGTCACTCTCGTGTTCCAGGGCGTGGTGGATCTGATCCTTCCGCAATCCGCAGTCGTCGTCGGCCAGGGCCGCGCGCTTGCCGAAAGCAACTTCACCTACGACCCGCTCACTCCCCAGTCGCTCGTCGAGCGCTCGGTCGGCAAGCAGGTCACTCTCGTCCGCACGAATCGAAAGACTGGGAAAGTGACGCGCACACCCGTCACGGTGAAATCGGCCGCCGAGGGCCATGTGGTATTCGAATCGCTCGACGGCCACGAAGCGCTGCAATGCTCGGGTTTGCCGGAGCGTCTGGAGTTTTCCGAAATCCCCGCGGAGCTGACGCCCAAACCCGTGCTCTCGATCCGTCTGGCCGCCGGCACGCCGGGCAAGCGCATGGTGCGGCTGAGCTACCTCGCGCACGGATTTACGTGGACCGCGAACTACGTCGGCCGGCTAAACGAGCGCGGCGACCGCATGGCGCTCACGGGCTGGGCGACGCTGACCAACAAGAGCAACGTGAGCTTCAAGGGCGCGCAGGTGCTGCTCGTCGCCGGCAAGCTGAATTTGCTGGATGAATCCGAAGGCGGCACGGCGGCGTACGACCCGAGCCTCGACGAGGAATCGGACGCGTTGCCTGACAACGGCAGCTATATCAAGCATGCGGAGGGTGTCCTGGCGGCACAGCGGCTCGTGCTGCTGCCGGATTGCTTTTCCTCGCCCATTCCACCGCCTCCCCGCGCGGATGAAACGGATCGCATGTTCCGCCGAGAAGTGGCGTACGACGTGGCGAGCCCCATCGCGATGCTCGAGTCGGTGGCCGTGACGGGCAGCAAGCTGGTGCGCGAGAGCTTCGCCGACTATCAGCTCTATCGTCTGCCGTGGGCCACCGACCTCGATGCGCGGCAGACGAAACAGGCCGTGTTCCTGGAGAAGCCGCGCGTCAAAGTGGAGAGGTTCTACAGCGTGCGGCTGTACGACATGGAAAGCACTCCGGGCGACCCCGCGCCTCCGCCGGATCTCATGCTCCGCTGGGACAACAAGACCGCGTCAGGGCTCGGCGAGCCGCTGCCGCAAGGGCGCGTGCGCATCTTCGAGCCCTACGGCGGCGCGGACGTGTTTGCCGGTGAAGCCGACATGGCGGACAAGGCCGTGGGCCTGCCGGTGGAGCTGGCCCTCGCGCGCGCGCTGAACGTCGGCCTCGAGTTCGAACAGGAACAGCACGACAAGGACGAGACGGACGACCACGATGTGCTCACCGTCACCAACGCGTATCACTTCTGGAACGACAAGGCCGTGCCGATCCGCATCGAGGTTCGCCACCGGGTGGACTCCTATTGGGGCCGGCCGCGAGTGACGCGATCGAACATCAGCGCGGGCCGCAAGTACGGCGACTTCGCGTGGCGCTTCACCCTCGAACCCGGCCGGGATCAGCTGCTCCGCTACACGCTGCAAGCAGACGTTCCCAACTAGGACGGTGCGCCGGAGTGAAAGCGGAACGCGTCGTCGGGCGCCGTCGCGAGATCGGCCTCACGCTCGGCAATGACTTGCAACCGCCGCTCGGCCTCAGCCCCATCGGCCGACGTGTCGGCTTGCTTTGCGAAGTTGAGATACAGCTCGAAGTGCCGCGCCTCCGATTCGGCGAGCGTGGCATAGAACTCGGCGAGCGGTGCGGGCAGCTTCGGCACGAGTAGCCGGAAGCGCTCGCACGAGCGCGCTTCGATGAGCGCGCCGACGATCATGAGATCCAGCTTGCGGCCGGGATCGGACGTGCGCGTGACCGCGCGCAGGCCGGCGCCATAGCGACCGGGCTTCTGGCGCAGGTACGGGACATCAAGCGCGTCCATCATGCGCTGGACCTGCTCGAAGTGCCGCAGCTCCTCGCGCGCGAGGCGCGAAAGCGCGCCGCTCAGCTTGCGATCCTCGGGATACGCGAACATGAGCGCGAGCGCCGTGGACGCGGCTTTCTTCTCGCAGTTCGCGTGATCCGTGAGCAGCTCGCGCCAGTGCTCGGCGGCGTAGTCGACCCAGGCGGGCGGCGTCGGCGCGAGCAAGATCGAATCGACGGTGGTCATGGCGCGAAGGGTGTCGGGACGAGCGCCAGTCGTCAACACTACGGCGTGGCTCGTTCGGCCGCCCGTCGGATTCGTTGTTGCCTATCGTTCGAGCGGACATGAGCAGCGCACGGAGGCGCCGTTCGCCCAGTCGGACGAGTCGGGTTTGCTCTGCCCCGTGCGGAGGTGTCGTCGGCCTCAGGCGGCGAGGTCGGTCGAGTTGAGGCCGCGGGCGGCCTCGCGGATCAGCTCGACGGCGGCGGCGGCGCTCTCCACCCGATCCTCCGGCTTCTTCGCGAGCAGCTTGTCGATCAGCGGCTGCAGCACGCGCAGCGGCTCGGGCAGAGTCGGGATGGGCTCGTTGCGGTGCTTGTAGATGATCGCCATCGGGTTCTCCGCGGCATACGGCTTCTGGCGCGTGAGCATCTCGAACAGCATCACGCCAAGGCTGTACAGGTCGCTGCGGACATCGATGCGCTCGCCGTGTCCCTGCTCCGGGCTCATGTAATGCGGCGTCCCGAAGATCTGCCCGTGATCGGTCACCTGCATCGCGAGCGCCGCGTCCTTCGCGAGCCCGAAATCGATCAGCGCCAGCGAGCCGTCGTCGCGAAGCATGACATTGCCCGGCTTCAAGTCCCGATGCAGCACGCCGGCACTGTGAATGCCGTCGAGCGCGCGCGCGATCGCGGTGGCGATGTTGAGCGCCTCGCGCACGCTCATCGGCGCGCGCATGCGCCGCCGCAGATCGCCGAGCCGGAAATACTCCATCACGAGATACGCGTGCTGATCGCTCACCCCGAGGTCGTGCAGGCGCACGACGCCCGGATGGTGAATCCGCTGCACGATCTCGTACTCCTGCAGGAAGCGTCGAAACGACTGGTCGAGCTCGTTGTCGGTCTGCTGATCGCGCGCGACTTTCAACACGACGAGCGCGCCTGCCTGCTCGCTCTCCGCGAGATACAGCTCGGACACCGGCCCCGCCGCGAGCCGCCGCACGCGCCGATAGCCGCGAATGAACGCTTCGCCGAACTTCTGCGCCTCGCGCGCCTCGGGGGACGTACGCCACTCCGCGCGCGCCTGCACCTGCTTGCTCGACGCGCTCGCGAGCGCATCGAGCAGCTTGCCGTGCTCGATCTTGGCGCGCCCGATGGCGGCGTGCGCGCCGAGCTGGAGAGCCTGGCGCGCGGTCTCGTCGTCCGCCGCGCCGCTGAGAAAGATGACGGGCGCGAAGCGCGGCCGCGCAACGAAATCCTGCAGCCACTCGAGGCCGCGGCCGCCGGGCCACTCGTGCGCGAGCAGCACGGCGTCGAAGCCTTGCGCGAGAAACTCCGGCGCGGGCTTGCCCTGAAGCACGGGACTGCTCACGACCAGCTCGGCATCCGGCCAGCGGCAGGTCAGGTGATGGCGAATGAGCGCGCAGTAGCGCGCGTCGTCTTCGAACATGAGCAGCCGCATACGCGGGCCTCAGGCGCCTGTCTCCCCGGAAGCGGAGCGGCCCGAATTAGATCACGGCCGCCGTACCGTCGTCACGGACGGCGGTCACGGGCCGCGAGCACCGCGGCGGCTGCCTCTCTTCCGAGCTTCAGGCCGATGGCGAGGTCGCCGACGTTCGTGCCGGTCGGGCCGGTGTGGATGAGGTCGCCGGCGGCGGCGAGCGCCGCGCCCGAATCGGCGCGCTCGAGGCACTGCTGCACGTCCAGCGAGCCGAGCGCGACTCGCGAGCACGTCTCGCCATCGACGATGCCGCCCGCATCGCACGTGACGCCGTCCGTCCCATCCGTGCCCGCGACGAGCAGCACGAGATCGTCGTGACCGGCAATGATCCGCGCGGCCGCGAGTGCGAGATGCTGATTGCGCCCGCCTCGCCCTGGATTCGCCGGCAGATTCACGACGGACTCGCCACCCCAGATGCGCACTTGATCCGGATTCATGTACAGCTCGTGCGCGAAGCGCACCGCGAGGCGCTCCGCCGAGCCCGCGAACGGCTGGGTATCGCGCCAGACTTCGAGCCCCAGCGCCTGTGCTTCCGCGCGCGCGGCCTTCGCCGCAATGTCGATCGATGCGATCACGCGCCGCTCGATGCCGTCCGGCGCCGGACCGCTCGGACCCATGAGCCCCGAGCCGATCACCGCGGGGTCGTGGTTCGGCACGTCCGAGATGAACAGCGCGCGCGCCGGCCGGCCTCCGAGCCGCGCCGCGAGCTGCCCGCCTTTGATGCGTGAGAGCTGAGCACGCCGCGCATTGAGCTCGCCGATTGCAACGCCGCTCGCGAGCCCCCGCTCGTTCAGCTCTTTGAGCTGCGCGAGCGTTGCGCCCGGCACGAGCGCCTCGACGAGGCTCGATGCGCCGCCGGAGATCAGGAACAGCAGCTCGACATCGGACGGAGCGTTGTCGACCCAGTCGAGCAAGCTCGCGCCGGCCGCGAGCGAGCGCTCGTCGGGAACCGGATGCGCGCTCTCGATGATCTCGATGTGGGGCACGGCGTGGAGCGCGGGGTCCGCATGGCCGTCCTTGGTGATGAGCAGTCCGTTCTCGAGCCGTTCCGCGAGCGCGTCCTGCGCGCCGAGCATCATGGCGCTCGCCGCCTTGCCGATCGCCGCGACCCACACGCGCTTCGGCGCAGGGCTCCCCGGCGGCACGCTCAGCGCTTCGCGCGTGCAGGTGCGGCCGTCGACGCTCGCGAGCGCCGTCTGAAAAAGATGCAGGAGGAGCCTGCGTCGCGGATCGCCGCGCTCGGCGTCAGGCTCTGTGCTGTGATCAGGACCGACCAACGACTTTGAGGGACCCGCGGCCTTCGCGACGCTGGCTGCGCGCCTCGTCCGAGCGCTCGATCTGCAATCGCTCGAGATACTCGGGCGTCACGTCGCCGGTGACGTATTCGCCGGAAAAACAGGAGGTGTCGAACTCGGTGACCTGCGCATCGTCGTGCCGGCATGCCGCGACGAGATCCTCGAGGTCCTGGTACACGAGCCAGTCCGCGCCGATGAGATTCGCCACTTCGTCGACGGTGCGATCCGCGGCGACGAGCTCGCTCCTCGCCGGCATATCGATGCCGTACACGTTGGGGAAGCGCACCGGCGGCGCCGCCGAGGCGAAATACACCTTCTTCGCGCCCGCCTCGCGCGCGAGGTCGATGATCTGCGCGGAGGTGGTGCCGCGCACGATCGAGTCGTCGACGAGCAGCACGTTCTTGCCGCGGAACTCGAGATCGATGGCGTTCAGCTTGCGGCGCACGGATTTCTCGCGCATCTGC
>DASZSS010000417.1:0-13589 GCA_035548535.1 Steroidobacteraceae bacterium
CGTCGGCGTGAACGGCGGCGTGTTCCGCGCCACCGCCGGCCTGCAGGAGAAGTTCGGCAAGCATCGCGTGCAGGACACGCCGCTGGCCGAAGGCATGATCGCCGGCATGTCGATCGGCATGGCGAGCCAGGGGCTGCGGCCCGTGGCGGAAATCCAGTTTATGGGATTCATCTATCCCGCCATGGACCAGATCGCGAACCACATGGCCCGCATGCGCAATCGCACGCGCGGCCGGATCACCTGCCCGGTCGTCCTCCGCATGCCTCATGGCGGCGGCATTCACGCGCCGGAGCATCACTCGGAGAGCCTCGAAGCGATGCTCGCGCATCACCCCGGTCTGCGGGTGGTGTGCCCCTCTTCGCCGGCGCGTGCGTACGGCCTGCTGCTCGCCGCGATCCGCGATCCGGACCCGGTCATGTTTCTCGAGCCCGTGCGGCTCTACCGCCTCGTGCGCCAGGAAGTGGCGGACGACGGCCAAGCGCTGCCGCTCGATGTGTGCTTCCGCCTGCGCGAAGGCTCCGACGTCACGATCGTGACGTGGGGCGCAATGACCTTCGAGGTGATGCGCGCCGCGGAGCAGTTGCAGAAGGACGGCGTGAGCTGCGAAGTCATCGACCTCGCCACGCTCTCGCCGATCGATCACGACACCATCCTCGAATCCGTCGCCAAGACGGGCCGGCTGGTCATCGTGCACGAAGCGCCGCGCAACTGCGGCGTGGGCGCGGAAATTGCGGCGACCGTCGCGGAGCAGGGCTTGTACGACCTGCAGGCGCCTATCAAGCGCGTTACCGGATACGACACGATCATGCCGCTGTTCCGGCTCGAGTACGACTACATTCCGAGCGTCGCCCGCATCGTCGACGCCGTGCGCGACACGCTCGCCGACTAACGGCGCTCACCCGCCTACGGAGGGACTCTCGATGACGACCTTCAATCTCCCCGATCTCGGCGAAGGCCTGGCGGAGGCCGAAATCGTTCGCTGGCACGTACAGGTGGGCGACACCGTGAAGGTCGACCAGCCGATGGTGGCCGTGGAAACCGCGAAGGCCGTCGTCGAGGTGCCCTCGCCCTACTCCGGGGTCATCACCAAGCTGCACGGCAAACCCGGCGACGTCGTGGCGACCGGCGCGCCGCTGGTCGAGTTCGATCTGCAAGGAGCCGGCGCACCTGCGCCGGCACCCGAGCGCGGCGCGTCGGCCCCAGCCAAGTCGGCTCCGCCGCCAAAGAAGCCCGATCCGCGAGATCCGCGCGCGCCGGACGATTCAGGCACGGTCGTCGGCAGCATGCCGACGAGCGACGATGAGCTCGTCGAGACCGCCGTCGCCGGCAGCGACATAGCGTCACCTCGCGAGCGCGTGCGTGCCGCTCCGGCCGTGCGTGCGCTCGCAAAGCGCCTCGGCGTGGATCTCACAACCGTACGCGGCACGGGCCGCGGCGGGCTCATCACCGTCGACGATGTGATGACCACCTCCGGTCCGACTTCGATGCACACCGCCGCGACGGTCACCGCGCTGAAGTCGTCGCCGGCCCCGCGCGGTGCTCCCGCGGAAGCGCCACCGAGCGGCGAGGCCGAGAAGTTGCGCGGCCTGCGGAGAGCCATGCACCAGAGCATGAGCCTTGCGCGCGACAACGTCATGAACTGCACGCTGTTCGACGATGCGGACCTGCACGCCTGGGGCAAGGGCCAAGACTTCACGATCCGCCTGCTGCGCGCGATCGGCGCCGCGGCGACGGCCGTCCCCGCGCTGAACGCGTGGTACGACGGCGAGAGCCAGAGCCGGCGCCTCATGCAACGCGTCGACGTCGCGATGGCCGTCGATACACCCGAAGGCCTGCTCGTGCCCGTCGTGCGCGATGTCGCCCGGCGGTCCGCGGCGGAGCTGCGCGCGGAGGTCGATCGCCTGAAGCGCGGCGCCCGCGACCGCACCGTTGCCCCGGAGGACCTGCGCGACTTCACCTTCATGCTGTCGAACTTCGGCATGATCGCAGGCCGCTACGCCACGCCCGTCGTCGTGCCGCCCGCCGTCGCCATTCTCGGCGCCGGCAAGCTGAGCCACGATGTCGTGGCGGTGATGGGAGGCATCGAAGCGCATCTGCGCATGCCGCTGTCGCTGACCTTCGATCACCGCTGCGTCACGGGCGGTGAAGCCGCCCGCTTCCTCGCGGCCGTGATTCAGGACCTCGAGCGGGCGAGCTAGACGATGCGTGCACCAGTCCCGTCGGAAAGCTCAGAGATCCTGTCGAACATTCCGGCCGCGCGCGTCAAGCAGATCGAGCGCATCGTCGCCGCGGCACGCGGGCGCGTCGCGGGCATATCCCCGCAGCTGCGGCGGCGGTTCCTGCGGGCCTACTTCCGGGGCGTGGGCGAAGAAGACCTGGAGCAACGCGAGCCGGCCTCGTTCGCCGCAGTGGCGCTGCGCCATCTGGAAGAAGGCCGCGTGCGCCAGGCGCGTCACGCGCACGTCGAAGTCTTCAACCCCGACGAGAAGCGCGACGGCTTCACCTCGCCGCATACGGTCGTCCTCATCGTCACGGACGACATGCCGTTCCTCGTCGACTCGGTCGGCATCGTCTTCAGTCAGGCCGAAGTGGCGATGCACACGATCATCCATCCGGTGCTCTCCGTGTGGCGCGATCGTCGCGGGCGCCTGCTCGATGTCGCGACGGCCGAAGAGGCGTCCGCCGAGTCCTGGCAGTTCTACGAGATCGACCGGCAGACCGACCCGGCGCGCATCGAAGCGATCCGGCGGAAGCTCGAAGCGACGCTCGCGGACGTGCGCGTCGCCGTGGAAGACTGGATGCCCATCCGCGAGCGCGTGCGGGCGCTGAGTGCGGACCTCAAGAACGATCCCCCGCCGCTGCCGGCCGAAGAAGTGCGCGAGGCGCGCGAGCTGCTCGACTGGATGGAATCGCGCCACTTCGTATTCCTCGGCTACCGGTACTACAAGCTCCAACGCGGCGCCTCGCAGGACAAGCTCGTGCCGGACAGCCGCACGGGCCTCGGCATCCTTCGCGACTCGCGGCATCTGTCGCATGGCATCGTGCGCACATCGCCTGCCGACGGCCAGCCGGAACATCGCCACGGCGCGACGGTCATTCGCGGCGACATCCGCGCGCATGCGCGCGAGCGCGAGCTGCTGATCCTGACGAAGGCGAATTCCAAGTCGACCGTGCATCGGGGCAACTACCTCGACTACGTCGGCGTGAAGAGCTTCGGTCCCCAAGGCGAAGTCACCGGCGAGCACCGCTTCCTCGGGCTGTGGACGTCGACCGCCTACTTCAGCAGCCCGCGCGACATCCCGGTGCTGCGGCAGAAAGTGGAACGCGTGGTCGACAGCTTCGCGCTCGATCCGGCGAGCCACGACGCCAAGGCCGTGATCAACGTGCTCGAAACCTATCCGCGCGATGAGCTGTTCCAGGCGAGCGTCGCGGATCTGATCCGCATCGTGCGCGGCGTCGTGAACCTCTACGAGCGGCGCACGGTGCGCTTGCTAGCGCGGCGCGATCCGTATCATCGCTTCTACTCGTGCCTCATCTACGTGCCTCGCGACCGGTACAACACCGAGGTGCGCCAGCGCATCGAGCAGATCGTGCTCGAAGGCTTCGACGGCAAGAGCATCGAGTCGCAGGTGCAGATCTCCGAATCGAACCACGCGCGCGTGCACGTGGTCGTGCGCACCAACCCGAACGAGCGGCGCAAGGTCGATTTCGACGCCATCGAGAAGCGCATCGCCGCCGCGGCCACGTCGTGGAACGACGGGCTGCGCGCCGTGCTCGTCGAGCGGCAGGACGAGGCCACCGCGCTCGCGCTCGCGTCGCGCTATCGCCGCGCCTTTCCGTTGGCCTACGAGGAAGACGTCGAGCCCGCCGACGCGCTCGAGGATCTGGCGGACCTCGAGGCGCTGCGCACGCAGCCCGATCAGATCCGCTTGAATCTGCACCGCCCGGCGAAGCAGGCGCCCGAGCGCGTGCACCTGAAGATCGTGAAGCTCGGCGATCCGGTCTCCATCTCGGACCTGCTGCCCGTGCTCGAGAATTTCGGGCTGCGCGTCATCGCGGAGCGGCCTTACGAGCTCGCGTGGCCCGAGGGCGGCGCCGCCTGGATCCAGGACTTCGAGCTCGAGCATCGCGAGAAGCTGAAGGTCGACATCGCCCGCGTCGAGGGCATGTTCTGCGAAGCGCTGCTCGCCATCTGGCGCGGCGAAGTCGAGAACGACGGCTTCAATCGCTTGCTGCTCGCGGCGGGCCTGAGCGCGCGCGAGATCGTCATTCTGCGCGCCTACTGCCGCTACTTGCTGCAGACCGGCGTGCCATTCAGTCAGGCCTACATGGAGCGGACGCTGGCCGGCAATGCGGGCATTGCGCGCGATCTGGTGCGCATGTTCGAGCTCACGTTCGATCCGGCCACGGGCGGCAGGAAGACCGCCGGCCGCGTCGAGAAACTGGCCGAGGCCGTTCGCAAGGCGCTCGATTCGGTCACGAGTCTCGACGAGGACCGCATCCTCCGCGCGTATCTGACGCTCGTGCAGGCGACGCTCCGCACGAATTTCTACCAGCAGGATGCGGCGGGCAAGCCGAAGAGCTACGTGTCGTTCAAGCTCGACCCGCAGCGCATTCCCGATCTGCCGTTGCCGCGGCCGAAGTTCGAGATTTTCGTCTACAGCCCGCGCGTCGAGGGCGTGCACCTGCGCATGGGCCACGTCGCGCGCGGCGGCATTCGCTGGTCCGACCGCCGCGAGGATTTCCGTACGGAAATCCTGGGGCTGATGAAGGCGCAGAACGTCAAGAACACCGTCATCGTGCCGGTCGGCGCGAAGGGCGGATTCGTGCCGAAGCGCATGCCGCCGGGTGCCTCGCGCGACGTCGTGCAGGCCGAAGGCGTGGAGTGCTATCGGATCTTCATCCGCGGCCTGCTCGATGTGACGGACAACATTGTGAATGGCCGGATCGCGCCGCCGCCGCGCGTCGTGCGCAAGGACGGCGACGATGCCTATCTCGTGGTTGCGGCCGACAAGGGCACGGCGACGTTCTCCGACATCGCAAACGCCATCTCGCTCGAGTATGGCTTCTGGCTCGGCGATGCGTTCGCCTCCGGGGGCTCGGCGGGCTACGACCACAAGAAGATGGGCATCACCGCGCGCGGCGCGTGGGAATCCGTGAAGCGGCACTTCCGCGAGATCGGCATCGATACGCAGACGCAGGACTTCACGGCCATCGGCATCGGCGACATGTCGGGCGACGTGTTCGGCAACGGCATGCTGCTGTCCCGCCACTTGCGCCTGCTCGCCGCGTTCGATCATCGACACATCTTCCTCGACCCCGCGCCCGATGCGGCGGTGAGCTATGCCGAGCGCGAGCGCCTCTTCAATCTGCCGCGCTCCTCGTGGGACGACTACGACCGCAAGAAGCTCTCGCGCGGCGGCGGCGTGTATGCGCGCACGTTGAAGTCCATCACCCTTTCCCCGCAAGCGCAGGCGATGCTCGGGCTGGCAAGCCCGACCGCGACGCCGAACGAGGTGCTGCGCGCGATCCTGCTGATGCCGGCCGACCTCCTGTGGAACGGCGGCATCGGCACGTACGTGAAGGCCACGGACGAATCGAACAACGAGGTCGGCGACCGCGCGAACGACGCCATCCGCGTGAACGGCGCGGAGCTGCGCGTGAAGGTGGTCGGGGAAGGCGGCAACCTCGGCTTCTCGCAGCGTGGACGTGTCGAGTACGCGATGGCCGGTGGCCGCATCAACACGGACTTCATTGACAACTCCGCCGGCGTGAACACCTCCGACGTCGAGGTGAACATCAAGATCCTGCTGAATCCGCTCATGGACGCCGGCAAGGTCACGCGGGGCGAGCGCAACAAGCTGCTCGCGCGCATGACGAACGAAGTCGCGGGCCTCGTTCTGCGGAACAACTATCTGCAGAGCCAGGCGCTGTCGGTCCTCGAGACGCAAGCCGCGGCGCGCGTCGCGGAGTACCAGCATTTGATTCGTTCGCTCGAGCGCACGGGCGAGCTCAATCGCGCGATCGAGTTCCTGCCGACCGACGAGGAGCTGGCGGAGCGTCGCAAGCGCGGCGTCGGGCTCTCGCGGCCGGAGCTGGCCGTGGTGCTCGCGTACAGCAAGATCTGGCTGAGCAATCACCTGCTCGCTTCGGACGTGCCGGAAGACCCGTATCTTTCCCTCGAGCTGGACCGGTATTTCCCCGAGCCGGTACGGGATCGCTTCCCGCGCGCGATTGCGCGGCATCGCTTGCGTCGCGAGATCATCGCGACCGCGACGACCAACAGCCTCGTGAATCGCATGGGTCCGACGTTCGTGCCGCGCACGCAGGAAGAAACGGGCGCCGAACCCGCGGAGATCGCCCGCGCCTACACCGCGGCGCGCGAGATCTTCGACATGCGCAAGCTGTGGGCGCGCATCGAAGCGCTCGACAACAAGATCACGGCGCAACTCCAGTACAGCATGATGTATCAGACGAGCCGGCTACTGCGGCACGTCACGTACTGGCTGCTGCAGCATCGCCGGCGCGAGCTGCATGTCGACACCGCCGTGAAGGAATTCCGCCGCGGCGTGCGCGAGCTCGAAGCCGAGATCGCGCAGGTGCTGGTCGGCATGGATCGCGAGAAGTTCGAGAAAGTGCGCAAGGCGCACATCGATGCGGGTGCGCCGGCCGACCTGGCCGCGCGCGTCGCGAGTCTCGACGCGGACAACGCCGCGCTCGATATCGTGGAGCTGGCGACGAAGTTTCAGACGCGGGTCATCGAAGCCGCGCGCGTCTACTTCGAAGTGGGCGCGCGGATCGGGCTCGACTGGTTGCGGAACCAGGTGGAGCAGCTCTCGGTGGATGGCCCGTGGCAGGCCGTCGCACGCACCGGGCTGCGCGACAGCGCGTTGCGCATTCATCGGCGGCTCGCCGAGCGCGTGCTCGCACGCGAGGAGCGTGGCGCCGCGCAAGCTCGCGTGGCGGCCTGGATGGCGGCCGCCGGTGAAGATCTCACGCATTGGCAGCGCACGCTCGCCGACATGCGCACAGCCGGAGCCGCGGACTTCGCAACACTCACCGTGGGCGTCGAGACGGTTCGCAAGCTCGCCGATTGAGGGCGTTCGCCCATCCCGCGCAACCGACAGGCGACATAAATCCCCGCGAACCCGCTCGACACGGGTGGGCCGCGGCCGGCCTGTGCTATAAAGCGCGCGCTCACGAATTCACGGAGGCTCCGCGTGCCCGGAAAACTCATTCTCGTCCGCCACGGCCAGAGCATTTGGAACGTAGACAACCTCTTCACCGGCTGGCACGACGTCGATCTCTCGGAACAGGGCAAGCGCGAGGCCGCCGACGCCGCCAAGCAGATCATGGCGGAGAAGCTCAACGTCGACCTGTGCTTCACCTCGGTGCTGAAGCGCGCGATCCGCACGCTGTGGATCATCATGGACGAGATGGATCGGATGTGGCTGCCCGTCGAGCGCTCGTGGCGCCTGAACGAGCGTCACTACGGAGCGCTACAGGGGCTCAACAAGACGCAGACCGTCGAGAAGCACGGGGAAGCGCAAGTGAAGATCTGGCGCCGGAGCTACGACATTCCGCCGCCTGCCCTGAGCATCGACGATCCGCGGCACCCGCGCTTCGATATCCGCTACGCCGGCATCGATCTGAAGCTGCTGCCCGCGACGGAGTCGCTGAAAGATACGCTCGCGCGCGTGCAGCCGTACTGGTTGAGCCGCATCGCGCCCGAGCTGCGATCCGGACGCAATGTCATGGTCGTCGCGCACGGCAACAGCCTGCGCGCAATGGTGAAGATGCTCGACAACGTGTCGGACGCGGAGATCACCGAGCTGAACATTCCGACGGGCGTGCCGCTGCTCTACGAGCTCGACCAGGACCTGAAGCCGCTGGGGCATCGCTACCTGGGCGATCCCGAAG
This sequence comes from Steroidobacteraceae bacterium, assembly GCA_035548535.1. GTDB lineage: Bacteria > Pseudomonadota > Gammaproteobacteria > Steroidobacterales > Steroidobacteraceae > JADGHX01. The sequence goes on from DASZSS010000417.1 coordinate 7,921, forward strand.
CGATTGCCGCTGCGGCCGAGGCGGTGCGGCGGCAGACGGAGAAGCGCTGACCCGCAACGACTTGCGTGCCCCACGCGGAGCACCGCGAGCCGCGCACTCAGCGCGGCTCAACCCGCAGTGGTGCTCCACCCGTCATAGCGCCCCCTATTGGCCGCGGCGAGCTCGCGAAACTGCCGCGTGAGCTCGCGCATCTCGGCCGCGTGCACGCGCATCGTCTTCGATCCGTGCACGCTGAACGGGAACTCGCCGCCATCGGGCACCGCCTTGACGTCGACGCGAAAGCCCTGCGATTCGAGGGCGCTGTTGACGGCGGCGCAGGCCGCCTCGTCCGGCAGCGCGAAGAAGAAATCGACCTCGTGATCCTTGAACGGGTCCAGGCCCCTGGCCCGGAGCTGGCCGATGAGCTTCGTGTCGAAATCCTGCCCGTGCGCCTCGCGTCCTTTGCGCACGCTCTGAATGAGCTTGAAGATCACCGCCGCGGCGGCGAGCGCGACGAACAGCAGCAACCAGCTCAATGGAACTCCGGCTTGCGCTTCTCGAGAAACGCCGCAATGCCTTCCTGCCCTTCTTCCGTCCCGGCGCGCACCGCGATGGCCTGGCTCTCGAGCACCATCTGCGACTCGAGCGGACCGAGCGAGGTGGCCATCAAGCGCTTCGTCTGCCCGAGTGCGCCCTTCGGGCCGGCCGCGAGCCGCTCACCCATCTGCAGCGCTTCGTCGAGCAGCCGAACATCCGGCACCGCGCGATTCACGAGGCCCCAGCTCACCGCCTCATCCGCATCGATCGTGCGATTCAGCAGGAACAGCTCCATCGCGCGCTTGGCGCCCACCGCGCGCGGCAGCAGGAACGAGGTGCTCGCATCGGGCGTGAGCCCGACGGACGTGTACGCGAGGTTGAACTTCGCGCCGGCCCCGCAAATGGCGAGATCCGCCATGGCGACGAGGCCGACGCCCGCCCCCGCGGCCGTGCCGTTCACCGCCGCGATCACCGGCGCATCCATCCGCACGAAATGCGAGATCGCCTCGTGCAGGTAGGTCGTGAGCTCGCGGATGTACGCATCCGCGCCCTTGCCCTTCCCCTTCATCGCGCGCAGATCGCCGCCGAAGCAGAAGTTCTTGCCCGCGCCCGTCAATACGACCGCGCGCACGGCCGGATTGCGGCCACAGGTCATCGCGGCGGCGAGCAAGTCCATCGCCATCTGCAAGTTCAGCGTGTTCGAGGAATCGGGCCGATTCAGCGTTACGACGGTCACGGCGCCGCGAGCTTCGACCTGGACCGTCGGTGCTGACATGTCGGCCTTCCTCATTCGTCGGGCGCGATGGTCACGCGCAGGCCCGCGAGCGCCGGCGTGAACTCGATCTGGCAGGACAGGCGCGATCGCTCGGTGTAGTGCGAGAGCTCGTTGAGCAGCTCGCGCTCATCCGATTGCGGCGGCGGAAGCTTGTCCACCCAGTCCGGATCGATGTACACGTGGCACGTCGCGCACGAGCACATACCGCCGCAGATGGCCGCGACGCCGTAGTCGAGCTCGCGGAGGGTTTCCATGACTTTGAGCCCGGTCCTGGCCTCCACTTCGTGCTCCACGCCGTCCCGATCGACCACCTTCAACAACGCCATTCACCTGCTCCAGACACGCGCACTTCGGGGGCCCGCACCCGGAGGGGCGCGGAAGCGCGCTAGTCTGCCGATGTCGGCCGCGCCGCGCCAGCCTGGTCAGGATTTCGCCCGCGTCAGACGAGTCGTGCGAGCAGCTCCCGCTCGGCGGACTCGGCGGCCGGCGCGGGAGGTGTCCCCGCCAATCGGCGGGAGCGATACCAGAAATAACTGAGCAGGATGAAGAGCCAGGTGGCCTGCCGCAGCATCTCCGGCGTGGCCACCGCCGCGAGCCCGGACGCGTCCAGCAGCATGTCGGCGTACGCCGCTGCGCGGGGGTAATAGGCCAGAACACAGGCCAGATCGAACAGAGGATCGGCGACGGCCCCGTACTCCCAGTCGAGCAGGTACAGCCGCTCCGCGCCGACCACGTTCGAATGGTAGAGATCGTTGTGGACCAGCACTTTCGCCCGCTCGTGCGTGCCGCACTCGGCGAGCGCGATTTCCGCCCGCCGCATGAGCTGCGCGAGCCAGCCGCGCTCGTCGGGCACCGCCGCGACCAGCCTCTCGTGGTGTGCGGCGAGCACGGCCGGAATGTCGAAGCGCTCCACCGCCGGCGGTGCGAGCGAATGCAGCGAGTACAGCGCGGCGGCGAGGCGTGTCAGACGATCGGGTCGCGCGAAGTCCTGCGCGCTCCAGACCGGCCCCGAGATGAACTCCATCACCATGAAGCGGTGCGCCGGGTCGACATGCACGAGCGCCGGTGCGAGACCCGCCGCCGCCGCGGCCGCATGCAGTTGCGCCTCACGCTCATGATTCGCGCCGAGCGTGCGCGCCAGCGGATCGTGCAGCCGGACGACGAAGCGGCCCGCGCCGGTATCGACCCGGAAGCTCGTGTTGACCGTGCCGCCGTAGAGCCGGGCTGCGCGCGCGGTGAGCCCGCCGCTCGCGTAACCCGGCACGTGCTCGAGCACGTGCTCCGGGATCAGGTCGGTTGCGCGTGCGCGCGCCAGGTCTTGAACCATGACACGAATCCAACGGCCGCCACCACGAGATACGCCGCGAACAGGAGCGCGACGAACATCAGCCCCTGCGCGGCGAAGAGGAACATCGAGATCGCATCGAACACGATGAAGTACAGCCAGTTCTCGAGCTTCACCTGCGCGGCGAGCCAGGTTGCGAACAGGCTGCCCCACGTCGTGAGCGAGTCGAGGAAGGGCCACGCGGCCTGCGTTTGGCCCGCAAGGAGCCGCGACGAGATGAAGCTCACGAGGAGAATGCCGGCGCAGGCCAACACGTGTCCCCGCACCGGCAATGTCGATACGGCGAGGGTCGCGGCGCCGTCGTCCTTCGACCAGTGCCAGAACCCGTACGCGCCCATCGCCACGTAGTACCCCTGCAAGGCAGCCTGCATCGGCAAGCGCGCATTCCACGCAAGCACGACCAGAATCGCGGAGCCGAGACCGCCCGCCGCCCACGCCCACCGCAACCGCTTCACGGCGAGAATGGAGTACAGGAATCCGAGCACGACGGAGAGGCCTTCGGCGGGCGATGTCGCCGCGAGCCCCGCGAGGACGGACTCGATCACGCGGGCGGGCTCAGCGGCCCGAGCACCTTCATGACGAACACCGCCTTCGCGTTGTTGGCGAACGTCGTGCGCATCTCGCGCACGAGCGCGCCGAACACATCGTCGTACTCGCCGAACACCTGCGTGCTCATGCTGTTGGTCACGACTTTCAAGCGCGGCCCGAGATTCAGGCGATCGATGAAGTCCTGAATCGGCGGAATGAAGTCCGCGTTGAGGGGATACAGACTGATTTCGACACCGATTTCCATGGGCCTCACCGGAAGGAGTAGTGGAAGGTCACGCCGATCTGCCGCGGGTCGCCGCGCTGGATGTAGAGCTTGTCCGGAAAGTCGGGCGGCTCGTTGCCGAAGAAGAAGCCGCGCACCGCATAGACCCGATCGAACACGTTGCGCCCCCACAGATACGCCGACCAGCGTTCCGCCTCGTAGCCCGCCTGCAGGTTCGTGAGCACGTACGAATGGGAGCGCGTGTCGTTGGGCGGCACGTCGAAATAGAAGGAATCGAGCGCGGTGAGCTCGGCGCGCGCCGTCCATCCGCGCGGGTGGCGCCATCCGAGGCCCAACGCGGCCTGATAGTGCGGCGCGTGGGCCTGATCGCGGTCCGGCACCAGCTCATCGCCCGGGTTGTAATCGAGCAAGCGGGTGCGCAACAGGCCGAGCGACGCATTCACGTCCCAGCGCTCGGTGATCTGCCAGCGCAGCGTGGACTCGACGCCGTAGTTGTAGCCCGCCGAGGCGTTGTCCGTGAAGAACACGAAGCTGTTCGGATCGGACTTGTCGAGCTGATCGCCCGTGCGCACCTGCATGTTCCGCCGCCGCATGTAGAACACCGAGGTGTCGCTGTAGAGCCGGCCCCCGAGCCAGTGCTGCTTCAGCCCGATCTCGTAGTTCCACAGGTACTCGGGCTGGAACTCCAGGCGATCCTGCGGCACGCGTCCGAGATTGAACCCGCCGGCCTTGTAGCCCCGCGAGAGGGTGGCGTAGTACATGCTCGTGTCGGAGTAGTCGAAGCTGAGAGACACGGTGCCGCCGAGCATCGTGTCGCGCGAATCGAGGTCCGACACGCGCGGCTCGCTCTGCCACACGCCGCTGTCGCGATAGTGCGCGTCGCGCCGCTCCGCGCGCACGCCGGCGCTCCAGCGAAGGCGCTCGGTGATGAGCCCATCGAGCTGCCCGAACAGCGCCGCATTCGTGGCCCGATAGCGGCTCGTGAGGAAATCATCGAGCGAGCCGCTGGACTCGGGATCGAACGGGTCCTCGTACACGCCGACGCTGGTGTCGCGGCCGTCCTCGGTCATGTGCAGCCCATAGACGCCGACGAGCCACGCGACGTCGCCCACCTCGCGCGCTTCGGGCGAGGCGAAGCGCACCTCGAGACTGCCTGTCGTGCGATCGCGGTCCGAGCGCGCGAAAAAGTCGTAGGTGAACGGGGCCCACAGTTGGGGATTGCCCCAGTCGCCGTCGTAACTGTTCACGCTATTCGAGCGCGCGTACGCGCCGATCACAGTGAGCGTGCCGGGCGACCACGCGCTCGACGTCAAACGCACCGACGCAGCCGTGGCTCGCTGTGTGTCAACTCCGGGACGATCCGACTGCGAGCGCCACGAGTTGTCGATGGACCAGGCGTCGTAGCCGTCGTCGATGTCCGCATGCAGCAGCGTGAAGTCGAGGCGCGTCGTGTCCGACGCGTTCCAGCGCCATTTCAAGCGCGCGGTCAGCTCATCGCGATCGTTGGTGTCTTTGCGATGCAGGAACACGTCGTCGCGGAAGCCGTCGCTGCGATACTTCTGCACCGCGAGGCGCCAGGCGGAGTCGAGACTCTCGACCGGCCCGGTCGCGACGAGTCCCACCGAGCCCGTGTCGTAATCCGCTCCGCTCGCCTCGACGGACAGCGCCGGTGTCGTCGAGGGCTCGGCTCCGTGGATCGAGATGATGCCCGCGAGCGCGTTGGCCCCGAGGCGCGCGCCCTGCGGCCCGCGCAAAACTTCGACCTGCGACACGTCGAACAGCGTCGCCGGCATCCCGATCCCGCTGAAATCGACATCGTCGATGAGAAAGCCGACGGAGGGATTCGGCGCGCCTTCGTATTGCTCGCGCTCGCCGATGCCGCGGATCTGAAAGAAACGCGGCCGCGCGGTGCCGCCCGCCCAGTTCAGATTCGGCACGAGCGCCAGGACGTCCTCGAAATGGTGTTGGCCCGGGCGATCGAGCGTCGCGGTGCTCAGTACCGTGATACTCGCCGGAACCTGCTGCAGGCTCTGATCGCGCAGCAGCGTTGAGCTGACGACCACTTCCTCGAGCGGAGGCTCGTCTGCAGAGGCCGCGAGCGTAGGAGCGAGGCTTGCGGCCGACGCCCACGCGCCCGCCGCAAGTACTTGAAATAAACGCATGTCCGATCTCCTCCGTGGTAGAGAAGACCCGGATGGAGCCGTGCGAAGAAGGGAGGCAGGAGCACCTGTCCGTTCGCCGGTACTAACCGGATCACGTTC
>DASZSS010000418.1:0-2415 GCA_035548535.1 Steroidobacteraceae bacterium
TCGGCCCCGAGACTCAGCGGAAAAAAGCGATCGGCCGCGTCGGCCGCGCGCTGTACGTCCGCGAGGATGCAACCGGCTTCCGCGATGAGCGACCAGTTGAGCGGATCGATCGCGCGGATGCGGTTCAGCCGACGCAGCGACAGCACGATCTGCTCGCCGGAGGCATCCGGCGTGGCCCCGCCGCAGTATCCGGTGTTGCCACCTTGAGGGACCACGCCGATCAGGTGCTCGTGACAGAACGCCAGGACCTTCGAGACCTGCTCGACGGTCTTGGGCAGAACGACGGCCGGCGTGCGGCCGTGAAACAGGCGACGGTGATCGACGAGATACGGCTCGACGTCCGTGCTGACGGTCAGCAGACCGTCGGCGCCCAGCATCTCGAACAGTCGCGTCTTGACGACTCGTGGGTCCATGGCGCGCTAGTGTACCGGGAGCGCGCGCAACCCCAACCGTGTGCTGTCTTACGGAGACACCTTGCGGTCACACCCGGTAGGTGATTGCCGCCCGGCGCGAGCCGGGCTTCGCGAGCAGCAAGTGCACATCGCCCAGCGCACGCTCGAGGAAGCCGCCCTCGCAGTAACAGAGATAGAACTCCCACATCCGGATGAAGCTGTCGGACAGGCCGAGCCGGCGCACCGCGCCGAGGTTGGCGAAGAAGCGCTCGCGCCAGGCTCGCAGCGTGGTCGCGTAGTGCGGACCGATGTCCTCGAGGTGCGTGATCTTCATGTCCGTTGCCGCGCACAGCGCCTGCGCAATGGCCGTGACCGAGGGGATGAAGCTGCCGGGGAAGATGAACCGCTGAATGTAGTCGACCGAGCGGAGCGCCTGCTCGTAGTGCTGATCCTGAATCGTGATCGCCTGGATCAGCGCGAGCCCTTCGGGCTTCAGCAGCGAGGAGCACTTGCGCAGATAGGTCTCGAGGTAGTTCGCGCCCACCGCTTCGATCATCTCGATCGAGACCAGCTTGTCGTACTGGCCCGTGAGGTCGCGGTAGTCCTCGAATAGCAGCCGGATGCGGTTGCCGAGGCCGAGCCGCTCGATCTTCGCCTTCGCGTAGTCGTATTGCTGCTTCGAGATGGTCGTCGTGGTCACGCGGCAGCCGTAATTGGCGGCGGCGTGCAACGCGAGCCCACCCCAGCCGGTGCCGATCTCGACGAGATGGTCGCGCGGGGAGAGCGCGAGCTTCTGGCAGATCGTGTCGAGCTTGGCCACCTGCGCTTCGTGGAGCGAGGAATCCGCGCGCGGGAAGATGGCGCACGAGTACATCATGGTCTCGTCGAGCATCAGCTCGTAGAGCGAGTTGCCGATGTCGTAGTGCGCGGCGATGTTGCGCGCGCTGCCTTCCTTGCTGTTCCTGTTCAGCGCATGAAACACCTTGAGGAACGGCTTGGTGAGGGCGGCCCAGCGGCCGTCCATGCCGTTCATGACGTTGCGATTGCGCACGAAGATCCGCACGAGCGAGGTGAGATCGTCGCAGCGCCAGAGCCCGCGGATGTACGCCTCGCCTGCGCCGACGGTGCCGCCGAACGCCACGTCCGCGAAGAACTGCGGGTGCGCGACCTGCACGGTCGCCGCGAGATCGCACTCGGGGGTGCGCTTGCCGAAGCGGTGCTCTCCCTCGGGCTCGATGAGACGAATGCTACCGTGCTGCAGCTTGGCGAGCTGCGCGAGCAGCAGCTTGCGCCCGAAGCGTGCGAGGAGCGAGCCCTCGCTATCGACCGGATGGGCGCCTTCAACGGGAACGATCGAGGGCCTGCTGCTCATGACACGTGGGTCCTTTCCAACTTCTCGAGCTTCGGGTGCGTGTAGAACGGCGTGCCCTTCCACCACAGCTTCAGGGCCTGCCAGTAGATGAGGCTCACGACCTGGGTCGTCATCAATGGAAAGCCACACAGCGCTTTCGCGAGCGAAGCACTCGTGATGGCGACGCGCTTCAAGTTGAGCGTGGCATCGAAGGCGCTGCGCCCGTCGCGCCAGTTTTCCATGTGCACGAATAGCCTCGCGCCGGGTGCGCTGAACCGCCAGTCGTAGCGCATGTCCATCGGCATGAATGGCGAAACGTGAAACTGCTTCTCGAAACGGAAGCGCCACGCATCTCTGCTCGCGTCGCTGGAGGTGGAGACGGGCAGCACGTACGCATGCCTTTCTTTCCATGGTGTGTTCGTGATTTCCGCGACGATGGTCTCGACGCGGGAATCCGCCTCATCGAAACAGTAGTAGAAGCTGACGGGGTTGAACGAGTAGCCGAAGAAGCGCAGATGCGTGAGCAACCGGATGGGTCCGGTCGGCCGCGCGCCCGTGCGCGTGGTCACGAGATCGCGCACCGCTTCGTCGAGCGGCCGTTGCGGGTCGCCGTGGAAGTCCGCGCGTCGAAACCAGGCGGGCGCGGCGCGCCGTGCCGACCAGAAGAGGTAT